>JAYRNN010000378.1:0-28753 GCA_041912175.1 Anaerolineales bacterium | reverse complement strand
TATGAAATCCTGGTTCGCAGACGGAGAGCCTCACGAAAGAATTGATAAAGTGCATTACGATTTTATGGAGCTTCCCAAGGAACCGAGAATTCCCATCGAAGCGAGCAAGGTCTTGGTTAACGGCAAGGAAGTCGGCTTTACGACCTCCAGAACCTATATGTATTCCTTCCGCAAGATTGTTTCCCACTGCATGATGCCAGTTGAATATGCTCAGGAGGGCAGAGAGGTAATTGTTATCTGGGGCAATCCGGGACATCCTCAGAAGAATATCCGCGCCAAGGTCACATCCATACCATACAAGCCGGATGCGACCAGGAGCAAGTAACCAGGTCGAGGCTCTATCAAATTATGCGTGCGAATAGCTGATAGCAAATTGTGATTAAAAAAGGATTCTGTACATTGCACGGAGCTCTTTTCAGATAATAACGCGAATAATGTTTAAGCAGCCAAAAATGGCGTGCAGGGAAAAATAAAGTTAAGTGACAGTTTCTTCGGTTACCCTTTAGGATTCATGAATTTTGTGCGCTTAAACGGGAATTAAATAACCCATGTTGATCACCAAAAGTGGTCAGCCGGTCGAATTCTTCTTGACCCCGGGCAGTTTCAGCGACACGCCCACGCTCAAGACCTACCTGCTGGATCTACCCGTAGATGCACAATCGACCGGCGACAAAGCTTACAATGATTACGAAGTCGAATATACGAAAGAAAAGGAGAACAAGTGATGACCAAAAATGATTTAAACCAGTTAATTCAGCAGCAACGCATTCCTGCAGAAGACTGGTGGTGCATGGCGTTGCACAAGTCGCCGGAATGGACAACCTGGTGGGACGAGCAACTAGCTTGGAAGCATGCAGTATCCATGTGGCCAGGCAATGTCGGAGTACTACCATTTTGGAAGATCTCCGGACCCGATGCGACACGGCTGCTGTCTGATACTTGCGTGAATAACTTTACGAATGTAAAACCGGGTAAGGTGAAGCACCTTATCGCCTGTCGTGACGACGGGAAGATGGTGATGGATACAATGGGTCTGGTAATGGCGCCCAATACATACGAAATCACCATGACGGTTTCACGGTTTCTATACACGAACCGTAATGGAGATTATGACGTCGATATCTCTTCGGTTCCTCCGCGGTCAATCCTTCAGATCGCAGGACCGAAATCATTCGAGTTGCTGCAGAGATTTACGTCAACGAACCTCAACGATATCAAATTTGCACATTTCACGTCTGAACCAGTCAAATTTGCCAATTATGACGCTTACCTTGTGCGCCTGACGATGTCGGGTGACTTGGGGTTCGAGGTTCAAGTTCCACTCGAGGCGGGCGAAGAGGTATTCAACGCAATCTGGCAAGCGGGTCAGGACCTAGGCATCCAGAAGATCGGCGCACGCAATCACCTCCAGCAACATGTAGAGTCAGGAATGGTTGGAATGTATGGAGATAGCATGTTCGCCTTTTGCGAGCCTGAGGACCCATATTATGAATTTATGCGGAATATAGGTGATTTAACTGTAACATTAGGTGTCGCAATACCCAAAGTGTCGGGCAGCTTTGAGCCCAATAGCATTAGTGACTACTATTTTAGCCCGGTCGAACTGGGGATGTCTAATATTATCGATCTCAATCATGAGTTTCCCGGACGTGACGCGCTTGCGAAAGAGTTGAAGGACCCCAAACGCAAGCTGGTAATCCTGGAGTGGAATAAAGAGGATATCCTGGTCGTCTATGCATCCATGTTCAGCGACGGTGAATCGCATGTGGAAGTGAACACCGAACACTACGACTATATAGAAATGCCGCGTGACCCGAAGCTGCCCTTGGAGGCCAGCACAGTATTGGTTGATGGACGCCCGGTCGGCTTCACAACCTCCCGCACCTACAGCTATGCCTATCGACGGATGATTTCTAACTGTGTGATCCCCATCGAGTATTCCAAGCCAGGCACCCAGGTCACCATCGTGTGGGGCAACCCTGGTCACCCTCAGAAACACATTCGAGCAACCGTGGCGAAATTTCCATACAAACCTGATCGCACGCGCGGTCTCCCTGTAGAACGCTAATCACCAGGGCACATAGGTGTCGACCAAGAACACCAAGCACCCTTTTGCCAATAATGGAAGGTTTCAGGAACTGTCTGGATAGCAAACAAAACTCGATAACAAAAAGGAACATAATGAGGTGGTCTAATAAAACTGGACAGAAAAATGGCTTCGCTTAGGGGGATGTCTGCTCCGATTTTTGAGCCTGCCAGGCAGACTCAAACTCAACCGGGGTCAGATATCCCAACGATGAATGGATGCGCTTTGTATTATACACATCCTCCAAGAATTGACCTATTTGGTGATTAGCATCGGCAAAGTCCTGATACTCCGACAGTTCCACCTCCTCTTCTTTGATCGTGCGCATCAAGCGCTCGGCATAACCATTCTCACGGGGCTCGCCTTGGGCAGCCATGCTGATCTGCACCTGGCGGGATTGCAAGGCATTCACATATTCGAGTGCTGCATACTGGACACCTTGGTCGCTGTGGTGAATTTCTGGCACATGATCTTCCAGGCTTTGCAGCAAGGCTTTCAGGGTCAGCGAGCCGTCCAACGAGCGGCTCAAGTTCCAGCCACGGATCGAGCGAGTGAATACATCCATGACTACTGCCAAGAAGATGAACTCCTGGAACAGGCGAATGTAGGTGATATCGCACACCCACACCTGGTCCGGATGGGTAATCTCCAGATCTTGCACCAAATTGGCATAGCGCGGGTAAGGATGGTCGCTATTCGTGGTTCTGTACTGCTTGCGTTTGACCTTTTGCAGCAGATTATGCTGACGCATCAGCCGGCGCAGCTGATGGAACAACCTACGACTGCCATAACGGGGAAACTGGCCAGCCACATTCTTCACATCCTGCACCAATTGGCTTTCATCCGACTTATGGCTCTTGTAGTAGTAGCTGCTGTGCGGCAGGTCTACCAACTGGCAACTCTCCTGGATCGAATAGCCATACCAGTCCTTCAGCGCCTTCACCATCACTCGTTTTCCTTCGGTGGGAAGCCGGAGTATCCTAATACTTTTTTTGCCATGTCCAACTGGATCGTCAGTCGCCCGACCATCCGCTCAAGCTCGGCAACTTCCTTTTCCTGGCCTTCCGGTTTGGGTTGCTCAAACAACTGCGGCGCCCGTTCGATGAACTCCTGCTTCCAACGCGACAGCACCGTGTCCTTGATCTCATATTCACGGCTGGCTTCCATCAAGCCTTTCTTACCCGAGATAAGCTCCAACACAACCCGCACTTTGAATTCTGAACTGAACTTCCGTCTTTCTGCCATCGTGGACCTCTTTCCTGAAGTGTACCCTACCCCTAAGGGTTATGTCCAGTTTTATCGATCCCCTACAGCCTAACACAGTATGCACTTGACTGGCGGGTGCGTGCCTCGTTTTCAGGCAGTTTTCTCAGCTCAAGCTAATTTTGTAAAAATTGTATTATCCCTCCCCTCCCGCCAGCAGATAACGCAAGCCGTTAGATCAACACATTCACATCCATAGCGCGGACCGAGTCGTATCTACGGGCATAAGTTCCGACCAGTGATGCAAGCCTGACTGGAATTGATCAAAAATCTCAAGCGCCTCCACTGGAGAGCGCTTTTGTTTTGTGTAAATAGAAGTATCTTGTATAATTGCAATGTGGGACAGGAAAACCGGATTCGTGCTGCTCACACAAAAGTAATGCAAACTGTTGTTTTGCCCGTTTGACAGGAGCCTGGAATGGACCAATGGAAGTACTTTGACATCACACATCGGGAACACGTTTTCTGCAACCCGATGAGTGTTGAGAAATTTGAGGAACTCATCGCTCTACTGCCCCTGAAACCTGAAGCACAGGTTCTTGAGATCGCCACGGGTAAGGGCGAGTTCATCATCCGTCTGGCAGAACGATACGAGATCGAAGGAATAGGGATTGATCTCTCACCGTACCATGTTTCGGACGCAGAGAAAAAGGGCAAAGAACGTGTTCCAGATGCTCATTTGACGTTCTTGGAGATGGATGGGGCGAATTATAAGCCGGATAAGCCGGAGAGCTTTGATCTGGTAGCCTGTATTGGAGCGAGCTGGATCTATGGCGGCCACAAAGAAACGCTCAAGGCGCTGAAAGAGATGGCATCCCCCGGAAGCTGGGTAGTGGTGGGGGAGCCATACTGGCGACAAGAACCAGTAGCAGAGTATTTGGATGCCATCGGAGAAGAACGGAGCTCGTTTGGGATGCATTACGAGAATGTGGAGGCAGGACAAGAGCTTGGCCTAGAGTTGGTCTACACATTGGTAAGCAACCCGGATGATTGGGACAGATATGAAGGGTTGCAGTGGTATGCGGCGACAGAGTGGGCAGATGAGCATCCGGATGATCCTGACGTGGGAGAGGTGTTGAAGCGAGTAGGGGAGAATCGGGCGAACTACTTGAGGTGGGGGCGGGATACAATTGGGTGGTCGATTTATGTGTTCAAGAAGGATGGCGTTATCTCATCCCGTTCATCCAGAATTGGTTGAGTTTGCAACCCAAAATGGTTATGAAGTCGCTTATGATGGTTTAGTTCTCGAAATCTAAAAGCAAGCCAACAAAGCATGCACCTGACGTGTGGGATTCTGCGGTATTTTCGAGTATTTTCTGCTCCCAAGCAGAATCCACGCCCGCCCACACATAGATGACGAAAGTCGTTAGATTGAAACTCTTATATCTGTTGCGCAGACCGAGTTGTATATACGGGTATAGGTATAGGCCGGTGATGGCTGGTGCGCGCTGCGGCGTTTCATGCTGCGAGGCAAAGAATAAGTACATAATGAGTTGGACCTGCATTATATTGCTCACAATATAAAGAAGATGCACAACAAATAGCAGACTCAACGGGCTAGATCAATCCATATAATGCAAAAAGTGGCGGTTCGGGCTGTTGCAAAACTCACTCATGATGTTGCGGAAATGGAGGGCGATTCACTTTTTGTGCTTACGGCTGAAGAACTGGCAAACGAGTGGAAAAGCGAAGGCTTCAACGTTGGGTGCGATGTTTTTGTTGTAGAAACCCGCGATGGACGTCTGGTTGGCAGTGAAGAATTCTATAATGAGGGAAGTCACAATGAAAGATTTGACAACCCAAATTTTGACCCAACTTTGTGGATGATTGCTTGGGACGGGTATGAAGTTGCGGGCTTTTCGCAGAATCGTTTCCGCAAAGGAATTGGCTGGATTGGAACGATTGCTGTACGCCGACCATGGCGCAAGAAAGGTCTTGGCATTGCTCTATTGCGTCACACCTTTGGCGAGTTTTACAAACGCGGTACGACCACCATCGGACTGGGCGTGGATTCTGCCAATCTTATCGGAGCCACGCGCCTTTATCAGCGGGTAGGCATGTATATGGCGGGCGAATTTGCGATGTACGAAAAAGAACTGAGAGATGGAGGATAAGCACATGGCGACCAATGCACCCAAACGCAAAGTCCCCATGCCGAAGAGATCGGTCATAGTGTGGCTGCTTGATTCGGATCCTTCGATCCGCTGGCAGGTAATGCGAGACCTGATCGGTGAGTCTTCGAAGGAGGTCGCGGCCGAGCGCTCGCGGATCGCTACCGAGGGCTGGGGCGCCCAGCTTCTCGCCCTCCAAGGGGTTGATGGACGCTGGGGTGGGGCGGCGTGGAACCGTGGGTGGGACTCCACCATGCACGTACTGATGCTGCTGCGAGACCTGGGTCTCGATCCCGTCAGCTACCAGGCGCGACGTGCAGTGGGTCTCGTCCGTGACGGCGTGACTTGGAAGGGCTGTGGCCCGCAGGAGTGTGATGATAACCCCTTCTTCGCCGGTGAGGTGGAGCCCTGTATCAATGGACAGGTGGGCGCAGTCGGCGCTTACTTGGGCCAGGATGTTCGGGGCATCGTTGACCGGCTGCTTGCTGAGCAGCTCCCCGATGGCGGCTGGAACTGTGAGGCCGAAAAGGGCTCAACCCGCTCGTCTTTCAATACGACCATCTGCGTGCTGGAGGCTCTGCTCGCTTACGAACGGGCGACCGAAGTGAGCTTTGATGTGACCAGCGCCCGTCTTCGCGGGCAGGAATACCTCCTCGATCGGCGTCTCTTCCACCGGCGCTCGACGGGCGAGGTGATCGAGCGAGATCGAAAAGGCGGCGCTGCGTGGTCGCGCTTCGCCTTCCCGACGTGGTGGCACTACGACGTACTGCGCGGGCTCGAGTACCTGCGCAGCGCCGGAGTCACGCCTGACGAACGGGTGGAAGAGGCGATTGAGCTGGTCGTCTCCAAACGCGCTGGCGACGGGCGGTGGCCGCTCGAGACCCACTACCCCGGCGTGATGCCGGTCGAGATCGATGCGGGCGAAGGCCAGCCGAGCCGGTGGATCACATTGCGCGCCTTACGCGTGCTGGACTGGTATTCAGCCCGAGATTAAGGCTGATGCCGTAGGTAGGGTACGGTACAGGCAACGACCAGGACTGGCTCGTTCAGTTCAGAATATTATCAATTTGCCAATTGAGTTGAGACGGAAAATTCTGTATACTGATTGTAGCAATGATGCAAACTGGATTTCAGAATCACCTGGGGGCTGATTCACAATTGTTGATTTTCCCTTAAAGAGTGGAAATCATGCCCAAAATACTCGAAGTCGAAAACCTGGTTAAAAAATTCGGCGAATTCAGCGCGGTAAAAAGTATCAGCTTTACCGTAGACGAGGGGGAAGTCTTTGGCTTGCTTGGCCCGAACGGGGCCGGCAAGACGACCACCATCTCCATGCTGACCGGCGTCACCCTTCCAAGCTCTGGGTCTGCCCGCATCGGCGGACATGATATCTTGCCTGGGGATTATGATCGCCCCCATCGCCCGCACCGAAGCTCAAATCAGCGGGCTGAGTAACGTCCTTTTATGGGTGGCCGGTTTCTTTGGCGGCGCGTTGATGCCCGCTTTCCTGATCCAACAGGTCCCTGTATTGGCAGTCTTATCACGCCTGGCGCCGCAATCGTGGGCGACCACAGCCTACAATAGTATTCTTTCGCGTGGCGCCAGCCTGGTCGACGTGTTGCCCAACCTGGGGGTGCTGTTGATCTTCTCGGCGGTCTTTTTCTTCATCGGCGTCCGCCGATTCAAATTCGAATAACGGAGGGCGACCATGAAAATCAATCCTCTGCGTATCATTTTCGTAACGGCCTGGAAGGATTTACAAATCCTGCTCGAGGATATGGGCTTTCTGGTGGTGATCATCCTTCTGCCGACCATCTTTTCCATATTGATGGGAACGATCAACCAGCGCGCCCTCGATAGCAGCAAGAAGAGCATCACCTTCCCGGTAGCGCTGATCAACCAGGATAACGGCGCCTACGGCGCTCAAATCGTCAAAATTCTAGAAGACATGCATGTCCTGGATCTAACCAGCCCGTCTACCTCGGAAGAAGCCAGGCAGCAGGTGCTGGACAGCGAAGTCGTAGCCGCGGTGGTGATCCCGCCGGACCTGACCCAAAATGTCGACGCATACAAACCATCCCAGATTGTGGTGTTGGTGGACCGCAACCAGCAGAGCTATGGAGAAATCGTCACCGGCATCATGAAAGAAGTCCTCTCACCTATCGTTCTGGTCGGCGAACTTTCCTATGGGATTCGCACCCTTCTGGCGGATCATGAACCCTACCAGCAGGCCGGTGAAGCGGCCAAGCGCGGCTTCGTCGCCCAAAGCCTGGCCGCTAACATGGCCCAGGTGCAAAAAATGCAGGCTGATCCCTGGGTGAGGCTACAGGTAAAAAACTCCGCAGGAAAAGACCTGGTGATCGTCCCAGAAAACATTTTTACCATGGTCGTACCGAGTTTTTGTGTAATGTTTGCCTTTTTCATCGTCTTTAGGCGGCGATCTGCTGAAAGAAAGACAAGAAGGCACATTCCGCCGCTTGATGGCCGCGCCGCTTCCCCGTTGGACGATCATCCTGGGAAAAATGCTGGCCTTTCTGATGATCGTCATCCTCAAGGTGAGCCTCATCTTCGGCGGCGCCAACATCATTTTCGACATGCCGCTGGGCAACTCCTTCCTGGGCCTGGCGCTGCTGACGATTGCCATGGGTCTTGCCGCGACGGGGCTAGGCATTATGATCGCCTCCATCTCCAAGACCGCTCGCCAGGCGGACACCACCGGCACCCTACTGGGCTTCATAATGGCCGGGCTAGGCGGTTGCTTCGCCTTCGGCGTCGTGCCGCTGTATAAGGGTGGTGGAGTGATGCAGACTATCTCCCGTTTCATCCCCCAGGGCCAGGCTTTAATCGGCTATGATATCCTCCTGATCCAGAACAAAGGCTTGGTGGATGTGCTGCCGCATGTCGGCGTCCTGTTGCTGATGGCGCTGGTTTTCTTTTTGATCGCGGTGTGGCGATTCAGATTTGAGTAATCGGAAATATCGGCCCCGATGACGATGGCAGCGAACCAAATATCCGAACTTGAGAACGCTCTATCCTGGAAAGGGTATAATCTTTATTGAAGCTCATTATGAACATCAATTGGGATGAAGTAGAGAGGACATCAATAAATCGAAAACAGCCATCGTATCGCAAAAATTGTGCCTGTCGTGTTGCGGGATGAATACGGTGGTTATGCAGAGCCATGAGATCTTGGATCAACTTTAACTGGCCTGGGGGCTTTCAAAGAATTATAGGAAGTAGGCCAGCGCCAATCCTTTCTCGTCATCCATAACCAACTCAAGGCATTTTCCAGAAGTAAATGCCGATATATCGATCAGCCGGACGCATTTCTCTATCGAAGGATCACATTGGATCCAATCTCCGAGACAATTGGGGGTGTTGTAAAAAAATTCAAGGTTGAAAATTGTCTCTGGGTGATCCAGACAAATCGCTAAGGGGAAGATTTGAGCTTCCATTAAATCTTGGAAGAAATGTGTGCCTAAAGACGGTTCAGGTGCTGGACCGATGCCTTTACCAGCCAATTCCACCAGCGCTTCTGCATTGCAGATATCCGCATAACTGACATACACACCCAAATCGGTGTTGAGCGTTCCCCAACGCCCTGGTCCAACACAAATAAAAGGCTGTCCCGCCAGAGCGGCATTAACCTGTCCTATCACGCCAGCTAACTCTTTGCGTTTATCAACACTGGGTAATTTAAAATACACTTCGGGGTGGATAAATAACACGAAACGAATCCCGCTCACCGAGCCTTGTGGAACCATAAAACGTGTTTGGAAAGCAATTTGTTCACGCGCTAGATTTGTCGGAATCGTGATGGCGCGCGTATTTTTCAAAATGCTCTGCGGGCGGCACTGCAAGAGCGAGACCTTAACCTGTGGTTGGCTGGCTCTCGGGTCCTGGATTTGCACGGTGAATTCCAAATCGACTGCGCCGTGATAGTGTTCTTCCAACGAGCGCAGCAGTCGCGATAGCACCTGGGGAAATGGAGTACGGCGCAATAACTCATCAAATGTGATGGCCAGACGCGGAATCTCCGCCTCCATGACCCTGCTGCGGGGGGTTGAAAAATATCTATCCTCTTCGAGTTGCGCCATAAACCGCAAGGTTGGATAATTGGGCTTCAAGATCGCATGAATCGGAAGGGTTTTGAATGTATTCTCCTGGAGATCGATCACATCGACATACTGCTGAGAGTAACGTCGGATGGCTTCGCAAGAATCATCGGGTTGTAAAGTGGGGTGGCTGAGCGCGACCAGGCGTGGATAGTCGTTTCCAACGCGCTCCACGGCGCGGGTTCCTAGCCCCCACACCAGACGAGCAAAGCCATCCTCACGGCGTATTTCCGGCGACCAACGATAAAGATTACGGCTAAAGGCCACTCCCGCTGCTTGCGGTAGATAATAACGGCCGAAAGTTTCTCCCTGGACGGCCTGGATCATTACGGCCATACGCTCGTCATAATCTTGCAGACCTTTACTGCGGCGGTAGAGCAGCGCCTCAGGTTTTAAGGTGCTGGCATACGTGCGCGCAATAGCCAGCGTCAGCGCAGCGAGGTTTTCGGTCGGGCTGCCCTGGTTTGGACAAAAATGGCTGTCGTATTTTCCGGCAAATGCTGTGCCAAAGTTATCCTCAAGCTGGCTTGACGAACGTACGATCAGCGGTTTTGTGCCGATCCGATCGAGCACTTTTTGCAATTCGTTAAGAATCTCGGGTGGAAATACCCCTTGTTCGAATTCATGCTTTATTTGTTGGTATTCAGCCCGGATTTGGGCCTCTGCCTTGTATTTCTGGTCGTTCCAGTGCATCAAACCATTCATGGCCATGAAAAGATAGACCACATCGGAACCCAAGAAATAAGACTCAGGGATCTGAATGGAAGATCGCACCTGATCATCGGCGACTTCATTCAGGATGCGGGCAGCCAAAAGCATTCCGGCGGCCTTTCCGCCAATCTTACCATTTCCAATCTTGTGCTGATAAATATCGGCCAGGTCAGTGACGGTGAACCAATCTTTGGCGATATCGATATAAGCCAACTGATCGCTGATCATGCGCCGGATTAAGATGACTTTCACCTCTTGCAAGCGATATTCGAGATCTGCCCGTTCATCGGTGGGTAATTTTTCGATTCCGAGGGCTCTTCCGAATAAAACGCTTTCTGGCGTCAATTCCGGGTCAGCGCTCTCCAGGAGACCTTTTTGATCGTTTTCACTCAGGCCTATTCCTCCAGAGCTAATCCTATCTACCAGGTTTGGCCGGACCCAAACCTGTGTGGATCGGACGTATGCGCTGTTGACCACCACCCCGTAGCCGCGTCGCTCCAAGATATCCTTACTATCCACCATCTGGACTTCCATCGTGTAGCACGAGGGGCTGGCATGCTGGCAGCCGATTCTACGCCGGCTGTCTGCCATGGTGGCTTGCAGTGTGGCGCCTAATACCGAAAGAGCGGCGCTTTTTCGGTCCACCCAGGTAATCAGGTTGATGCCGTTCTTGTGTACAGTGCCAGGTGGATTAGAGTTGGTTGGCCGAGATGCGACCGGCTCGGGTTCGTATCGGTAAACTGCGCGGACGTTTTTATCGGTTTGGCCGAGGTATTCGCCTATCTGCCGAACCAGGCAGTCGGTCACCATACCACACACCTCACAATGGCCTTGCTGAAGAGCATGGCTAACTTTTTGGGTATCGCCCGCATAACGTTTTTCGGCGCAAAGCGCGAGCGCTTTTTTTACCATTTTGTCGGCCAGAGCCTGATCAATTTGCATGGTCGACATGCTGCCTTCCTTTTTTAGACGTCAGCTTTTAATCGTGAGGTGAATGCAGGTTGTGATCCGCTATCGCTGACTGGTGTTGTTAATGATTGATGGCTTCCCTTTTTTGATGTTTTCCGTTCTTGCCATTCCCTGCTGTTATGTGGGCAGGCGAAATGGCGCCTTCCCACATCGGCAATGGGCGTTCGAAACCAGCCAGTTTCAGGCCCGTCAAGGCAGCGGTGTTCAAATCCATCGCCCGCAAATCTTCCGTCGTGAGCTCGGAAGTCGCGTGGTGTCCAGAAAGCATGGTGAGGATTTTTATTTCCTCTGCAGTAGCGTGAATAAAATTGGCAAGGCGCTGACCGCCTTCAACCGGATCCAGACGGGCGCGCAACTCTGGCTTTGGGCTGGTAATGCCATACGGACAATTGCCTTTATGGCAGGCGTAGCAAACCCGGCAACCGAGCGCGATTTCGGCCGCGCTGCCGAATCCGACCGCATCTGCGCCCAACGCCATGGCTTTAAAAGCATCCAGGCCATTGCGGATCCCGCCTAGCGCGATCAGTTTTACCTTATGGTGAACGCCATGATCTTTCAAAGCCTGTACTGCAGGCGGCAGGCAGGCAATTGTAGGAATACCAACGCCCTGGGTGACAATGTCTGGAGAGCAGCCAGTTCCTCCTACCAGCCCATCAATGCTGATCGCGTCAGCTCCGGCTTCGATGCAAGCAGCTACATCTGCATACGGCCGCGAGGGTCCTAGTTTGAACAATATTGGGAATTGATAATGGGTCACATCCCGCAGGAAGGCTACCATATGTTTCATATCATCCGAAGACCGGACGTCGTAATAGCGGCAGGGGCTCAAAGCATCCGAACCTTTTGGCACACCTCGCACGCGCGCCACGTCTTCGGTTACCTTGGCGCCCAGCAAGTGACCGCCCATACCAGGCTTAGCGCCCTGCCCAATTTTGACCTCCACAGCATCGCCGCTGTTAACGTAATCGGCCGAGACGCCCCAACGCCCGGTTGACCATTGGATGATCAGATAGCCGCCCGGATCCCACTTCTTGCGACTCATTTCTTTGTCAGTGTAGCCTCGAGAAAGCCAGGCTTCCTCAGGCAGCAGGCCTCCTTCACCCGTGTTGGTAGCGATTCCGGTCATGGCGGCTCCGATCGCCAGGGAAAGCTTAGCCTCCTTGCTCAGCGCTCCAAAGGACATGGCTGCCCAGACGAAGGGTAGCTTGAGATGAACGGGTTTTTCACACGTATCCTCGCCAATCGTCACCTCCATTGCGCATTCTTCGCGATATTTATCCAGCGGCGCGGCGCTCGAAATCTGGCTAGGGACCACAGTGATCATATCGAAATTCGGGGTTTGACCGTGTGTGCCGAAGCCGCGCAATAAGTATTCGCCGGTTTGCGCTTTGTAGTGAATTTCCTCAATCGCTCCAAATGTCCAGGGATAACGAGTGATATATTCTGGTTCGGCAGGGTTGATGCGGATGGCATTAACGGGGCAAAACTCCGCGCAAATCCGGCAACCTACACAGGTGTTATAGTTCTGGATTTCCATCTCCCCAGTATTCGGGTCGAGCGCATAAACCCCATGCGGGCAGACCTGCGCACAGGTGGCGCATTTGCCCGGCATCTGTGAATTTATGCAAACTTCTCGGTTAACACTGACACAAAAGGCGCCAATGACAGCCATGCCTTCCTCCTAGTGATAGAATGGTTTTTCAGACGCAGCGACGATCTTTTTGAAATTTTTTGGATCAGCTTCGATCTGAAATTTTTCAAAGTATCCTTGTAGCTTTGCTAAATCCTCATCTGTAAGAGGCTCAAGGCGCGTGTTATGCCCCAGATTTTCCCAGGACCCGCCAATGTATACATTCCCGCGGATTAAGTAGTTGGCAAAGTTTTTCCCGGCGTTCCCGATCACAATCAGGTCGCCCTTGAGCATATAGGTGCCTACTTCGTTGCCGACATCCCCACCGACGATGATGGTTGCACCTTTGTTCATCGTAGCGGTAAAATCGCCGGCCCTACCACGGATCACAATCGCGCCGTTGTAACAGTATTGGCCGGGGCCATATTGCGCGTCGCCATCAACGATGACTGTACCGCGGGTCATATTATCTGCCAGGTAATTGCCCACACTGCCTGTTACATGAATGGCAGCGCCGTCGTTAAGCACTCCCAGATAGTCTCCGGCATTACCCTGGATGATGACCTCTCCATGTTTCAACCCAGCGGCTAATCCGTTGAGATGCTCGGCGTTTTTAACGATTACTGGTTGACCATTAACTGAATCTTGTACAGCCTGGTTTGTGAATTTCAAGTCTTTTGTTTTGACATTGAGTATTCGATTGGGATTTGCTTTCATTGGTCACCTCAGACATAAAGTCAGTGTTTTCGGTGGGTTAGCAGCCGGTGCAGCCATTGCGGGTTTGTTCTGGCACACCTGGGCGGGCGGGAGTTCGATACAGGCGTACAAATTGTGCGACTGCTTCGTTATGTCTCTGGGGATCGGCCAGAGCGTCTAGCATCAAGACACGCAAATCTTTAAAAGCCTGCCCTCGCTGGCGGCGGTCTTTTTCCTCGGCTGCCATTGAAATCGCAGCGAGATCAACATCATGTGAAACTTCCAAGAGATTCATCTGAAGTGCATTGCGAGTGAAGATGTCCCCGGTCCGGCTGCGGATGATCAAGGTAGACGCATTGTCCGGCGCTCCAACTGTGCCTACAGCCAGGTCGGCTGATTCGCCCAGGTAGTCGTCGCAAACGCCGCAGCCATTGCGGGTAAAGCCTTCAGCCTGTTGGCGGGGTATCAATCGCACGCTGTTATCCCACAGAACGGCTTGCAGCCATTGGCGGTCAGGTGTTACTTCCAGATGTTTGACCTGATCGCGGGTTATATCCATCCGTTTTACCAGCAGCTCATCGATCATCTGTGCTTTGTATACCCCGGTGCAGAAAACAGCGATGCTTAATCGGATGGCTTTCTGATAAGGCATCAGGCGAGCGTTTAGTGAGGCGCGCAGCTTACGAACTGCCTGAGCTGCGCATGGGGTACCAACGATGGCGATATTTTCGAGGCCACGCTCGAAGACCGCTTCATTCAATGCGTTGAATACCGGCTCCCACAGGTATTGTGGTCCAAGGTTATCAACAATCTCTTCGACTGTTTCGGCGACGCGGGCGATTGGCTTTAATTCCCAAGCATCCAGATCGAGCATGACAACGCCATCGATTAGACCTGCACTCCGGCCCGCTGCCAGGATGGCCCGGATGACATCATTGGGTTCGCCGGATTTAACTGGGCCACGCGCTCGCGTTGCCAGTATGGTGCGCGCCTCCAGCGGAAGCCAACGCTCCAGTCGTGGACAACCTTCTTCGCAAAATCGTTGGCAAAATGAGCAGGTATCCAGAGTCGTCTTCGAATACCCCAGGTTTTTGGTACGCTGCTCGAGGAGTGGGTGTTCTTCGCCATTCCAGTGCAAGACCTGTTTTGAGCAAGCAGCCACACACATACCACAACCGGTGCAATTTCCCAGCTCCCATACTTCAGAAATTAATCGTTGAACCATTGAGTCCTCCTGTTTACAAAACGATCTATTGCTCGAACAAAGCCATCCCCGTCATAAGCAGATAAGAATTCCAGGCCTAAACGCTCTGGGTTGATGCCGTGCTCAACGAGCTGCTGTTTTAGAGCCAGGCAGCGTTCCTGGGCTTGCAGATTACCTTGCCCATAATGACATTCTCCAGCCGGGCAGGCGCCCAACAGAACTCCCTCAGCGCCGTTCAAGAAGGCCCATAAAATATGAAATGGGTCAAAACGGGCAGAGCAGTTCATGCGGATTATCCTTACGCTGGCTGGATATGCTAGCTGGCGCGCGCCGGCGATATCCGCCGCGGCGTAAGCGCTCCACTCACAAGCCAAGACTAAAAAGCGCGGAGCCGGCCGTGTAACCCCCGTCAGATCGGATACCGCCTGTACCGGGCCAGTCTCAGATGCGGGACGCAGCGCAGCGCTGATCTGTGCCAGGATGGCGAGATCCTCCCAGCCAGGGATGGTAATAGCCTTAACCGGGCAGGCCACGGCGCAGCTTCCACATCCCGTACAGCGCAGCGGGTCAACGGTTGAGACCGAGAGCACCTCGGAGGTGGGGCTGGTGGATTGGCGTTTCTCCATTCGGATGGCGTTTGTCTGGCAAGCCTGAGCGCATTCAGCGCATCCCGTACACAATTTCGCTTCGACCTGGGCAGTCGGCGCCTGGTTCTGGATTGAATCCTGATTCAAGAAACTACGTACCCGGGCGCTGGTTAAATACGCTTGAAGCAGGCTTTCATTTAGGTCGGCTGGTTGGTGTGATCCTCCCAGTACAAAAATCCCATCATCGACATATCGTCCTGGGCGAAGGCGGACACGTGGCTCGAATAGAAAACCATGTTCATCCTGAGGCAGGCGCAGTAGGGCGGCTAATTGCTGGGAATTTTCGGGGGGAAGCAACGGCATAGCCAGCACCACCCGCTCGGTAGGGATTTGCAAGGTTTCATTGGTGAGAGGATCGAATAAATCAATCACGGTATCTCGGATTACCGGGGGATGTAGTTTTGGATAGCGGAAGAAAGTGACACCCTCCTTGATGGCCTGTTTTAAAAGCTTCTCGCCTGCGCTGTTCGGACCACCCAGGAACAAATCCCGAAAAAGGATGATGACATTCGAAAGCGGATTGAGTTGCCGGGCGCGCAGCGCCTGGCGGATGCCGGCTGTGCAGCAAAGCCGAGAACAGTGTTCGGCTCCTTCTTGTTCAGCGCAGAAAATCATTACAATTTTTTGAGGCGCCTGGCCCTGATTCAATTCCTGTTCAAATTCTATTTGGGTCCTGACGCATTGGCGGTTCACCCAATGCTGCGCCCCCAGGCTACGCGGGTGAGCTTCTCCAGCCACGAGGATAGCTCCCGCGGCAACACGGGTAAT
Organism: Anaerolineales bacterium; assembly: GCA_041912175.1. GTDB lineage: Bacteria > Chloroflexota > Anaerolineae > Anaerolineales > UBA4823 > CAZAGA01. Next base: position 12,553 of record JAYRNN010000378.1, on the reverse strand, counting down.
CTCCTCATGGCGAACGATTTCGACCTGGTAATCGCCCGGCTCGCCTGTAACCTCGTTGATGTGTGCGCCAAGCAGCGAAACAATCTGGGGATGATTTGAAACCGCATCACCATACTGGCGTGTAAGCTGTTTTATCCCCCCATCATACCAGGCTGGTGTATGGTCAAAATTGTCGGATGGCTCGACAAGGGTCACCAGAATGCCAGAATTGGCGAGCTCCAACGCTGCGGTCAGTCCGGCGAGGCTGCTGCCTACAACCAGGGCAGATTTGATCACTCGGCTGGTCGAATTTACAACCGGTGAAAGATTGGCCAGGCGGCTGACGCCCATTTCGATTAGAGCAGCGGCTTTTTGCTGCGCATGATCAACCTCCCCCTGGTGTACATATGCACACTGTTCGCGAATATCCACAATTTCGAACATCGCAGCGCTAAAACCTGCGGATTGGAGGGTATGTTGGAAAAGTTTTTCGACCAGGCGCGGTGTGCAACCTGCCACCACCACCCGCTCCAGATGCTGTTCTGAAATTGCCTTGGAAATTCGCTGCCGGCCATCTTTGCTGCATGGATAGGCCTCGTGGGCGGCAAAAACGACTCCTGGCAACCGGCCAGCTTGATCGCATAAATTGCCAGTATCCAGGCGGCTTACAATCTTATCCCCACAGTCGCAAACGAACACTCCAGTGCGAAAAATTGCGGGAGCCGGCTCGATCGCGGGATTAAGGGTTTGATCGGACAGTGCGGCTGGTTTCATTTTGTAATTTCCTGGTAGGTTTTTATCAGGAGGTTGGGCATCGCGCTCTCCAGCTCTTGCAGGAACTCCACATTGAGATGCGAGACGCCGCAGAGGCGGCAATAGTGCGGATTCTGTACTGCGATCGGGCCATGAACCGCCAGCGTCGCATCGATTCCAGTGACCTTGCTTAGGCGGATCGCGCCGGTTGGGCAAATCAAAGTGCATGTGCCGCAGGCAATACAAGCGGCTGAAGATACCTTGAAAGGTGAGCGCACTTTTTTCTGAATACCGCGCTGAATAAAGCTGATCGCGTTCACACCGACAATCTCATGGCAGGCGCGCACACACATCCCGCAGAGGACACAAATATCCTCTTCCGGAAGACGGTAACGTACTTCTGTTACACCCAATTCTTTGGCCAGGGATTGAATTTCTGAGCTATTCCAGGCGCCGGCCAGTAGCAGCTCGGCAGTCATGCGCCGGTTGCGTTTCACTGGTTCGCTGTTTGTACGTACCTCCAATCCTTCCTGGCATGGAAAGGTGCAGGAGGCAACCAGGCGTGATGGTCTCGGTGGTTGAGAAATTTCAACCATACAGAGCCGGCAGGCGCCATATGGCTCAAGCGCAGGGTGATAGCATAAAGTAGGGATTGGGAAACCATATTCCCGGCAGGCCTCAAGTATCGTGCGGTCGTCATGAACTTGAACGGGCTGATTATCGATCGTCAGGTGAATCATCGTTGCCTCTTCACAGACGCTCCGGCTGCGTCAACAGGCTCCGTGAGCGCATAATCACCTTTACCTGAGTTCAGTGCAATGGCTTCGAATTTACACACACTTTTACACATGCCACAACGGGTACATACCTCTTGGTTGATCCAGTGCACTTGTTGTTTTTCCCCGCTGATGGCTCCGGCCGGGCAGTTGCGCAGGCAAACAAGACATCCTGTACATAACTCCGGAATAACTGAATAGCTAATCAACCCTTTGCATACTTTGGCCGGACAGACTTTTTCAAAAATGTGCGCTTCGTATTCGTCTCGGAAATAGCGGATCGTCGAGAGCACCGGGTTCGGAGCGGTCTGGCCCAGGCCGCATAAGGAGGATGTCTTGATCGTTTCGGCTACTTCCAGCAGGTATTCCACATCGCCAGGTTGGCCTGATCCGGCGCAAATTCGTTCAAGGGTCGCCAGCATGGCTTTCGTGCCGATCCTACAAGGCGTACATTTTCCGCATGACTCCTGCTGGGTGAAGGACATGAAATAGCGAGCAAAATCAACCATACAAGTGTCTTCATCAGCTACGACCATCCCGCCTGAGCCCATAATCGCTCCTAAGGCTGTTAATGACTCGTAGTCGATTTTCACGTCCAGATGCTCGGTGGGCAGGCAACCGCCCGATGGACCGCCTAATTGGGCAGCCTTAAACGCCTTCGCGTGTGGAAGACCGCCGCCGATATCGTAAATGATTTCTCGTAGCGGTATCCCCATTGGTACTTCAACCAGGCCCGTATTATTTATTTTCCCGACCAGAGAGAAGATTTTTGTGCCCTTGGATTTTTCTGTGCCGGTAGTCGCAAAAGCTTGGCCGCCGCCTTTGATGATGAAAGGTATATTTGCCCAGGTTTCGACGTTATTGATATTGGTTGGCAGGCCCCATAGCCCACTTTCGGCTGGATAAGGTGGGCGCGGTCGAGGTTCGCCGACGCGCCCTTCGACCGAAGCCATCAGGGCTGTCTCCTCGCCGCACACGAATGCTCCGGCGCCCAACCGCACATGCAGCCTGAAACAAAAGTCGCTTCCCAGGATATGCTCGCCAAGCAGGCCAATTTCTTCGCATTGCTGGATTGCAATGCGCAGGTTTTCAACAGCCAGTGGATATTCGGCTCGGATGTATACGAACCCCTGCTTTACGCCAATGGCATATGCGCCGATCAGCATCCCCTCGATGACCGAATGAGGATTTCCCTCCATTAATGAGCGATCCATGAAAGCACCTGGGTCACCCTCGTCGGCATTGCAAATAATGAATCCTTTTTTTGTTTTCTGGATATTCTGACGACAAAGTTCCCATTTTACTCCGGTGGAGAAGCCAGCTCCGCCGCGGCCACGTAGACCAGATTTTTTTATCTCATCGATGACCTCCTCTGGCCTCAGGTGAGTCAAAACCTTAACCAATGAAGTATATCCCCCCAGGGCGATATAATCCTGAATACGGGTTGGATCAATCCTTCCGTTGAAATCAAGAAGCATCCGTTTTTGCTTGCGGTAGAATGGTAAGTCTGGCTCTTTGTGGATGTGTTCCCCAGTCTGTGGATCCGTATATAGTAGACGTTCGATAATGTTTCCTTTAAGTAATGTCTGTTGGACAATCTCCGGCACATCGCCAGGCTTGATCCTCTGATAAGACACACGCTCGGGATAAATTGTGACCAACGGACCACATTCGCAAAACCCAGGGCAGCCTGTCCCGACGACTTCTATCGAAATCTCTCGATCGGAATGCGGGGATTGGACTTTGGCAATCTCTTTACGGAGACCTTCAAGCACCTTTTGACTGCCCAAAGCACGGCAGCCGGTTCCATCACACACATGCACGCAAGGCTTGTCGTCATCCCATTCAGAGGCCAGGCTCAACTGCCAGTTTTGAAACTCGGCAATGGATTTTATCTGAGGTGAGCTCATCGCTGCGCCTCCTCCATGCGGTGAAGATTCTTAAGCAATTGATCGACTTTTTGAGGGGTCATCGCGCCGGAATAAGCTTCATCTGTAACGACGATCGGACCCAATGCACAGGCGCCCAGACAATTGACTGTTTCTAGCGTAAATAAGCGATCTTCAGTGGTCTCCCCGGCCTTGATCGTTAACTTGGTTTCTAAGCGGTCGAGCACCTGAGGGCTTCCGCGGACGTGGCAGGCGGTGCCCATACAGACATGCAAACAATGTTTCCCCTTGGGCTTTAAACTAAAAGCGTTATAAAATGTGGCGACTGAATAAGTTTGCGCCAGGGGTACATTGAAGTATTCACTGGCCAAAATAAGCGCTTCGGGAGGTAAATAACGGTAACGTTCTTGAATTTCTTCTAAAGCGCCAATCAGTGATCCTTCCCCCAGGGCTTCTTTACAAAGGATATCATTGATTTCGCCAAGGGAAGTTTCTTCGGGCGTGGGATTGGCCATGGGCACACTCCTGGACAAGTGAACAGCTTGCCAAATCTTGTCAACGTGGACAATTAGAGTGTCGCGCCAGGCGCGTCAAAATTACATAGAAAAACGATCTGGACTTATGAAAAGTACGTGAAAACCCGGAATTTCCTGTTTCTTGTGGCGCTTATTTTTATTCTTTGAAACAGGCGCCTGGCTAATTTAGTTTGTACAGACGAGCATATATCCGACTCCGGGACAGCGCTGGATGATTTGCGGGTCGGATGGATCAATCTCGATTTTTTGGCGTAGAAAATGGATATAGGCGCGCAGGTAGTCGATGTCGTTGCGATATTCAGGGCCCCAGACGGTCTCAAGCAATTGTTCGTGTAGGACAACCTGATTGGGATGCGATGCCAGGACGTGCAACAGGTTATATTCAGTTTCAGTCAGATGAATATCCTGATCTCGCACACTCACTCGCCGGCGGGCAAGGTCGAGGTGTAAATCGCCGCAGGTGAGTTCGGGTCGGATCGAGGCGGTCGTCCCAGTTTGAGCGCGTTTGAGCACGGCTCGCACTCGGGCCAGCAGTTCTTTTGAGCTGAAAGGTTTGGTGATGTAATCATCTGCGCCCACCTCAAAACCCTTCAGCACGTCTGGTTCACGCACACGAGCTGTAAGCATGATGATTGGAATCTCTGAAAACTCACGCAGCCGTTGAGCGACTTGATAACCATCCATCGATCCGGATAAAATAATATCTAAAAGGACCAGGTCGGGCTGCTCCAGAGCAACCATTTCAATGGCATGCTCCGCGCTATATGCAGCCAGGACTTCAAACCCGGTGGCGGTTAATACCTCACGAACAAGATGGATAATCTTTGGTTCGTCATCGACAATCAGAATACGGGTTTTACTCATCGTGTGGGCGATCCCAATTTTGTCAGTTGTGAACGGCTTTTTTATTCTTGAACCATTGGAACGCTCGGCAGCGGCAGAGAGAAATGCAGGGTGGTCCCTTCGCCGATTTTGCTTTCCACCCAAATTCGCCCACCATGCGCCTCGATGATCGAGCGGGCAATCGGTAAGCCGAGCCCAGCCCCTGGTACACGCAAATTAGAATTGTGGCGCACGCGATAGAATTTTTCAAATAATGGGATCAGATCCTCAGGAGAGATGCCAATCCCCTGGTCGGCAGTTGTTACTACAACATCATGCGAGCGCACTTCGGCCCGGATTATAATCAGGCCGCCTTCCGGAGAGTATTTAATCGCGTTATCCAGGATATTTCGAAATACTTGCTTGATCCAACGCGGATCCACCTCTAGAATAGGTAGATTTGCAGGAAAGTCCACGATTATCTGATGGTTTTCAGCACGGCGTTGAATCTCCGTCGCGACATCATGGGCAATATATTGTAAGCGTACCGGCTCGCGCTCGATCACCAATTGATCGACGTCAATCAACGAAGAATCCAGGATATTTTTCAGCATCATTTCCATATGACGGCATTCTTCGTCGATCAGGGTCAAGAATTCTTCTTGTTTTGTTTTATCCCATTCCGTTTCATCCAGAAGTAGGGCGCTGGCATAACCCTGGATTGCGGTTAGAGGCAGACGGAGCTCATGTGACAAGATCGCCATAATTTCTGAGCGCATATGTTCAGCCAGACGGGCTTCCTGAACTGCATCAGCCCTGGCTTGCAACCTTGCACGATCAATCGCCAGGGCGATCAAGTCCGCCAGCGTTTGAATAAAAGGCAAATCATTTGTCGAGAATATCGCCGGACCATGGTTTGTGCCTAAGATCAAGATGCCATATTTACGGTCTTGGACGGCGATTGGGACCGCAAGAGTGCACACAGGCAGTCCGTCAACTCCCAGGGCGCGTGCGTAGATGGCGCGATTGGCTGGGCGCATATCTGCCATCGCCGTGGCAACCTCATCTGACGTACTTAACAATTGTGGCAGACCATGATCGAAGACTTTCCCGGTGATGGATTCGCCAGCGCGCAAGCCAAGGTCTTTAATAATATTTGGTTCAAACCCAAAGGTGGCTACTGGACGGAATAAACCGGCCGTCTGATCCCACAGCATTACCAAGCCAATTTGTGCGGCTTCAACCACGCCCGGGATCTTTTTCATTACAGCATCCAGCAAATCGGAGAGTTCCAATGGGGACGCCAAGGTCTTGGCGACTTCGGTTAAGGCAATCAGCTCCTTGCTTAACCGCTGCTGGTTACCGTTAATTTGCACAGGCATCATGATCATCCTACACCCAAATCGCTTTTTTCTATATCATATCACGACTTGAAAGGAAATCACTCACGAACGATGATTGAGGTGCGTACACCGAGTGGGCTGGCGGTGACTTCGTGACCGTCTTTTTCAAGTGTACCATGGTAGTTCAATTTCTCGGCTTTAGCCAGCCAGCCGCTTAAAATCATTGGCGCCGGCCCATCCGCCTCCAACCACTCGCCGTTGTATTTTCGGGCGATATGTACATGCGTTCCCGTGGATTGCCCGCGCTCACAGGATGGGTGACCGATCCGATCATTTGTTTGGACTTGTTGTCCGATAGGGATACGTTCTTTATCCGCGATGTGTACGTAGACCACCACCCAGCCGGTTTGTTCGTTTCCATCCCCGTCCAGGTCTAAGGCTACAACATTGTTGGCTGAGCGTACGATCACTCCCTGGCTTGAGGAAGTTACCCAGGCGCGGGACACGCTGCATGCTGGTTCTGCTGTGACCGGAGCAAAATCCAGCGCGCCGCGCGGGCTGCCTGTGTTCCAGGACGCGTGCGGGCCTCCGGTCATGCTCCAGCGTTCGCCTGGAGAAAATGGAAGCTCCAGATCAGGCTGTACAAGTCCAGGCGCTAGAAACGGTTCGACCAGGGCCGCGCGCTCCCATGGGTCCCCGAATCGTTGTTGGTAAAGCTCTGGAAAGTTTTGTGGCCCATATAATGCTTCTGACCAAAATTTTGGCTTGTAAAACTTGGCAAACAAATTCTGAACTGCCACCGATCCGGGATTTAGCCAGGCATCAATAGACGATTTACTGCCATCGGCGTATTTAAGCGTGTCCATTTCTCCCGATCGCCATCCGTAATATCCTATGTTCAGGTGTGTGGCAGCCATAACCATTTCTTGATACAGCCCCGTCCGGCCTGGAACGTAGAAGCCGAGCGGGTGGGCCAGATCATCAGAACTACGCGGCTGGCCAAATACCCAGCCGGATCGAAACTCTAGAAAGGCCAGTAACAGGCGTGGGTTAATAGACGACTCGCTGGCGATCCTTTTAATGATGTCCACTCCGCTCATTTCCCGGCCGTCAACTTGTTCGACATAACCACTTAAATAGCCCCCTGAAGATTCTATGAAATGGTTGATATCAAAATCACGCGCAGTCGGAGAGTTGATGATCTCGCTGTCTGGAAAAATTGGCGTCTGCGCGGGTCGGAGACTGGGATCGATGGGAAGGATGAGCGCCTGACCCGGAGTTAAGTAGCCAAAGGCAGGCAGCATATCGGGAGAGGTAATTTGTCCCGGTTCGACCTTGAAGCGTCTGGAAACTGCAGAAAGGGTGTCGCCTGCCTGAGTGAAATAATTGTAAGGACCTTTCGGCCCGCTTGCTACACGAGTCTGGCTTGTTGAAGGAACATTAGTCACTGCCGTTTCCGTCTGAAGCAGAGCAGGTTTATCCGACAAGGGTGGGCGAGGGCTGGCGGTAGAGGCCTGTCCGTCCATTGGCGGAGTCACGGCCAACTGGGCGGCGAGCGTTTGGTGAAGTTGTTGGCTGCCCATATCTGCTGCTGGTGGTTTTTTGCCTGGAAAATTGCACGCTAGCGCTGGCAGCAGCCATGCGACAAGAAAGAACCACAACAAGCGTTGTACTGTGCCAGGTTTGGATTGTGAGGAAATCATGAAAGCCTTTTATCGCTGAAATTTGTTGCGTCTGATGCCAAAGTTGACCGATCGCGAAGATTACTTGCCTGGGCAACGAACATTCCTGCTAACATAACGAGGCAGCCTGTAATTTGGATCATGGTTAATGCCTCATTCAAAAAGAGCCATCCAAACAGTGCGGCAAAGACGGCTTCTAAACTCAGAAGAATAGCTGCGTCGGTTGGCGGCGCGGTTTTCTGGCCGTAGATTTGCAAAGTGTAGCCCAAGCCGACGGAGATGATCCCAGCATAAATAATTGCCCATCCTGTACCAAGCATATTATAGATCTGGTGGGGCTCAATTAACAGGCCCAGGAAAATGCTGGTAATTCCGCAAACCAGGTATTGACCTACCGCAAGCTGCAATCCATCCATATGTTTGACTTGCTGTCCAATCCAGATCACATGGAGCGCCCAAAAGAACGCCCCTGCTACTTCAAGGGCGTCTCCTAATTTTAACGTTAACTGGCCGTTGGTGCTTAGTAAAAACAATCCAATCGCGGCCAGAAGAGCAGCGCCCCAGAGGGCTGGTCGCACCGGTTGTTTTAAAGCCGCTGCTTGAATAATTGGAATGATTACCACGTACAACCCGGTAATAAAGCCTGCATTGCCAGCCGTGGTGTAGCGCATCCCAATTTGTTGGAGGAATGCGCCGCAAGCCAGTAATAATCCCGCGATGAAAACGGCCGAGCCAGCCTGCCAATTCAATTGCAGGGGAGAACGATTTTGGCGCGTTCTTAACCATACCAGGGGCGAAAGAACCAGAGCTGCGAGCAGAAAACGCAAACCATTGAAAAGAAATGCACTGCTATTCGGTGCAACGATGCGTTGTACGACAAAAGCGCTGCCCCATATGACCGAGACGCTGAATAAGGCCAGGTCAGCCTGCATACGCCTGGGTTGGTTTTGAATCGGAGGAGGTGTCTCTGTCATAAAGAATGCTGATCATCATTATACCTTTGACCAAAAAAAGCTGCATTTCCTCCCTGCGTGGTCGTGCGAAAGCGCATAAAAAATGGATAAACCAGCTTGTCGATTTTTGGTTATAAGATTATTATTACCTTTAATCCCCAATAAAGTTGATATCATAACATGGAGATCACATCATGGAAGAGAAATGGACCTTAAAGGACCGCCTGCGCTACCGTTTCGACTCAATTTACGCAGTTGGAACCGCCTCGGCGGTTATTAGCCTGGGGTTATTAACTTTCTTTCTGGCTGTTCTCGGAACAATTATTCTGCTGATCACAAAATTGGCTCCGGCGGGTGAAAATAGTTTTACTTTGTTAGAAGCAATATGGATTAGTTTTCTATCTTCGATCGGTAAGGGGTCGATAGGTGGGCGTGAAACGGTGTGGGGTTATCGCCTGCTGATGTTGGGCATGACCTTTGGGAGCATCTTTATCGGCAGTTTCTTCATTAGTGCACTTACCAACGGTATGGTTTCGCGCGTTAATGAGTTGAAAAGAGGGCGGTCGAAAGTCATCGAAGCTGGGCATACGGTGATTTTGGGTTGGTCCGAGCAAATTTTTACGGTCATCTACGAATTGATATCGGCCAATCAAAACCAATCTCAAGCCGTCATTGCAGTGCTCGGAGATAAGAATAAGGCTGATATGGAAGATCAAATTTCCGATAAGGTAAACATCGTAGGCAAGACCCGCCTGGTTTGCCGAACAGGCGATCCGATGGAGATGGCTGACCTGAAAATGTTGAGTCTGAACACCGCGAAAACGATCATCATCTTAGAGCCACAGAGTGAATATCCGGACGCAGATACGATTAAAACCGTGCTGGCGATTACCAAACATCCGAACCGTCGCAAGGAAGCCTATCATATTGTCGCCGGCATCCGGAATCCACGTAATCATGAGATCGCTGAGGTGGTTGGGAAGAGCGAGGTGCAATGGCTGGTTACGTCCGATCTGGTTTCTCGAGTGATTGCCCAAACCAGCCTTCAACCAGGTTTGTCCAGCGTTTATGATGACTTATTTGATTTTGCAGATAATGAAATTTATTTTAAAAACGAGCCGCTTGCGTACGGTCGAACGTTTGGCCAGGTCGTGAAGTCCTCTGAAAGAAATGCCGTAATCGGTATTTTTGCGAAGGATCAGAAGGTACTGCTTACGCCTTCGGCTGAACGGGTGATCCAACATGGTGATCAGTTAATTGTGATTGCTCAGGATGAGAATGTAATTCAATTCGATTTTGAGCGCCAGGCCGCCATTCAAGCAGAAAGGATATCTCTTGGCCAGGCGACGCTCTTAGAGCCGAGGCGAATTTTGATCCTGGGCTGGAACTGGCGCGGGAGCAAAATCATTGACGAGTTGGACCGGTACGTCTCGCCCGACTCTGAGGTGACGATCGTAGCCGATCATGAAAAAGTCGAGGAAGTACTGGGTCGCGATTGCTTGCACCTGGCTAATCTACAGGTGTGTTATTCTTCTGGGGACACAGACGACCGGCTGGTCCTCGAAAGCGTTTTACAAAAAATGTACCACCACATTATCTTGCTCGGCTATTCGGACAGGCTATCACCACAACGGGCCGATGCGAAAAACCTGGTAACACTTCTACATCTGCGTGATATCAAAGAGCGCAATGGGCTTGAATTTACGGTGGTAACCGAAATGATGGATGTCCGTAATTATGCGTTGGCATCCACGGCCCGCGCCGATGACTATATCGTTAGCGATCGCCTGATCAGCCTCATCATAGCCCAGATCGCTGAGAACAAATATTTAAATGATGTGGTTACTGAATTATTAAATCCCGACTCGGCAGAGATCTATTTAAAACCGGTTGGACAATTTATCCAGACTGGCCAGCCGGTTAATTTTCAAACCATTGTCGAGGCGGCCTTACAAAGATCAGAGGTGGCAATCGGCTATCGGATCGCGTCTAAGGTATCCGAGCCTAATCAACGGTATGGTGTGTTTGTCAACCCACCGAAATCTGCTGAGATGATTTTTTCGGATCAAGATAAGATTATTGTCCTGGCGGAGGATTAATGTTTTTATTGATTGGCGCCAGGCGTGGAACCATTTCCTGGATTGGGTCCGTTACGTCATCCATAATCATGCGTCCGAGTTCATCGCCATAAGTTGATAAACGGGTGATCTGGCTGGCGTCGTCCATGGCAATCGATTGTTCAAGGTTGACTTGAAATCGTCTGAAGTCAAGTTCTTGGAAGAAGGTGTTTACCAAGTGTACTTGTTGGTCGTCTGCCGACTGCATGAATGCGCCCACCATCGGTTCGATCCATTGCCAGGCCCACAACTGGCTGGCTTTTTTAGAGTCAAAGGTTTTTGGACCGCGCCCGGTACCCAGGCTGAGCAGCGTTGTTTCAGATGGTTTCCAACCCAGGCAAAAAAGCAACTCATAAGCTGCCAGGTAGCAAGGATTGGCATATGCTCCAACGCCGCCATCCACAAAACGCCCTTCGACAACTGGAAAATAAGTTGGCACAGCACATGAGGCAAGCACTGCTTTGATAACCGGCCAATCACGATATTCATCTTTCCAAGGTTTGACAAAGCGCGTGCGGTTTTCAACCAAGTCAAATGTCGTAATAACCACATCGGTAGGAGTATCTTTTGACCAAAATTCCCCCATCCGCCGGTCTCCTAACTCACGCTGAAGCAAAATTTCCAGTGGTTTCATTGGATAGCGATAACGCGTCAGCGGCCACAATCGGCTGCGCCAACTTTTTTGAAAAATGATTGCACCTAAGCTGCTGTACAACTGGTACATGTGCTCAGCGGTCAGCCCGCTGGCGATCCCCGCCGCAATGATTGATCCGGTTGACGTGCCAGCAACTAGTTGGAAAATTGAACCCATAGGTTTTTCCAGGTGGTTTTCAAGAGCGGACAAAGCGCGTGTAACGATTACACCCTTTAGCCCACCACCGTCAATTGCAATTGCAACATTTTTTCGTAAGGGTCTCATGAATAGGTCCTCCAATTACGCTTAAGCAACCTCAATGCCGGGTATAATTTCTCCTATGAGATACGATTTTGATAATACACCTAATCGCCGTAATAGTGAATGTTTAAAATGGCAGGCCTATGATCAGGATGTCATTCCGATGTGGGTAGCCGATATGGATTTTTGCTCACCCGAGCCCGTAATACGCGCCCTTCTGGATCGCGTTCAGCATGGTGTGTTTGGTTATCCATCTGGGGTGTCGAACCATCCAGACGAATTGACCGGACTGCGTCAGTATGTAGTGGAAAAATTAGCCGGAAAATATAGCTGGCAGGTTGAACCAGAGGCGTTGTATTTTATTCCCGGCGTCGTTACCGCTGTCAACCTGGCTTGCAACGCTTTCGCTGTTCCGGATGGCGGCGTCCTGGTCCAGACTCCCGTTTATCCTCCAATTTTAAATGCAGCACGAACCACTGGCGCGCTTGCTCAAGAAATGGAATTAACTTATCATCCGGATGGCTCTTATACGATCGACTGGGATGCATTTGAGGCAGCTTTTACCCATCAGACGCGGCTGTTCATTTTGTGCAATCCACATAATCCGATTGGCCGGGTATTCAGCCGCCAGGAGCTGGAACAAATGGCTGAAATCTGCCTGCGGCATGACGTCATCCTGTGTTCTGATGAAATCCATTGCGATTTGGTTTATCCCGGTTACCGTCATATTCCAATTGCATCGCTGGATCCCGAAATTGCATCCCGGACAATTACCCTGATTGCTCCCAGCAAAACCTATAATCTGGCG
>JAYRNN010000377.1:0-7849 GCA_041912175.1 Anaerolineales bacterium | reverse complement strand
ATCATGGCGATTGAATTGAAGAACCAGGTGGAACGCGACCTTAAAGTCAGCTTGCCGATTGCCGCCTTGTTGAAGGGCCCCAGCGTGATCCAGCTCTCGACGATGCTCCTGGAGCAGTTAGAAAAGTCGGCGCAAGCCTCTCCAACGCCGCTCTCCGAGCCGCTCTCTGAGCCGCTCTACGAGCAGGCCGGGCTGCCCACTTTGGACAGTTTCGTCCGTCCAGATGAAGAATGGGGCCCCAATGTTGTTTATCCGCTTTCTTATGGCCAGCGCGCCATGTGGTTTCAACACCAGATGGCCCCTGACAGCGTTTTCAACCCGGTCTATGCCGCGAAAATTATTTCGTCCTTGGACCTCCCCAGGCTCGAGCAGACGATCGATATCCTGGCGGACCGCCATCCATCTCTGCGCACGACGTTTATTAATCTCAATGGAGAACCTTTCCAAAAGGTGGCGCCACCCTCCACAGCTCGAGATGGCCGCTCTCAAAACCGCGTTCAATACCTTTTAAATTTCGACGCCTCCACCTGGACCACGGATCAACTTCAGCGCAGCCTGCTCGAACAGACTGAAGCGCCTTTCGACATCGAGAATGGCCCCTTGTTGCGCGTCTCGCTTTTTAAGTTAGATGGCCAGATGGCTGGCGCCAACTATATCCTGGTGCTGGCGGCGCATCATATCGTCACCGATCTTTGGTCGTTGGCGATCCTGATCAACGAATTATCCGCCATTTATGCCGCCCTGGTCAGCGGCGCGCAGGTTGCGGCGCTCGGCGCGCCGGCAGCGATTCATTATACCGATTATATCCGCTGGCAGAAAGAGCTGCTCGAAGGCCCACATGGCGAAAAATTATGGCGTTATTGGCAAACCCAACTACACGGCGAGCTGCCGGTAATCGATTTGCCGACCGACCGGCCCCGACCGGCGATTCAAACCTACCGCGGAGCCAGTCGCTCGATCCTGCTTGGCCAGGAGTTAACCCACAAACTACAACAGCTCAGCGAGAGTGTCGGGGCCACGCTTTACATGACCCTGTTATCGGCCTTCAAGGTATTGCTCTACCGTTATTCCGGCCAGGAAGATTTGATTGTTGGAACGCCCACCACCGGGCGTGTTCAATCCGGGTTAATGGATATCGTGGGCTATTTTGTCAACCCGGTGGCGCTGCGCACCCATTTGCAAGCGGGCTTGAAATTTAGCGAATACCTGGAACAAGTCCGCCAGACGGTCGTGGACGCCCTGGAAGCTCAAGACTACCCATTCGCTTTGTTGGTCGAGCGCCTGAAACCGGACCGCGACCCGAGCCGCCTGCCTATTTCACAGGTGATGTTCATCCTGCAGCGGGCGCATTTGCTCGACGCGGAGGGCCTGTCTCAGTTCGCCGTCAGCATGGATGGTTTGCAGATGCAGCTTGGCGACCTGAAAGTAGAGTCGCTGACCCTGGAAACCCAAAGGGCGCAGATGGATCTAACCTTGATCATGGCCGAAACACCGGGTGGGTTGGGCGCCTCGATGACCTTCAATTCCGATCTGTTCAACCCTGAGTCCATCGAGCGCATGTTGCAGCATTATGTGACCCTCTTGAATGCGGTCGTGCAAGACCCGGAACAAACCGTGAGCAGGCTGCCCATGCTCACCCAGGCAGAGCAAGATCAACTGCTCGATACGTATAACCGCACCCAAGAAGTGATTTGGCCCTCTGAGAGCGAGCAGTTGGCGGCGATCTATTCATCGAACACCAACGGCGCCGAGATGCTCTGTGTCCAGCGCTTGTTTGAGATCGTGGCCCAGCAGCGGCCTCAGGCGACGGCGGTGGTCTTTAAAGATGGGCAGAATGTGGTCTCACTGACTTACGACGAGTTGAACAGGCGCTCCAACCGGCTGGCGCATTACCTTGTCGCCTTGGGGGTAGGGCCAGATGTCATCGTGGGCATATGTGTTGAAAGATCGCTGGAAATGATCGTCGGCCTCCTGGCGGTGCTAAAAGCCGGCGGCGCATATCTGCCGATGGATCCGTCCTATCCCACCGATCGCCTGGCCTTTATGATCCAGGATGCGCATCTTTCCATCCTGCTGACGCAGTCCGACCTGGTGGATAGGTTGCCAACCTTAACCCCACGCGTCATTTACCTCGATAAGAACTGGGAGACCGCGCTGCGTGTGCTCCTGGAAGGCATTGATATCGTCCCGACCAAGAAACGCCGGCGGGAACCGGTTGTACCCACCCGGCTCTACTCGGCTGAAGCCGACGCTGAAGCCAGCGCGCAGGCGCTGGTCTCCAACCCGCTGCTGTCTGCCGATCCAGGAAGCGGACATTCCCCCAGCGGCGATTTAGAGGCAAACCTTACCGTACCGGTACGGGCCGGAAATCTGGCTTATGTCATTTACACCTCTGGCTCGACGGGCCGCTCAAAAGGTGTGCTGCTGCAACATCGTGGTCTTTGCAACCTGGTTTGGGCGCAAATCCGGGGTTTTCGCATGGATAGCGACAGCCGTGAGCTCCAGTTCGCATCTTTTAGCTTCGACGCCTCGCTATCCGAAATATTTACGGCCTTGCTGGCGGGGGCGACTTTATATTTGACGCGGCGCGAAATCTTGTTATCCATCCCCGAATTAGTGAAATTCTTCCAGGAACAGCAAATCTCCGTGGTGACCTTGCCGCCATCCGTGTTGGCCATGCTTCCTGCTGAAGATCTTCCTCATCTAAAAACCCTGGTTTCGGCCGGCGAGGCTTGCACGCCAGAAATTGCCATGCGCTGGGCTCCAGGGCGCCTGTTTTTGAATGCATATGGCCCGACGGAGACGACCATCGGCCCGACTTATTATCAAATCGATGGGACGCGCCTTTCGCTCGAGGAAATTTCTCACCAGCTCAAGGGTGCGACCGGTGACGCCTCGGCCCATTCGAGTAACCTGACCGGGACGGCGCCGATTGGCAGGCCGATCTCCAATACGCGGATTTATATCCTGGACAAACAAAAGCAGCCTGTACCGGCCGGTATGGCAGGCGAGATGTACATCGCCGGGTATGGCGTCGCCCGTGGCTATCTAAACCGGCCCGACTTGACGGCTGAAAAGTTTTTCCCCGACCCATTCAAAGCTGAACGTTCGCTGTTGAACGGTGAACGCATGTACCGCACCGGCGACCTGGCCCGCTACCTGCCGGATGGGAACATCCAATTCTTGGGCCGGATTGACTATCAGGTCAAGCTGCGTGGTTTTCGGATCGAGCTGGAGGAGATCGAAGCGGTCTTAAGCCAACACGAGCAGGTGCAGCAAGCCGTGGTGGCGGTAAAGGAAAACCGTCTGCGCGCAGATTCCAGCCCGGCGAACGGCCACGACCCGGAGAACAAGCGCCTGGTGGCTTATGTGGTCCCAGAAATCGGGATGTCTCTGAACGTGAATAGTATGCGTTCCTATTTGCGCCAACATCTGCCTGAATACATGATCCCGTCGACATTTGTGATGTTGGATGCTTTGCCCTTGACCGGCAACGGCAAGGTGGATCGCCAGGCTTTGCCCGATGTGTCCTCGGCCCGGCCAGACCTGGATTCGGCTTATGTGCCGCCCCAAACCGAAATGGAACGCATAATCGCAAATATCTGGCAAGAAGTCCTGGTCGTAGAGAAGGTCGGGCTGAACGATAACTTCTTCGACTTAGGCGGTCACTCGCTGCTCATGTTCAAAGCGCACACGCGCCTGCAGGACGGCTTAGGGAGGTCATTTTCGATGGTGGAATTGTTCCGCTACCCCACGGTGAGCGCCCTGGCTGAATTCTTGAGCAGAGAGCGTGGAGAGCGGCGCCCTGCCTTCGGCGGCGAGTTTTCGGCGCAGGCAGCCGACGGTAAAGAAGCGCTGGTGCAGAAGACTCAGGATCGCGCCGACTTGCAGAAAGACGCTATGAAGCGGCAGGTCGATCGGATGCGAGATATCGCCAACACACGCGCCGCCGCAGCCAGGCAAGCTGCGATGAAACGCGTTTCGAGTACAGGCCAAGAAGAACAAGATCAACGTAAGGAAGAATAATGCAAAACGACGTTCTTTATCGCAACGATTCTTTCAATGATAACAGCGACAATCAATATCCAGATGGAGCGGATAATACCCTCGAAAACCGCGCCATGGAGCTGGCCATCGTCGGTATGGCAGGGCGTTTCCCTGGCGCGCCAGACCTGGAGCGTTTTTGGGAGAACCTCAGCAACGGCGTAGAATCGATTTCTTTTTTTAGCGATGAAGAAGTCGAAGCTGCAGGGGTGGATCCACAGCAATTGAACGA
This sequence comes from Anaerolineales bacterium, assembly GCA_041912175.1. Lineage (GTDB taxonomy): Bacteria > Chloroflexota > Anaerolineae > Anaerolineales > UBA4823 > CAZAGA01. The sequence goes on along the minus strand of JAYRNN010000377.1, from coordinate 3,573 downwards.
CCCTCATTACGTGAAAGCTGCTGGGGTCCTGGATAACGTCGATGCTTTTGACGCAGGCTTTTTTAATATTTATCCGCGCGAGGCGGCCATTATGGACCCGCAGCATCGCGTCTTTCTGGAAATTGCCTGGGAAGCCCTGGAGAACGCCGGTTATAACCCCGAGACCTACCCGGGCTGGATTAGTCTGTTTGCCGGTTCTGGCATGAACACCTATTTGCTGTATAACCTGCTCCCCAATCGCGAAATCATGGACACGGTGCATGGCTACCAGTTGACGATCAGCAGCGACAAAGATTTTTTGCCCACGCGGGTCTCCTACAAACTAAACCTGCGCGGGCCAAGCATCAACGTCCAGACTGCCTGCTCGACGTCACTCGTGGCGGTACACCTGGCCAGTCAGTGCCTGTTGAGCTACCAGTGCGATATGGCGCTGGCGGGCGGCGTATCGATTCGCCAGCCGCAGAAAGCTGGCTACCTGTACCAGGAGGGGGGCATCACCTCGCCAGATGGTCATTGCCGCGCTTTTGACGCCGGCGCGGCGGGCACGGTCAGCGGTAACGGCGCCGGGGTCGTCGTGATCAAGCGCCTGTTGGACGCCATCAAAGACGGCGATACCATCCATGCTATCATCAAAGGCTCGGCGATCAACAACGACGGCTCGCTCAAGGTGGGATATACCGCCCCGAGCATCGATGGCCAGGCTGAAGTGATCGGCATGGCCCAGGCGATCGCCAACGTCGATCCTTCAACCATCAGCTACATCGAGACGCATGGCACCGGCACCGCTTTGGGCGACCCGATCGAGATCGCCGCTCTGACCCAGGTATTCCGGGAGCGCAGCGAGGCGCTGCGACTTGACGCGCTCGATCTCGCAGGTGGGCAACCGGACGAGTCTGCTGCAGGTAACGCAGGGGATTCTGAGGCTGTGAAGGAGCAGGTGAAATACTGCGCCGTCGGTTCGGTGAAAACCAATATCGGCCATTTGGATGCCGCCGCGGGCGTCGCCAGCTTGATCAAAACAACCCTGGCTTTGGAACACCGCCAGATACCGCCCAGCCTGCATTTCACCAAACCCAACCCGAAGATCGATTTCGAGAACAGCCCGTTTTACGTGAACGCTGTCCTCCGACCGTGGGAGCGGTTAAATACAAATCAAACGAATAGCAGCCCTCGCCGGGCCGGGATCAGTTCCTTTGGCATCGGCGGCACGAATGTCCATCTGATCCTGGAAGAAGCCTCCGCCCTGGAAGACGACCAAGAAACCAGCCTGGTCGAACCTGGCCAGGGCGCCCGGCCGTACAAGCTGCTGCTCTTGTCGGCGCGCTCGGCGGCGGCCCTGGAGACCGCAACCGATAACCTGGCCCGCTATCTTAATCAGCACAGCGATCTTTCGCTGGCGGATGTCGCTTACACCTTACAAGTCGGGCGCAAGGCCTTTTCGCAGCGCCGCATCCTGGTTTGCCAGGATGCCCAAGACGCTGCGCAGGCCCTGGAAAGCCGTGACCCACAGCGCGTCTTCAGCGCCATCGAAGATGCTGCCCTGTTCGACCACAAAGCGCATACCCCGATTGTGTTCATGTTTTCCGGGCAAGGCGCTCAATATGTGAATATGGCGCGCGAGCTGTATGAGACTGAGCCTTTCTTCCGTGAGCAGGTCGACCTTTGCGCAGAATTATTGGGGCGCTCGAACCCGCTAGAGATCAACCTTCCAACCACGCCATCGCAGGGCGGTGAAAATCAATCGGTGGATCTTCGCGACTTGATCTTCGTCAAGCACAGCGGCGATGTGCAGCCGAGCGGTCCGGATGAAGAGGGCGATGCGTCGCCCTCGGCAGCACGCTTTTCTGGGATCGACCCAGACTCACAGGCGCTTGCCCAGACCGCCATTACCCAACCCGCTTTGTTTGTGATCGAATATGCATTGGCCAGGCTGCTGATGAAGTGGGGTATCACGCCGCAGGCGCTGATCGGGCATAGCATCGGCGAGTACGTGGCTGCCTGCCTGGCGGGCTGTTTCTCGTTGGAAGAGGCCCTGTCATTGGTGGCTGCACGCGGGCGGTTAATGCAGAGCCTGCCTGGGGGATCGATGCTCAGCATCCCACTTTCTGAAGCAGAGATGGAGCCCTACCTGGAGCAAGGTTTGTCCCTGGCGGCAGTCAATGCTCCCGGGCTATGTGTGGTCTCGGGTACGGATGAGAAAATCGAAGCCCTGGCATACCGGCTGGCCAACGAAGGCGTGGAATTCCGCCGCCTGCGCACCTCGCACGCTTTCCACTCAGAAATGATGGACCCGATCCTGGATCAGTTCCGCCAGCAATTCAACGGGATTCAGATCCATCCACCAAAGATTCCGCTGATTTCCAACCTGAGCGGTGGGTGGATGACTGGGGAACAAGCCACGGACCCCGAATATTGGGTGCGTCACCTGCGTCAAACGGTGCGCTTCGCGGATGGCATCGGCGAGTTGTTGAAAGACCCGGCCTGGATTATGCTCGAGGTCGGGCCCGGCCAGACCCTGGTTTCTTTGGCCAGGAGCGCCGCCAGCGCCTGGTTAGCGCACGATGAAGTGCGCCGCGCCGGAGAACGTCGTTACGCCCCCGGTGAGCGGGTCATCTTATCCACCTTACGCCCTCCGCGCAGCCAGCAATCTGACCAGGCCTTCTTGCTGCATACCTTGGGGCGTTTGTGGATCGCCGGCGTAGAAATCGACTGGGAGGGGTATGGGGCGGATGAACCCAACCACCTCCGCCGCCTGCCGCTGCCAACCTATCCCTTCGAACGCGGACGCTACTGGATCGAGCCAGATTTGCCTCTGGCCCGCCTGCTGGCGGGTGAGGCTGCCCCAGCCAGCCGCAGCGAATCATCTTCGCAGGCTTCAGGAGCTGACCGTACATCCAAAGCCGGCCTCCATCTTAAACGAGCGAACATCGCCGATTGGTTCTATCTCCCCTCCTGGAAGCGCGCCGACCTGTTTTCATCCACCCAGCGACACACCGCTACACCCATCCACAACTGGTTGATCCTTGGATCGGAAATAGCGTTTAGCAAAGCGCTGGGGGAGGCGTTCCCCGCTGGCAGCGACCTGACCTGGGTACAGAGCGGGCCTGACTTCGAGCGGTTCGAAGATCGTCATTACCGCATCGTCCCGCATCGCCAGGATCATTACGAAAAGCTTTTGGCGGCGTTGGCCGAACAGAAACGATCGCCTGAAGGCATCATTTATTTGTGGAGTCTTGCAGACCCGCAGGAACGAGGCGCCGACACGCTGCCATCAAGTTCTGTGGCTTGGAGCTCGTTCAATGCGGCCCAGGACGCCGGTTTTAATGGGCTGTTCTCCCTCGCCCAGGCCTTGGACCGCCAAAAGCGCTTCGACCTGGCTGAGGGTCAGCGCATCCAGATCGCGGTCGTGACCAACGGAGTTTGTGACGTCACCGGTGAGGAGACCTTGCAGCCCGAAAATGCCTCGCTGGCGGCCTTGTGCAAGGTTATTTCGCAGGAATATCCCCACCTGGCTTGCCGGGATATCGACCTGGCTCTGCCACAGGGGGCAGGCGCGCCGTACCAAGAGCCGCT
>JAYRNN010000376.1:0-18927 GCA_041912175.1 Anaerolineales bacterium | reverse complement strand
GACCCCAACCGAATTTTCAAACCCTGCAACGGCGACCTTCACGATTGCACCGCCCCCGCCGACCGCTACGCCAACCCCGGCGCCCGCTACGGCGGCTCCCACCGCGACCGTTATACCGCCTACTGCCACGTCTGCGCCTACGGAAACCGCTACGTTGACGCCGACGGTTGCTCCAACGCGGCCGACAACCAACTCGGCGGCATCCGCGGCTTTGCCGCAAGCCCCTACGAGTTCAGCCCCCTTGGCCCCGCCAGGTTCTGAGCACGCCAAGCAACCGGTAAAAATATTTTTGATCGCCTTGAAGACAGGTGGAAAAGTCGGCTGTGGCGATAGCGCAGTGGCGGTTAAAACCAACATCCCGCGCACCAAAAGCAACGCGGCTGACATCGAATCAGCCCTGGATTTATTATTTAGTATGAAGAACAAGTATTATGGAAACCTGTACAACCCGGTTTCCTATTCGACGTTGAGGGTCCAGGACGTTGAATACACTGAAGATGGTACGCTCAGAGTTTGGCTGTCTGGAAAATATCATCCGACCGGCGACGATTGTGATAATACTCGCGTAAAAGCCCAAATCTGGTCCACGGCGAAGCAGTTCGGCGCCAGGTCAACGGATTTTTATATCAACGGACCTCACCCTTTTGGCGACTTCGTTTCGAATGATAAATAGAGGTTGTATGCTGAACAAAGCGTTTTTAATCAATCGAATAGCGATCGCAATCTTGATTATTATCGTCCTGGCAGGCTGCAATTCCCCCGGGGTTTCCAACCAGACCGCGCCGACAGAGCCGCCTACCAGTCCAGCGGTAGCTGTTTCGACCGAGACCCCTTTGCCGCCAACCTCCACTTTCACACCTATGCCTCCGACGGCTACTTTTACGGCTACACTCACCCCTCTGCCTACCGACACCGCCACTCCGTCTCCCACGCCCACCAATACCGCCCCACCGCCGACGCCGCCGAACGACCAGGCAATCAATATCTACCTGGTCCAAACCGGCACGGGGGGACCGATCGCTTGTGGAGACAGCCTGATTAAGATTAACACAGGGCTTTGGCGCACGGGCGACAATGCCGCGGATATCGCCACGGCGCTACGTAGTCTATTGGTTAAAAAGAAGTTTATCGCCGGTTTCTATAACCCGGTTTATCTGTCGAACATGAGCCTGGCTGGGGTGGACATCAACCCGAATACTGGCGCTGCCACCGTCGATTTTACCGGCACCTATGTGCGTTCGGGGGACCGCTGTGATGATGGCCGGGTGCATGACCAAATCTGGACCACCATCCGCCAGTTTGGGGTTAAGGGCAGTCCCCTGGTGCGATTGAACGGCAACCTGTTGGGTGATATTTTATCGACCGCGCCTGGAAGAGAAAGCCCGAAAAATAAACCCTGAGAAAGCCTTAGCGAAGCTTATAAATCTGTGCATACTCGAGGCCGTCCAGCCAGATCGTATGTTCAGGCGTCATTTGGTCGAGAAACTCTAAAACGTCACTGGAAAACTGCCTCTGCCGCTGCGAGATATAAATAACTACATAATCTGATTTCATGAGCTTGGCCCAGGCAGCGTCTCCTGCGACGACATCCGGGCCAAGTTCGCGCGCGGTCCCCTCAAAAAAATAAGAAAAGCTGCCGCGCGAAAACCACGAAAAGACATTCAATTTTGCAGCGTCCGGTTTTTCATTGAGATAACGTGCGGCTTGATCCAATCCTTCTCCCCAGCCGACTTGCATCACTTGCAGCGCTTTGCGAGGGCCGCCCAGAAGTGGGTTGTAGTAATTAAAGTAATATGGGTAGGCGCTTAAAGCCAGCCCCATCTGAACGGCAAGCGCCGCGCCAAGGAAAACCACTGCGCTGGATCTGAACAATATGGGCGGTTTTTTCTCCCAGAGCCAATATCCCAGGCTGGCCCAACCGAGCCCCGCCAACAAATCCAAGGGCAGATGAGCGGGCAGGAAATATCTGTCAAATTTTTTCAAGCTGGTGGTCATAAAGATGGTGAACAATAAAACGGATAGCAGGAGGGCCAGGACCGCCAGGCGACGCCCTCGATCGTTGAAAGGCTTTTTGTGACAAATGAAAGCCCAGCCAAAAGCTATGAGGCCGGCAATGACGACCGGGGTGGTACGCCATAAAAAAGTGGTAGGATAAAAATAGTAGTAATCAGCGCCCAGTTTGCCATTTGCGATCAAAGCGCCGTTGAAGAACACGGCGGAGGAATGACCCATCTCTGCATAATCCATGGCGAGCAAGATGACATCGCGTAGGGTGGCCACAGGAGCTACCCACATCGCCGGCCAGAATACAAAGTAAATCAAAGCCCCAATTGCACCCCATCCCAGCAGCGGGCCAAGGTATCTCCAAAGTGTCCTGGCTGAAAAGCGGTCTGGCGCGCTTGGCCGGTTCTGCCACATGGCTCCCAGGGCTAGTAAACCCGCCAGAATCACCAAGAAGAAGCCCATCGACCGGGTCAACCAACAAAAACCAGCCGCGATCCCTGAGATGGTTAAATCTGCAAGTCGGCGATCCTTCAAATAGCTAATAAAAGCGAGCAGTGAAAGAAAAAAAAGCGTGCTCCACAGCCCATCCAGATGTAAAACACGCGTCAGTCCGATATAAAAGGGGTCGAAGGCAATCAGGATAAAACCCAGGAAGGCCGGCAGCAATCCGAACAATCGGCGGGCGCACAAGTAAGCCAGTAGAATGGCTAACGTAGCGCCGATCAGGACAATCATGCGGGCAGCGCGGAGTATGCGTAGCGGGGCCGACTTGTCATATTTATTGAAATAATCGCTGATTTGAACAAGTTCGGCCTGGCCGAGATTGCTCAATCGATAGCCAGGATATTCCAGTAGAAATGCAGCCGTACCTGCCCACATGACCGGTACGCCGGGGTGCTCTTTTTGGAATGTAGATGCCAGATCACCCTGAGCGAGGGCGGTGTAGAAATTCGCTGAAAAAGAAAACCACAAATTTTCATCTTGAACAACGAATTGGTCTAGCTTTAGGGCGCGAATAGAGAAGAAAGACAGAACTACCGCGATGAGAGCGAGAACTTCAAGCACGATATGCCAGGAGTTCTGCTGGAGCCTGGATTTGTCAGTCATGTGGATTTGCATTTTCCTTCGAAGAGGATGCGTCTGTCTGCGCTTGCCAGTGGATGGCGATCAGGGCGCCCTTTCCAGGGGTCGAATTGATCGATAGGTGCGCGCCGATCAATTCGGCGCGCTCGTGCATGCCCACCAGGCCGAAGTGTTGATTGGCCAACAGCCAGCCCAAGTCGAGTGGATCGTGGCTATCAAAGCCAACCCCATCATCTTCAATCTTTAAGCAGACATTATTTGGAGATAACTTGCCTGATATGACGACCTTTTGCGCCTGGCTGTGCCTGACTGCATTCAGGCAAGCTTCCTGAACGATCCGGTATAAATGGAGCTCAACCTCAGCCGGATAACGGCCAATCGATTGGATATGATTTACTTCAATCGTGACATCTTTCTTAGTCTGGGCGGTGATTTCGTCGCTCAGACCATTCAAGGCTGCTCCAAGGCCGTAATTTAATAAGGGTGGTCGCAGACCGCTGGCGATTTCGCGCACTCGCTGCACGCTGGATTGATAGGCGTCGGAAAAAGCCTGGTTTTCCTGGACGCCCGCAATGGATTGGGCCAGGATGGCTAATTGGCTGAGCACGCCGTCATGTAACACTCGCGCCAGGCGAGTACGTTCCTGCTCCTGGCGTTCGATGTCATCCTGATATAAGAGGCGGAGTAAATGGGCCTGCTCGATGTTGGTCAATGCCAGGGCGGTATTATCCAAAAGACCCTGAAATATAGGCAGTTCTGTAGCGGCATAGAAATCGTCCGGGTCGCGTTGGCCCCACAAACCTAAAAGTATCTGATGTGGATCGATCTGCTTCAGTAAGACCAGGCGGACCCAATCCTGGCCAGGATTGCTGGCGTCTTCTGGGGGTTGGATGTAATGACCAGCCCGAGCAATCAAGGTCGGGATCTCAGCGGGCGGCGGGAGTTGGTCGAGGGCGACATTGAAGGTAAAGAGTGCATCGTATTTACCGATGCTGCCTGGCAGGTCAGCCGTATAGAAACGTAAAAGAGCCGCCTGACGGACAAGCAGGCTGGGGAAAATCTGTTCGTGCATGAGCTGGCCTAGTTGGTCCATATCCAGCGCAGTGATGGCCTGGCTTGTCAGGGTGGCCAGGACGCTGGCCGGAGGAAGCGGCATGCCCAAGATTTTTTGTTCTACCAAACGCCGAAAATGTGGATAAACAAGCACCGTGAAGATCGCGGTTTGGAGCGCGACCAGCAGGATCGTGGTGGTCGAAGTGATAACCCGGCCGAATTGGGTGGCGATGATAAAGATGGCCAGGTAACATACCAGGAAAACAAAGATTCCATAGAAGATAAGACTGTAAGCAGAGTTCGCGCGAAGTTCGAGGTTGCCCAACCGGCGGTAATATAATGCATAGAAATAAGTAAACGGCAAGATCGCCAGCGCCCAATAGGCAAATGCATCGGTAAAAGGTAGATATAAATTCGTGATCGGGAAGAAAATCGTTGCTACACCGGGCAAGGTGGATAGAATTAAGCCGGTCAGCAGGATCATCACTTGACGGCGAGACTCGGGTTGCAAGAGCAAATGGAGCGCCAGGATGGTGATCGATCCCAGCAGGGCCAGTCCTAAAGGGATCTGGAAGGTCGGGATTTGGAGAACCCGTAAATTGTCGATGACAGCAGCTACGGCTGCCGCCAAGTAGAACGAAATCCAAACCCAGCGGTTTAATGGCTTGAGAGATTTGGGAAGCACCCAATGCAATTGCCAGGAAATCGGAAGGAACAACCACAGGCTGGCGTGGAAAACAATGGATGAGCCGTAAAACGCCCAATCAGATTGGAAACCAGTAATGGTCCAAATCGCGATCGTAAAATTGAAGGCAACTAACAGCTTATAACGTTCATCGCGCGGTCGTACTGTCAATAACGTGTAAACGCCTGTCAGCCAAAATATATATGGAACCAGCAGCCAGACGAAAATGTAAGCGCGTTGCCTGATTTCGAGTGGGGTTGGGCCTGGAAAAGCCCAGTCCACCTGCATATTTTCCCCATCGCGTAAAATCGAAAACCGGGCGGTTTGCCCTGCCTGGTAGCCGATGAGTGGGAATCGTGATTGCCTCGATCGATAATCGGACCAGCTCTTAGCGCCTACTTTTAGGATAATATCGCCTGTCTGTAGAGAATTGGCTTGCGATAGATAAATTTTTCCGATTAAACCATTCGAGTAAAAACGAAAGCCTACATATGGGAGACTGAAATACAACATGAATGTATAGAAAAGCATGATGGCCAAAACAAACAACGCCCCCAGAATTTCCAATGGATGTTGCCGCTTCGGAAAAATTCTCTTCATTTACCAAATGTTTGCGTCGAGCCAACCGGAGGGATCAGGCCCATCTGCTGGGCTTTAAGAATCGCCGCCGTCCGATTACGTACGTTCATCTTGATGTAGGCTCCCGAAAGCAAGTTGCGCAACGTCGAGTGAGAGATTTCCATTTTGGCGGCCAGCTCGGCCGTGTTGACGTCCGGATACGCCGCGCACAAGGATAACGCTTCCAGTTGGCGGGCGCTGAGGGGTTGAGTGAAACTATCGGTTTTGCGCATGCCCAGCGCCTGAAATGCAGCCGGACTGAGATAGATGCCATGTCTCGCCACGCTGCGGATGACTGAATCCAGGTCTCGAAAAGCTGCCATATCTTCCTTTAAAATGTATCCGCTCACCCCGGTCTCCATGATTGCCTGGATCAAAGCGGGCTGAGCGTGCATCGAAATAATCAAGATATCCAGCTCGGGGTAGGTTTCTTGCAATCGAGGAAGTTCGTATAGAATTGGGAATGGATTTGAATTTTCAGGGCTGATCGGCACTTGCAGGTCGAGCAGGAGCACGTCTATCGGTTGGTTTGCTAAGGTAGGCTCTAAATCTTCACCGTACATCAGAGTCGCGGTCACCTCGATATCGGGAGCGCTTTTTAAGCGATATGAATAACCGTCGATAATTGCCTGATGGTCATCTAAGATCGCGACGCGGATTTTATTTTTCATGTTTTTATTTTACGCCGAAAATGATGCCATCTTCAAACTGATCCAAGATCGGGAGCTGGCAAGTCGCCTGTAACTCGGCTTGGTCTGGCAAGTCCTGGCGGAAAGAGATGCCCTTCATATAGACTACGAGCGCTGTCCCTGCTTTGATCTCCTGGCACATCGCCAGAAGCTGTTCGGGGTAATACGAGTTTTGGATCAAGGTTCCTGCATCGATTTTGTGAGGGATGTCGATGGTATCAATTCCCGTTTTGAACTGGACAACTTCCGCCAGGTTCGAATAGACCTTTCCATCTAGCTTCAGGTTCTCCAACCGGGAGAGGGTCTGGGATTCGTTCCAACTGCGCGAATTGTATTCGATGCCATTCTCGCGGAAGTCAAGGGCAGTATAAACGGTAAAAACGATATTGATGCCAATTAAGATCAATATACAATCGATGAAAATGCGCCAGATGCTCGGTTTTTGCAGTGCATTCGATACATACACCGTCAAAGTTATCGCTGCGATGGCGGAAAATAAAAATATGGGCGATAGGATTCTGTAATCGATTGGGGTTGATGCGTCTAAAAAAGAGATCGTGATCAGGATCACGGCGAGATAGAAGATTGAAAATAATAGTGCAAGATATGAGTAAATCAAACCGATGAATCCAGGACGTGCTTTAATGGGGCGTAGCTTGAACAGGATCCAGAAGGCCCATGCCAGAGCAGCCAAAATCACCAGCGGCAGGCTGGCTTTAAGCCATGGCGGGGTGGGTAACGGCAAGAAAAAATCGTTCAACGTAGAAATCAAGCTCTTTAGATGATTGGCATTGACTGGATGAACAGAGAAAATTCGACCTGTCGCTGTTTGAGAAACCGGCCGGTTGCGAGCCAACCACACCGCCATGACTGAGAGTGAAATCACAACTGTAATGATCGCATCGATGATTCTTCGCCGGAGAGGTTGTTTGCTAAATACCAGCAGGGCGATGAGCAGCGTAGGTATGACGGCCAGGCCTGCATACCGAATCCCAATCGATAATCCAAAAAGGACTGCTGCCGATAAAAGAAGGCTATATCTAGGAGAAGTCAGGTAAAAAGAAAGGAGAAGAAAACCCAATAACAGAGTCGTCAGGAATGGCGACTCTGACCAGACGTACATATGAATCCTCAAGACGGCTTCGGAAGAAAGAAATATGAAATAGGCGAGCGCGGTTGCGACAAGATTGTGATCTGTACAGAGATAGACAGTCAACGCGAACAGGCTGATATTGATCCCAAAAAGGATGGCATGCAACCAGCGAATTGACTCGAGCGGATTGTTCCCGAGGTAACTGACGATCGCCAGGATAATTGGATAGACTGGGGGATAATGCGTGATTGGCAGCCCGTTGGTCGAGAATCCCCGGCCTGCAATCAAGTTGTTGGCAATGGTGATGTACCTGGTTGAGTCCGTCGATATCCCAATCCCATGGGATGTGACCCATAAGGCCATGATCGTTGATATCACACCTGACAGGATGAATATCAAAGATAACCACAGCGTTGATTTCTGATTTTTCATTTTTCTGGGGAAGCTCAGAAACACAAACCGCTTACACTCGGAATTCACCCAGGTAAGAGGAGGTCCGAAGTCGGGGCGAGAGGTTTTGAACCTCCGACCTCTTGTATCCCATGCATTCGGCGCATTACCTGAACCTCCAACCTCTTGTTATGGTGATTTTAGTACATAAGAGGTCTGAGGTACGACCAAATTTTTAACGATACTAGATGTCTGGGTTAGCTCTGAGTTATACCGAAAATTTTAACATTAGTCGTGCTAAAAGTCAAATTATCCTAGACACCAGGTTGTTAATTATGCTTGATTCTTAACCAGAAATCTTGTACAATAAACATGAAATCTTTACGCAAATTTTATGGCATTGTTTGAATAACGTTTTGGTGAGGAAGCGCGTTATTTCTTACAGCCGAATTACTTCATGGATCCGTGAAGAAAAAGCGTGGAAGATCTCCTATCTTTTTGCCACACCCAAAGCCAGGGAGGCAAACCTCGTATGGACATCATCAAAGTCTCTGGAACGTCACGTACATCGGCGGTGGCAGGAGCGATCGCAGGAGTGTTTCGTGAACACAAGCGCGCAGAGGTTCAAGCAATTGGCGCGATCGCTGTGAACCAGGCTGTCAAAGCCATGGCGCTTGCCAAGGGCTATTTAAAAGAAGATGGGTTTGAAATCATTTTTTACCCGGAATTCGTAGATGTGGAGATCGATGGCAAAGTTCGCACAGCGATTAAGTTCATTGTGGAACAGCGCTGATTCAACCTGCTTGCCTTGAAAAAAATTCTTGGGTTTTTCGTTTTCCTGGCCTTTTGTAGTGTATTAATTTCAATCCACCGGCCGGCGCTGGCAGCGAATTCTTGCCTGGAACAAAAGGGGCGGATGGAATTTGGCGCGATTCGCTCGTCATTGTTGGCGTTGCCGATGGAGTATCGCGTTTACCTGCCGCCCTGCTATGACGAACGGCCAAAACAACGCTACCCGGTTTTGTACCTGGTTCATGGGCAAAATTATAACGATGACCAGTGGGATCGTTTAGGCGCAGATGAAACTGCTGACCGATTGATCGCCGCCGGTGAAATCCCACCTTTCATCATTGTTATGCCGCGTGACCGTAATTGGGATCAACCAACCGTTGATCGATTTGGCGACGTGGTGGTTGATTCTTTGGTGCCTTTGATCGATCAAACGTATCGGACTTTGCCCGATAGGCAATATCGAGCTGTGGGTGGGCTGTCGCGCGGGGCGGGCTGGGCAGTGCACTTAGGCCTATCGCGCTGGGATTTGTTTGGCGCCGTGGGTGGGCATAGCCTGCCAGTATTTTGGTCAGATACATCCAAAGTTCGCGGTTGGCTGGAGAAGATCCCACCCGGAATGATGCCGAGAATCTACTTAGATATTGGGGATAAAGATCGACCTCAGATCATGGCATCTGTGAAGTGGTTTGAGAACCTTTTGAATGACTATGACATCCCACATGAATGGTATCAGTTTTTAGGGTATCATGAGGAAGCTTATTGGGAGAAACATTTGCCCCAGTATCTGCGCTGGTACAGCGCTTACTGGTATAATTTTTCGCATGTCCCTTACCCTTGAACAAGTAGAACATATCGCCAACCTGGCCCGCTTAGAGTTATCCGACGCTGAAAAAGGGCTCTATCGCGAACAGCTATCGGCAATCCTGGATTTTATTACTCGCTTGCAAACATTGGACACGAGTGGAATTCCACCGACCTCCAGTGTTTTACCATCGCGCAGCATTTTACGGCTTGATATTACTCAACCTGGTTTGTCGGTCGATGAGTTGCTCCGCAACGCGCCGGATGTTGCCCAAAATCAGTTCCGCATCCCACCGGTATTTGAGTAATGTACAGGTTTGATCTCAACCATCCCGGATAAGGTTTTTGGGATTGAGAGATATACATGAATGATCTCACTGATCTAACGCTGACCCAAATCTTACATGCATTGCGTGCAGGCGAGTTTGATTGCCGCGCGTTGTCGCTCGCTTACCTGGATCGCATCCAACGATTAGAACCTAAAATCCATGCTTTTCTGCATCTTGAGCCAGATAAGGTTTTAAGTAGCGCAGATCAGGCCGATCGCGTGTGGGCCGCCTGGCGCCGCGATCCATCCACGGCCTTGCCGCCTTTGTTGGGCATTCCTGTGGCCGTAAAAGATGTGTTGTGTGTTCAGGGGATGCCGTGTACCTGCGGTTCCCGCATTCTTGAAGGTTTCATTCCGCCCTACAGCGCGACTGCCGTCGAGCGCCTGTTGGCTGCCGGCGCATTAATTTTAGGCAAGACGAACACAGATGAATTTGCGATGGGCTCCTCGACGGAGCATTCGGCATATGGCGTCACGCACAACCCATGGGCGCTGGAGCGCGTCCCGGGCGGCTCGAGCGGCGGCAGTGCAGCGGCTGTGGCAGCGCGACTGGCGCCGCTCGCCTTGGGTACCGATACTGGCGGAAGCGTTCGGCATCCGGCATCATTTACCGGGGTAACAGCAATTAAGCCTACTTACGGGCGTGTATCCCGCTATGGTCTGGTGGCTTTTGGCTCTTCTCTGGATGTTGTCGGTGCATTCGCGGCTAATGTCGAAGATGCCGCCATTGTGTTTGAAGTCATCTCTGGCCATGACGCCAGAGACGCCACCTGTATGGATCTGCCGCTGCCGCAGGTTAATCTAGATCTCCGGACGGATAAGCCGCTGGATGGCCTGCGGATCGGTGTGCCGCGCGAATATTTTATTTCTGGTATCCAGGCTGAGGTCGAATCGGCAGTACGGGAGGGCATCCGTGTGTTAGAAGGACTTGGGGCGTCCCTCAAGCAAATCAGTCTACCGCATACTCAATACGCAGTTCCAGTCTATTATTTGATCGCGCCGGCCGAAGCCTCGGCCAACCTGGCGCGTTATGACGGTATTCGTTATGGCGCGCGCGTGCCTGCCGACTCGATGTGGGAGATTTTTCGCCGAACACGCGGCGATAAATTTGGTCCAGAAGTGAAACGACGCATCATGCTGGGCACTTATGCGCTTTCGGCTGGATATTATGATGCCTACTATGGCCAGGCCCAGAAAGTGCGCACCTTGATTCGCCGAGACTTTGAGATTGCCTTCGAGCAAGTGGACCTGATTGCTGCGCCTGTGACGCCTACAACAGCTTTTCGAATTGGCGAGCATGTCAATGATCCATTAGCAATGTATCTCGAAGACATTTTTACTCTGCCTGCGAACCTGGCCGGCATTCCTGGCCTGGCATTCCCAGTTGGCTTTGATGCAGTGGGTTTGCCAATTGGAATGCAGTTGATGGCGCCACATTTCCATGAGCAGCGTTTGTTTTGGGCGGGACATGCCTACCAACAGGCTACGAATTGGAGCCAATTTCACCCAACGCTCTGAACAATTAAAGGTCGTCGGGCAAGGTGTTTTAGGAGATATTTGTTGTTTACTACCCTACCCACCAACGCAATCGAATTTAGCCACTGGTCTTGGGAGCAAATCGAGCCATATTTCAATCGACTTGAAAATTATCCTTTAGATCTCAAGCAAATTGACGAATGGCTGGCAGGCTGGACGCAATTAAACGATCTGGTCGCCGAATGGTATGCCCGCTTGAATGTGGCGATCACGGTCGATACGACCGATTCGCAAGCAGAGGCGCGCTACAACGCTTTCTTGGATCAAATTTATCCAGCAGCCCAGGCAGCCGATCAAAAGCTGAAGCGAAAGTTGTTGGAAAGTGGGTTGGAGCCGCCAGGGTTTGAAATGGCATTGCGGAAAATGCGCCTCGAAACAGAGCTCTTTCGAGTCGAGAATCTGCCTATCTTATCCGAGGAACGTAAATTGGCTTCGGAATACAACAAGATCATTGGCGGCCAGACAGTAAATTGGCAAGGAGACGAGTACACCTTGCCGCAGATGCGCAATGCGTTAACAGATCCACAACGCGCTACGCGTGAAAGCGCCTGGCGATTGTCGGCGGCGCGCCAACTGACAGATCGCCAATCGATTAACGATCTTTGGCAGAAATTTATTCCATTACGATGTAAGCTGGCTGAGAATGCAGGGCTATCTGATTTTCGGTCCTACCGTTGGTTGCAAATGCTGCGTCTCGATTATACTCCCCAGGATTGTCTGGATTTCCATCAGGCTATCGAGCAGATTGCCACGCCAGCCGCCACGCGTATCTATGAGCGCCATCGCAAGAGATTGGGCGTCGAATGCTTGCGACCCTGGGATCTTGACCAGGATCTGTATCCAATCCACCAGCCATCCCTTCCACAGTATGGGAATGTTGATGACTTACAGCACAAAGCCGGAGCCATTTTTGCGCAGGTCGATCCAGTATTCGGTGAATATTTCCGTCTGATGCAATCCGAAGCGCTACTTGATTTGGATAACCGCAAAGGGAAAGCCCCCGGTGCGTATTGCACTGGATTTCCAGTCCTACGCCGCCCATTCATATTTATGAACGCTGTGGGGTTATCCAGCGATGTCCGCACGATCTTACATGAATCAGGGCATGCTTTTCATAATTTCGAACGTCTCGGACTGCCTTATGCACAACAACGCAACCCGGGCCTGGAATTTGCTGAGGTTGCATCGATGGCGATGGAACTGCTTGCCTCGCCATACCTTTTGGACACCCTGGGCGGTTTCTATTCAAGAAGTGATGCAAATCGCTTCCTGTCCGAACAACTGGAACATATCATCACTTTCTGGCCTTATATGGCAGTTGTGGATGCCTTTCAGCATTGGGTCTATACCCACGCAGCGCAGGCGATTGAGCCAGCTGCTTGTGACGCCAAATGGCATGAGCTGTGGAAGCGTTTTATCCCGGGCGTAGATTGGAGCGGCTTGGAGGCCGAAGCGATGACCGGCTGGCATCGGAAACAACACATCTACCGCTATCCTTTCTATTATATCGAATATGGTGTGGCGCAATTAGGGGCTGTACAAGTCTGGCAGCATGCGCTCCAAGATCAACCGCAGGCGGTGGCGAAGTACCGTCAAGCGCTTGCTTTGGGCGGGAAAATGAATCTCCCAGAACTTTATCGCGTAGCTGGGGCTACGTTTGCATTAGATGCTGAAACGCTTAAAAGTGCAGTAGATTTTATCGAAGAACAAATGAACCTTTTGGAAACCTGCAATGATTAGGAGCAGATGGTCATGTTTTGGGATATTCCTCAACCTATCGTAAATCGCATGGCTTATCTAGAGGCAGTGGATATGCGCGATCGACGGGATGATACACCGCATCTGGAACGACTACGCCAGATACCCCCAGAAACGGGCAAGTTTCTATGCCTGTTGGCTGCAAACGCCCCCGATGGCTTCTGGTTAGAGGTAGGCGCAAGCGGCGGATATTCTGGATTGTGGTTATCCCAGGCTTGTCGAGTGCGGAATCAAAGGCTGACCACTTTCGAAATTTTACCTGAGAAAGCGCTCCTCGCCCAAGAGACCTTCAGAGTTTCGGGCGCAGAACAGTACATTGATCTTGTACAGGGCGACGCGCGGATACTGCTGCCTGATTATCGACCGGTTGGTTTTTGCTTTGTAGACGCAGAGAAAGATATCTATCTCGATAGTTTTGAAAAGGTTGCGCCGAATATGGTATCAGGAGCAATCTTCGTGGCCGACAATGCCATCAGCCACCAGATGGAACTGCAGTCGTTCATAGAATACGTTGTAAACGATCGGCGGATGGATGCACTTGTAGTCCCAATTGGCAAAGGACTGCTCATCTGCCGCAAGTTGTGATGGTATTCACGAGTGGCGTTATAATAAGTCCGGCTACTCTTAGCGGAAGGTTGCCATAAAATTGTTAAACAAAGGATTATGGTATGAGTAAACCAACCATCAAAGTTGTGATCCCTATGGCAGGTTTGGGCACGCGCCTACGACCTCACACCTGGAGCAAGCCCAAACAGTTGGTTAGCGTGGCCGGAAAAGCGATGATCGATCATGTGATCGACAGCCTCTCAACTTTACCAGACCAGCAAAACTTCGAATTGATCAATATCGTAGGCTACCTTGGCGAGCAAATAGAAGATTATCTGAACGAACATTACCCGGATTTAAAAGCCTATTACATTTTGCAAGAGAACCCGCGCGGCCAATCCCACGCCATCCAATTGGCTCGAGAATATTTGCATGGGCCGATGTTGATTGTATTTGCGGATACCTTATTGGAGACCAACCTTTCTTTTCTGGCAGAAGAGCCGGATGACGCTGTAGTTTGGGTTAAGCCAGTGCCTGATCCACGTCGTTTTGGGGTGGCCGTATTGAATCAACAGGGTCTGGTTAGCCGTTTGATCGAAAAGCCCCAGGATTTTACGAATAACCTGGCGGTAGTTGGTTTTTACTACTTTAAGCATGCGGAAGATTTATTGACGGCCATTGACGAACAGATGGATCGAAATATGCAGCTAAAGGGCGAGTTTTACCTGGCGGATGCGATTAATATTATGCTAGAACAGGGTTTGCGAATGCGCGTCGAGAAAGTAAACACCTGGCTGGATGCTGGCACGCCGGAAGCGATCCTGGAGACAAATCGATATCTGCTTGAACATGGCCTGGATAACAGCGCTCAGGCTGCACAACATTCAGGCGTGGTGGTTGTCCCGCCTGTCTTCATCCACCCAACCGCCAGGGTGTTTGAGTCGATAATCGGACCGCACGTGTCCCTCGGGGCAGGCTGTCATGTCGAGCACAGCATCATCCGAGATTCTATTCTTGAAGATGAAGCTGAAGCGAAGGGAATTATTCTGGAAAATTCCCTCATTGGACGTCGGGTACAGTTATTAAGGCGGCCAGGGTCGATTAATGCCGGTGATAACACCGTGATTACTTTATGAAATGTTAATTACCTTTCTTTATTGCTCGGAAAAGCTCTACCGTTTGATGCAATCGGACCAATCAGGAGATAAGTTATGAATACTTTTGCAAATCGTGAAAAAATGGAAACGCCTGTTCAAAAAAGTTACCTTGCAGAGCGAGTTGCTACGTTAAAGCCGTCTGGAATTCGCAAATTCTTTGATATTGTCGCCACGATGAAAGATGTAATCTCGCTTGGCATTGGCGAGCCAGACTTCACCACGCCGACGTCCATCTTGCAGGCAGGCATCCGTTCATTAGAAACTGGAGAGACCCATTACACCTCCAATTCCGGCATTTTAGAAGTCCGCCAGGCATTGGCGCGTCACCTGGAGCGGCTTTATGGGGTGTCCTATGACCCTGCAAAGGAGATCATCCTGACAGTTGGGGTATCAGAGGCGCTATACCTGGCCTTGACCGCGCTGTTGAACCCAGGAGAGGAAGTGATAATTCCAACGCCTTGTTTTGTGGCTTACCAGGCGGAGGTTATCCTGGCGGGTGGCGTACCGGTGGAGGTGCCCAGTGAAATGGTAGACAACTTCGAACTTCGCCCCGATAAGATCGAGGCGGCCATCACCCCACGTACCAAGGCGATCCTCATCGGCTATCCTAACAATCCGACGGGTGCAGTGGCTTCACGAGAGACGTTACTAGAACTTCTGCGCGTGGCAGAAAAATATGATCTGATGGTGATCTCAGATGAAATCTACGACCAGCTTGTGTATGGCATCCCACACGTGTGCTTCTCTGCGCTGCCCGGAGCCCAGGCGCGCACGCTCCTATTGGGCGGTTTCTCGAAAGATTATGCGATGACCGGCTGGCGAATTGGCTACGCAGCCGGTCCGGCAGAACTGATGTCCGGCCTCCTGCGTATTCACCAATATACGATTATGTCGGCGCCAACGACTGCACAAGTCGCCGCGCTGGAAGCGCTTGAACATGGTCAAACCTATGTTGACGAGATGGTCGCAGAATACAATCGGCGTCGGGAACTGATCGTACCTGGTCTGAATCGGCTGGGATTGCCGACCTTCGAGCCACGCGGCGCGTTTTATGCTTTTCCACAGATCAGTGTGACCGGCATGGATGAAGAAACTTTTTCCCAAAAATTGCTGGAGGAGGAGCGCGTAGCGGTCGTGCCTGGTTCTGCATTTGGCGCAGGCGGTGAGGGTTTCGTGCGCTGCTCTTATGCCACCGCTTACGAGAAACTCGAAGAGGCGCTGTTGCGTATCGAGCGTTTCATGCGCCGCCATGGTTAATTCGGCTCTTTGGCCTGACTGTAACAACAATGGTTATGGAATTTGAGCCTGTCATTGGGCTTGAAATTCACGCAGAGCTAAAAACTCATTCGAAGATGTTCTGCGGTTGTCGTGTGGTTGACTCGACTCAAGCAGAGCCAAATATCGCTGTGTGCCCTGTATGCGCGGGGATGCCCGGAATGCTGCCGGTGGTCAATCGCCAGGCAGTTGAATACGGTCTGCGTGTCGCCTTAGCATTGGGCTGTGAGGTTAACCTCACCAGTATTTTTGCGCGTAAGAATTATTTTTACCCTGATCTCCCGAAAGGTTATCAAATTTCACAATATGAGATGCCCCTGGCGCGGCATGGCAAGATGGTCATACATACCTCTCAGGGGGAGCGAATTATCCGTGTCCGGCGTGTGCATTTGGAGGAAGATACCGGCAAGCTGACTCACGTAAATCAGGATGGACAGGGTTATTCATTGGTCGATCTCAATCGAGCCGGTGTGCCACTCTTAGAGATTGTTTCCGAGCCAGATTTACATTCCGCTGAAGAAGTACGCGCCTATGCGACCGCTTTACGCAGCTTGTTGCGCTATTTGAGAGTAAACTCAGGCGATTTGCAAAAAGGCGTCATGCGTATTGAACCCAATATTTCCGTGCGCCCGTCTGGCAGCCAACAATTCGGCACACGCACCGAGATTAAAAACCTGAACAGTTTCCGCGCCTTGGAACGTTCGGTAGAATATGAAATTCAACGTCAGAGCGATGTGATCCGAAAAGGCGGGAGAGTTTCACAGGAAACGCGCGGCTGGGATGAAAACCGGGGAATTACTTTTACCCAGCGAGTTAAAGAAGGCGAGGAAGATTACCGGTACTTTCCAGAACCTGACCTGCCGCCGTTGGCGGTCGAGCCCGAGTGGTTGGATCGAGTAAAAGCAGATTTGCCCGAGTTACCCGCCGACAAGTTCGCGCGCTTTCAAACGCAGTTTGGGTTAGGCGAGTATGATGCCGGAGTGTTAACTTCTGAACCCGATGTGGCCGAGTTCTTCGAGCAAGCCGTCCTGGCCGCGCCAGGATCTGCACCCAAAATCATCGCCAACTGGATAACTGGCGATTTATTTGGCCTGCTGAACCAGAATAATGATACGATTGATGCCTGCAAGATCAGCCCGCAGGCTTTGGGCGGCCTGGTTGAAATGGCAGCCAAGGGTGAGATAAACCAGACCACCGCTAAGACCGTCTTAGCAGATATGTACACTAGCGGCGACTCGGCTGAGACGATTGTCATCGGGCGTGGATTGCGGCAAATTTCTGACGCGGCGGCCATCGCTGGGTGGGTGGAACGTATCCTTACTGAAAATCCAGACCAACTGAAAGCTTATCTGGCCGGGAAGGAGACGATCTCGCGTTGGTTATTTGGCCAGGTAATGCGCCTGGCAGGCGGGCAGGCAAATCCTCAGATCGTTCAACAAGAATTGGAACGTCAATTAACAGAAGAAAAAAACAAAATCCGAAAACGGTAAAAATACATAGCTTGAATATGACACTCGACACTTGACGAGTGGGGTTGCGTCGGTTAACCTTATGTAAAAGGAGAATAAAACCTATGGCAGAATTGATCAACGCGTTCCAGATGGCGCAAAGCCAGTTTGATAATGTGGCAAATTTGCTAAATCTTGATCCGCAAGTATCCGAAATGCTGCGCTGGCCAATGCGCGAATTTAAATTCATGATCCCGGTTCGAATGGATGACGGTTCGAGCCGGGTCTTCTTTGGTTATCGTGTTCAACATAATGATGCACGTGGGCCCTCAAAAGGCGGCATTCGCTTCCACCCATCTGAAACGATGGATACGGTGCGTGCCTTGTCGATGTGGATGACCTGGAAAACCGCCGTAGCCGATATTCCGTTGGGCGGCGGTAAAGGCGGCGTGCCGGTCGACTCTGCCACGCTGACCGTCCATGAAAAAGAGCACCTTTGCCGCGGTTGGGTAGATCAAATGTGGCGTAATATTGGCCCGCGCCAGGATGTTCCTGCTCCAGATGTTGGTACCACCCCTCAAATGATGGGGTGGATGATGGACGAGTACTCTAAACTGGTGGGACAATACACACCGGGCGTGATAACTGGTAAGCCTGTCGGCGGCGGCGGATCCCTTGGGCGGACGGAAGCCACGGGTTTTGGCGTGATTTACACCGTACGTGAAGCGATGAAGCACCTTAAGATCGACCCAGCCAAGTCAGTGGCTGCCATCCAGGGCTTTGGCAATGTGTCTCAATACGCGGCCATCGGTTTTTCGGAGTTACTCGGCGGTAAGGTAGCCTGTGTATCCTATTGGGATCGCACAGACCGAATGCCATATACGGTTAGCCATGATGATCGCGTCGATCCGCGTTTCCTGAAGTCTATTACAGATCAATATGGTTCGATCGATAAAGACCAGGCGATCAAAGCGGGTTACAAGATTGAAGATGCCGATGCCTGGATTAGTAAGGATGTAAATGTTCTGATTCCTGCCGCATTAGAAGGACAGATTAACGGCGAAACAGTCAAGCGGGTCAGTGACCGTGTGCGTATCGTGGCAGAAGGCGCCAATGGCCCGACCACGCAAGAAGCGGATGAAGTATTAAAGAAGAATGGCACATTTGTTATTCCCGATTTCTTGTGTAATGCTGGCGGTGTAACCGTATCTTACTTTGAAAGCGTTCAGAACGATATGAACTACTACTGGACGCGTGACGAAACCTTGGACCGCCTGGATACTAAGATGACCTCAGCGTTTGAAAGCGTACTTGAGCTTTCCGAGAGTGAAAAAGTATACATGCGCGATGCAGCCTATATGGTAGCGATCGGACGTGTTGTGAAAGCGATGGAATTGCGTGGCTGGCTGTAGGTAGAACCACTTTTTCAAGAACTGTCGAGTAAGTATTTTTGCAAAGGCTGCCTCAAAGTAAAATGTTGGGGCAGCCTTTGTATCTAATTTTCTTCATCGGCAGTCCTGTTTTTTTAATATGTGATTGTCACAAAACCGGTTGGTAGAGGAAAAAAAAGAGGCAGTCTCTGGTAAGATGGGAGTTGAACAGACAACCATCAACCGGAGACTGCCATGTCGATTATTGTCCTGAAACTGCCAGATGTCAAGAGCGAAGCTG
>JAYRNN010000375.1:0-3612 GCA_041912175.1 Anaerolineales bacterium | reverse complement strand
TCAAGACAGCAATTGAGAACCACGGAAAAAGCCGCGAAGCCTTAATCCCGATCCTGAGCGAAATCAACCAGGTTTACGGGTACATTCCCGCGGAAGCATTTCGTGAGATAAAACGTCAAATCAACACAATTGACGTGGTACAAGGTCCTGGCGCGGCGGATATCCAGCCGCAATCATTTGTCTCAGAAAGCCAGCTTTTCGGATTGGCTTCCTTTTACCAGATGTTGTCTACCAAACCGGTCGGGAGGCACGTAATTCGATTTTGCGAGAGCGCGCCCTGCCATGTGATGGGTGGGCGCCAGCTTTTTCAGGCTATTAAAGAACAGGTGCAGCTCCAACCCGGTGAGACTTCCCCAGATGGCCGGTGGACTTTACTGGTCACGAGCTGCCTCGGTGTCTGTGGGGTTGGTCCGGTGGTCTTGATTGACGAAGATATTTATGGCAATGTCACCCCGGATCAACTGGCCGAAATTCTTGAGCGCTATGAGTGATTGAAGGCGATTTTAAACGAGGTCAATGATGAAGACTGTACGATCCATGGTTTTAGTCTCCTACGATCCTGTTAGCCAGCTACACGGAGCACAGGAGATACTCCACCAGCTACAAAGTGAAATTGAAGCCTTTGGTTTAGCCGATGAAATATCCGTTACCACTGTCACTGACATTGGTCGGCACGATTCCGTACCCATCGTGATCGTATACCCAGAGGCAGTCGTATATGGACCGGTAAGGACCAGTCAAGTACACCGTTTGGTTGAAGAACATCTCTACAAAGGCAGAGTTGTCGAAGAATTCCTGGCTCCGGTACGTGAGCTCACCGGTCAAATCGCCTGGCTAAGAGCGCGCAAAGGCGCCCTGCCGGCCGAAAAAAGGATTGTCCTTGAACGGGCCGGGCTGATTGATCCGGAAAATATCGACGATTATATCGTCCACGATGGCTACCAGGGACTTGCAAAAGCCGTAACCGGGATGACGCCAAAAGCGGTTATCGATATCCTCGAGAATTCCGGCTTACAAGGTCGCGGCGGCGCCGGTTTTCCGGTTGGACGAAAATGGAATTTCGTCTCCACCGCTCCTGGCCTACCGAAGTACGTCATTTGCAACGCAGATGAAAGCGAGCCAGGCACTTTCAAAGATAGGGTCGTGCTAGAGGGAGACCCGCACAGCATTATTGAAGCCATGGCGATCGCTGCTTATGCAGTTGGCGCAAGCCAGGGCTACATCTACATCCGAGGCGAATACAAATTAGCCTATCAGCGTCTGGAAAGGGCGATCGAACAAGCAAAGGCCTACGGTCTGTTAGGGAAAAATATCCTTAACCGAGGGTTCGATTTCGTGATCCATGTGCATGCCGGCGCCGGCGCATACATCTGTGGTGAAGAGACCGCCCTGATCGAGTCGATCGAAGGCAAGCGTGGCGAGCCTCGCGCCAGGCCGCCCTATCCCCCCACCAACGGCCTGTGGGGCAAACCTACCCTGGTCAACAACGTCGAGACCCTGGCAAATGTCCCGCCCATTCTCCGAAATGGAGCGGAATGGTACCGCCAATTTGGCACCCCGAAGAGCACCGGCACCAAGGTTTATACGATCCTGGGAAACGTCAACCAGACAGGCGTGATCGAAGTTCCCATGGGCATTACCCTGCGCGAAGTCATCACGATTTATGCCAAAGGCATGAAAAATTCTGCCCCCTTCAAGCTGGCTCAAACCGGCGGCTCCAGCGGCTCGATCATACCCGCCAGTCTGCAGGATACCCCCATGGATTTCGAATCCTATCGCAAAGCCGGGGTGTCGCTCGGTTCTGGGGCGCTGCTGATCTGTGATGACAATACCTGCCTGGTGGATTTGGCTAAGGTACTCCTTGAGTTCTTTCGCTTTGAAAGCTGTGGAAAATGCACTCCCTGCCGGGTGGGTACACAGCGTTCCTATGAAATCATGGCCCGCATTTCAGAAGGACAGGGCAAATTATCTGACCTGGATGAGTTAGAGTACCTGGGCGAAAATATGGAAACACTCTCAAATTGCGGACTTGGGCAAACTGCCTCAGGCCCGGTACGCGATATTCTGCGCCATTTTCGGGCAGAAGTTGAAGCGCATATTCGCCTCGGCGTTTGCCCGGTCGGAGTATGCCCTATGACGCCAGCCATCACCGAGCCCGAGCAAGTTTTGGAAATGGCAGTCGGCGCAATTTAGGCAAAGTAGACAAATCAAAATTCGGAAAATAAAAATCATCAATCTAAAGGTGTCCAATGATCAGCTTAACTATTGATGGAAAAACCATAGAAGTACCTGTCGGCACAACCGTGCTGCGCGCGGCCGAAATGGCAGGCATAACCATTCCAACGCTATGCGATCATCCGGCGCTGCCTCCCTATGGAGGCTGCCGGCTGTGCGTGGTAGAAGTTCAAGGTTTTCGTACTCCGATTGCCTCCTGCACGTTACCCGTTGGCCAAAACATGGTCATCCAGACCAACACGGATAAACTGCAAACCATCCGCAAGTTTGTTCTCACCATGCTCTTCAGCGAGCGCAACCATTTCTGCCCCTTCTGCCAAAAAACTGGCGGCGACTGCGAGTTGCAAAATGCGGCCTATGGCGAGGACATGACCCACTGGCCGATCCAACCAAACTGGTCCTCATTCCCGGTCGATGCGTCGCACCCCTATTTCATTCTCGATCATAATCGGTGCATCCTTTGTCGCCGTTGTGTTCGCGCTTGCGCCAATCTGGTTGGGAATTTTACCCTGGACATGGAAAACCGCGGCGCCCACACCCTGGTCGTGGCAGATTATGGATTACCCATGGGCGAAAGCAGTTGTATTCGCTGCGGCACTTGTGTCGAGGTCTGCCCGACGGGCGCTTTAATCGAACGCAGCACAGCCTATCAAGGGCTTGAAAAAGACGCTGAAGTCGTCGAAAGCGTTTGCGTGGGGTGCAGCGTTGGTTGCGGCATGCGCATGCTAGTGCGTGACAATCGCATCATTCGCGTTCTGGGTGACTGGGAAGCGCCTGTCAACGAGGGCGTCTTGTGTAACCTCGGGCGCTATAAAACCCTTGAAGATACCCGCTCTCGGATCACAGTCCCCATGGTACGCAAGAATGGCGGCCTGGCGCCTGTCACTTGGGATGAGGCAATCAGCACGGTAACAAGCAAGCTCGAGACTGCTGGTGGAGAAATTGCTGCACTGGCATCTTCACGCTTGACTGCAGAGGACCTTTATGCGTTCAAGGCGTTGTTTAATCGCCATTTGTCCGCTAAAACGGTAACCAGCATTGAAGAAAATCTGACCAGCGCCGATCTAAGTGATCAAAAAATTCTTGGCGACTTGGAGGATTTAAAGAATTCCGACTGCGTGCTGGTGATCGGCGCCGATCTGGTTAAAAGCCATCAGGTGGCCGGGTTCTTCGTCAAACGGAATCGACCAAAAGGCGTCACGCTCATCGTCATTGACCCTAATGAAAACGAAACCGAGACCGCTGCTCATCTCGTCTTACATCCTGCCCCGGGAAGCGATCAGGATTTACTGCGCGGCCTGGTGTCTGGCGTTGTCAATCTCGGATTCAATAAGAATGGCGCTTCGGATATTGATCCACAATTAATCGCCAGCGCCG
>JAYRNN010000374.1:0-22289 GCA_041912175.1 Anaerolineales bacterium | reverse complement strand
TTGCCGGTGCAGATCAGAGAACATTTGGCGCTCGTGTGGACTGGTTTTGATTGTCATGGCTCACCTCCATCGCATTCGTCTAGTGTGCCATAGTTCGGCTGATTTTCACACCTTTCAGAGGTATATTGTTAAAGAGCATGTAGAGGTCAATCCCTACGAGTATCTACAAACAGCCCGCCCTACATAGCCACTGCAGGATGAGCGGTGTCATTCCTGCAAGAAAAGCGCTGGCGCGGTGGAGTTACTCGCAAGGACAGGCCCGACGCTGCGTTCGCAATGACAACTTCGACCTTGTTAAAGCCGTGCAACCTGGAAGATTCCTGCGCGAGGCTTGGCTTGCAGATTTACTCGTGAGCCGGCGACGGGTTAGCTGGCGCGACTGCCTGCCGGGGCGATGACAATCCCAACGCGGCAATTGTTGCATGCTATAATCATCCAATACGGTGATACCCACCCAGGAGACCAACCATGGAAGTTGAACAAATCCTAAAACAGCTCGATTGGTTAGATGAAGAAAGGCGAAAAGACAAAACTCGCCTGGGAACGATCGAGGAACGAATCTCGGCCCTTGAAACCAATCTATCTCCCTTGCCGCGCCAGATCAAGGAAGTCAGCGGGGAGGTGACACGCCTGGAGGCGATCATGGCGCGCATGGATCATTTCGATGACATGCTCACCCACCAGCGGATCGAGGCCAAGCAGTACTTTGATGAGCTCGAACGGCAAATCAAAAAGCGCGAGGAAGAATCCGAGAAAGTACGCCGGGTCGAAATGCGCGCCATCGACATCAGCCTGGCTGAGGTTCGCAAAGAAATCGAACCGATGGCAGAATTGAAACGCAGTTTAAAAGCCAGGGTGGAAGAAGAAAGCCGCCTGGCGCGCCTGATCGATGAAGTCCGCACCAAGGTCGACGCATCCAGGCGCAGCGAAGAAGAATATACACGCACCTTTCGCCTGCTCGACGATGGCCGCCGCCAGGATGTAAAACGATTAACCGATGTGCAAGGAGAAGTGGCGGCGATTCGCAAACGGGTCGATGAGCAGCGCGGTAAGATTGAGGTGATCAGCGCCGGCACGAAAAAAGTCGAGACTCGCCTGTCCGAGCTAGGCTCAACAGAAACCGAGCGCAGCGAGACCCTGGCAGCCTTTATTGAAAAGCAAGCCCTTTACCAGGTCGAGCGTGAACGAGTTTGGAAAGAATGGGAAGCACGCTTTTTGGCGATTGAAGGCCAGACCGCGGATGTGGAGAGCAACCTGCAGACCCTGGACACGACCCACCGGGCAGTCAAACGCACCCAACAAGCGGTGGATGAAATTTCTCAAAAGGTAGAACGCCGCGTTAACGAAATCACCGAAATCCAACGCCTGGCCGAAGAGCGCTTCCGCCAGGAATGGGTTACCTTTAAGGCGGATGATCAGAAGCGTTGGACCAACTATACCCTGACCATCGATGAGCAGCGCAATGAGTCGCTGCGGCAGTACGAAAAATTATCCGAGAAGGTCGTCCTGATCGAAGAAAGCGTTCAGGAGATTCAAGATCTACTCCAACAGATGACCGAGCAAACCGAAAAACGATTACAGGGCCTCCTGGCAGTGTCGCACGAATGGGTGGCGTCGTATGAAAGGTCAGTTGGCCGGGGTCGATAGCGCCGAAGCGCATGTATCAGCGGTCAATACTCCAACCCGATTGGCGAGGATCGTATGTATGTAATCGGCACAGCCGGACACGTTGACCATGGAAAATCAACGTTAGTGCAGGCGCTCAGCGGAATTCATCCAGACCGGCTGAAGGAAGAGCGCGAGCGTGAAATGACGATCGATCTCGGTTTCGCCTGGCTAAAATTACCCGGGGGAGAAGAGATCGGCATCGTCGATGTCCCCGGTCACCGAGACTTTATCGAAAATATGTTGTCGGGGATTGGCGGGATCGATGCAGTCTTATTCGTGGTGGCTGCCGACGAAGGCGTGATGCCGCAGACGCGCGAACATCTCGCCATCCTGGATTTATTACAGATCCAGGGCGGGGTGGTCGCGCTGACAAAAATCGATCTGGTCGATGCGGACTGGATCGAGCTGGTCAGCGAGGACCTGCGCGGGGTACTGCTGGGCACGGTGCTTGAAAACGCCCCCATTCTACCGGTTTCTGCGCGCACCCGCCAGGGGCTGCCGGAGCTCCTGGCGGCGATCAGCGCCTGCCTCGCCGATCGCTCGCCGCGCCCAGATTTGGGGCGGCCGCGACTGCCGGTCGATCGCATTTTTAGCATGCCGGGCTTTGGGACGATCGTGACGGGCACCCTGTCGGATGGCCAGTTAAAAATTGGCGACGAATTGGTCGTCCTTCCCGAAGGTTTCAAGGGGCGGGTGCGCGGCCTGCAAACCCACAAACGCAAGGAAGAGGCGGCCCTGCCAGGCAGCCGCACCGCAGTCAACGTCTCGGGGGTCACACTCGAACAAATCAAGCGCGGCGACGTGATTGCCCACCCCGGAGATTACCAACCCACCCGGCGCGTCGACGTACACTTCCGTATGGCGCCGGATTTGAGCCTGCCGCTCAAACACAATACCGAGGTCAAATTTTTTATCGGCGCGATGGAAGTCATCGCCCGCGTGCGTTTGCTGGGCAGCGAGGCGCTATCGCCGGGTGAAAGTGGGTGGTTACAACTGGAATTGAGCTCCCCGGTGATCGCCGTGCGAGGCGACCACTATATCTTACGCCGGCCGTCCCCAGGCGAGACCCTGGGCGGCGGCGCAATCGTCGATCCGCATCCCAAAGGCCGCCATAAACGCTTCTCTGAAGAGACGCTCGCCGACCTGGAGGCGCTGGCGCAGGGCGACCCGAGCGACATCCTGCTGCAAGCCGCGGCAGCGCTGGGCGTGGCTCCTTTAAAGGATATGATGTCGCGCTCGAATTTAGATACAGCGGCGGCGTTGCAGGCCGCCGGCGATCTGTTCACGCGTGGGCTGCTGTTGCCTCTAGAAGCGCATCCAAATCAAGCTGCGCATGGCCGGGAAGCCCCGGCGGCGCGCAGCAGCATCGAACCCGGCGAGCTGGCGATCAGCCGTGGCCTGTGGGAGCAATTTGCCGCCCACACCCTCCAGGAAGTGAAGGACTATCATCATCTCTACCCGTTAAGACCGGGGTTGCTGCGCGAGGAATTGAAAAGCCGCTTAAAAGGCACGCCTCACCTGACTCCCAAGATATTCAACCTGGCGCTCAGCAATCTGGCGGCTACACAGCAATTGGAAGAACATGGCCCGCTGGTATGCATCCCTGGCTTCCAGATTCGTTTTACCCCACAGCAGGAACAGAGCGCGGCGAGATTGTTGGCGCGCTTTGCCGCGGCCCCGTATTCACCCCCTTCGGTCAAAGAGTGCCAGGCCGAGGTCGGCGAGGACTTGTTCCAGGCGCTGATCGATACCGGGAGATTGATCCTGGCGGCGCCGGAAGTCGTCTTTCGAGAAGCGGATTATCAAAAGATGGTGCATGAAATCCGTAAACTGATTTCGAAAAACGGCCCCATCACGGCCGCGCAAGTGCGCGATCATTTCAACACCAGTCGCAAATATACCCTGGCATTGTTAGAATACTTAGACTCGGCCGGGATCACCGTCCGAGAAGGGGACTACCGCCGGCTTGGGGAAAAGAAGGGATGATATAATAAAAAAAGGGTATGCCATAGAATGGCGTGCCATAGCATGGCGTGCCATAGCATGGCGCGATGCAGCCGGTGGAGAAAATATGATGGATATTAAACAATTGCAAGCGAAGCTCACCTCAAAGCAGCGGACCAAAACGCCCATCGTGGTCTTCATTATGTTGCTGGTGTTGACTTTGCTTTCGCAAACCTATTTATCCACGCGCCTGGGGAGCTCGGGCCCGGGCGGGGCGAGCAATGCCCTGGCGCAGGGCTCTACGGATACCCCCACAGCCACCAGCACATCCACATCTACTTCTACATCCACGGCAACGCCGACCGCAACGCCCACGCTGATCCCGGTTGAGCTGTCTTTTCAAAATGGCGTTGCGCCTAAGTCCACGTACGCCGGCATGCTCGATACCTATATTTCACAGGCGTTACCGTCTACCACCTTTTGGCAAGCCCAGGAGCTCAAAGTCAATGGGGCGACCGCGGCCGGCAACGATGCGAATTATGCACTATTAAAATGGGATATCAGCAACGATATACCGATCGGCAGCCAAATTATGTCTGCCAGCATAACTTTTAATGTGACCCAGCCTGGTCTTGGGAACATCTATCCGATTTTTGAGCTGCTCCAGCCCTGGGACGCAAACCACCAACAAACCACCTGGACCAATTACGATAGCGCCAACCCCTGGGGCGCCCCCGGCGCATCGGCGCCCGGCGTCGATCGAAGCACGAACCCTGTCCAGGCCTTTGCCCCACCTGCAGCCGGAACGTATACATTGCCCTTGGGCAACGACCTGGTGCAATCCTGGGTCGACAATCCGGCAGGCAACCATGGCATCATCATCACTTTCGGCGGAACCCCTCCTAGCGCTCTGGCCTCCTTCGACTCAGGCGATGCATTCACGGCCGCCAACCGGCCTAAGCTAACGATTAAATATAGCTGGCCAATTGGCGTCACACCTACAGCCACTTTTACGGCCATTCCGCCCCCGGCCGCGCCGAGCGGGCTGAGCGCAGTCGTCGGCTCGGCCAGTCAAATTAATTTGAGCTGGACGGATAATTCCAATACTGAAACCGGTTTTGAAATCGAACGCTCTACGGATGGCACGAATTTTTCATTGATCAACACCGTGCCTGCCAATACGGTAGCCTTTAGCGACACCGGCCTGAGCGCCAACACCATCTATTATTATCGCGTGCGGGCGGTGAACGACGGCGGCAATTCCGTATATTCGAATGTCGCCTCGGCTTCTACGGCGGCAACGCCTACGCCAACGCCCACCGTTTCGGGCACGCCGCCTACCCCCACCGTCACGGGTACGATCGTACCCGATATGACGATCGTCAAATCTGTCAGCCCCAGCCAGGCTTCCGTGGGGCAATTATTCAACTTCTCGATTAAAATCACAAACAACGGATTGGCGCCGGCTACCTCAGCCGTCCTGACCGATACGCTCCCGTCTGTGGTCACCATCACGGGCGCTTCGACCACGAAGGGCTCTTACTCCATCAACACCTCATCGAACACGATTACGTTCACGATCGGGCAGATCAACCCGGATACTTCGGTCACGGTCAGTTTCCTGGCGCAGGTAAATTCCACCGCCGTGTCGAATGCAAATTACACCAATTCCGCAACGCTGACCTACACGGCCGGTTCGACAAGCCAATCGAAGACTTCGAACAGCGTCACCTACCGCACCCTGGGTTCGGGCAGCCTGCCGGGGACCGGCCTGGCCGGGATCGACAGCGACGACGGCATGCCAGGCATCGTCGTGGCCGGCCTGGGATTAACGATTCTGTTAGGCCTGCTTGGAGCGGCAGCCCTAGTCGCCAGCCGCCTGTCGCAGGTAAAACAATCCACCTGGGGAGGTTGGCTCACGCGTACAGGGCTGATCCTGGTCACGGCTGCGCTGGTGTTTGGCCTGGTCGGCTGGGGGCTGACCCTGCCCTCGCGCAGTCAAAACCGGCAACTGGCCGGCGATGCCACCAACACGCCTCGAATTGCCGCCCAATATCAAGAGGAAGGGCCAGAGTATCCTCAATTCCTGTCTTTGACGCCAACCCCCGCAAGCTTGCCTGATTTCCCGATCCCCAACCCGACCGTGCAGGTTGGCGAAGGCGAAGAGAACCCTGACAGCAGCCCGGTGGAACATCTATTAATCCCCGCCCTGGGCCTGGACACGGTGGTCAAATATGTGCCCTTCGACGGCTTTACCTGGAAGATCGCCGGGTTAAAACAAGAGATCGCCTGGCTGGGCGACACTTCCTGGCCTGGATTGGGCAAGAATACCGGCCTGGCCGGGCATGTGACCCTCAACGATGGGAGCAACGGACCGTTCCGGTATTTGCAGGATTTACGCGCCGGCGATGTGGTGACGCTGTATACGCAGGAAAATATCTACACCTATAAGGTGCGCGAATCGATTGTGGTTAATGATGACGAATTCTCGGTGCTCAAACCGACCGACGATTCGCAATTGACCTTGATTACCTGTACAAACTGGGATAAAGATCTAAAAATTTACCTGGACCGGCTGGTTGTTTACGCAGACCTGGACGAAGTTCAGCCGATTAAAACCACGAAATTGGGCAATTAGCAGAGCGGCTTATTCTTCGCCCAAAAGTTGTTCCACGAGGGCGTTCAATTCCTCGTCGGAATAGTAGTGGATAATAATCGCGCCGCCTTTGCGTTGATGATTCAGGCTGACTTTCGTGCCCAGGCGGCTGCGTAAGCGCTCGACCAACGCCGCCAGCTCGACCGGCAAACCAGGTTTTGGCGCGGGGGTGAACTTCTCGCCGCTCATATGCTTCACCAATTCTTCCGTTTGGCGAACATTTAGCTCGTGGGTAAGGATAGATTGCAGCGCTGCGCTCTGCGCCTGCGCCGTCGCCAGGCCCAAAAGCGCCCGCGCATGGCCCACGCTGATTAATCCATCGGAAAGCGCAGCCTGCACATCGGCCGGCAGTTTGAGCAGCCTGAGCATATTGGTGATATTGGAGCGGCTTTTCGAGACGCGCGCGGCGATCTCTTCATGCGAAAGCTGAAAATCTTCCGCCAATTGCCGGTAGGCTTCCGCCGCCTCCAGGGCTCCCAGGTCTGTGCGCTGCAAATTTTCGATTAGAGCCAGCTCCAAGCGTTCCTGCTCGCTCACTTCACGAAAGATCGCCGGCACTTGCGTTAACCCGGCCTGGCGGGCGGCCAACCAGCGGCGCTCGCCTGCGATCAAGATATAGCGATCCGGGTTTTCAAGGTCCGCCGTCACAATCAAGGGTTGGAGCACGCCGTGTTCGCGGATTGAAGCTGCCAGCTCGTCCATATCCTGGGGGTCGAAATGGCTGCGCGGTTGGCGAGGGTTGGGAGCGATCTGCTCTACCGGGATCATCGAAACCATGCCCGTCGAAGGACGTTCTTCTCCAGGTATCAGTGCGTCCAACCCACGACCCAAACCAGCTCTGCGTGACATGCTCACTCCTGAACCACCGCGATGTGCAAGCCATCCCCTTCGAGGATCTCACGCGCCAGGCTGGCGTAAGCCTGCGCCCCATTCGAGCTTGGGGCATAGGAAGAAATCGGCTGCCCATACGAGGGGGCCTCGGCCAGGCGCACCGTGCGCGGAATTACCGCGCCAAAAACCTGGTCGGGGAAAAAGCGACGGACTTCTTTTACCACATCATTGGATAAATTCGTCCGGCCGTCGTACATGGTCATCACGACGCCGCGCACGCGCAAGCCGGGATAGAGCGCGCTGCGGACACGATTGATGGTGTAGGTGAGCTGGCCCAGACCTTCCAGGGCCAGGTATTCACACTGGACTGGAATAATCAAGCCGTCTTGGGCGGCGACGATTCCGTTCAGGGTCAGCAAGCCCAAGGATGGCGGGCAATCGACCAGGATATAGTCATAGCGTTCAACGATCAGCGCCAGCGCCTGCTTGAGGCGTGTCTCCCTGGCCAGCTCGTTGACCAGTTCCACCTCCCCACCGGCCAGGGCGGGCGTGGCAGGCAGCAGGGAGAGTTTCAAGCGCGGGTTATGCAAGATGTGATTGAGCACGGGGGCCCCGGCGACGAGCACATCATACGTACCGCCTCTGACAGCATGCTTATCGATTTTTAGGCACGAAGTGGCGTTGGCTTGTGGATCGAGATCGACTAACAGCACCTTCTGGCCATAATACGCCAGGTATGCGCCAAGATTGATGGCCGTGGTTGTCTTGCCAACGCCTCCCTTCTGGTTAACGAGCGTGTATATCCGTCCCATGCAAGCCCTAGTAGACCTCAATCATACATTCTTGGATTTCTTCTGCCGTGGGAATGCCTTGCAGACTCGGGCGCGTGACTGAAATGGAGGCGAGCTGGACGCCAAAACGCGTGGCTTCCCAGGGGTCGCGTGTGGCGTGCAGGCGTGAGAAAAAGGCCGTGGCAAAGATATCCCCGGCTCCGGTTGGATCCACAACATTGACGATGGGCGCTCGGAAGCGGCGCACATCGCCATTCCAATACAGGCGCGCCCCCCGGGGGCCTTCGGTCACCACCAGGATGCGGCATGCGGAAGCCATCTCCTCGATGCGGCTTTCATCGCGCCTGACGTCGTCCAGGCTGATCACCGCTGCCCCGCTTCGCTCGAGCACATAACGCGCTTCCGGCCATTCGGCGTCGTGCACCCGGCCAGCGCCGTCCCAACCGCGCAGCCAGCCTTGCGGCGTGACGCCGATCATTGCGGTCGGGAAATTGCGCGCTAGCGACGGCTCAACTTCCTGGGCGATCGGGGCCAGGTGAACAATCGGAGCCGAACGCCAGGCTTCAGGGACCTGGTAGTAATCCAGCCGAGGGGCGATGTGATGGATATATTGCACCCGCTTTTCAGCGGTATAAACATTTTCAAAGGTAGTGCTGCGATCGGTTGGGAAGTTGATCACCGGGATCGAGCTCAGCGGGCCGAGCGGGATTTCGCCCGCCCAAGAGGTGACCACGCCGACCCTTAAACCAAGCGCCTGGGCCATCAGAGCTGAATACGTCACTGTGCCGCCCAGACGTAAACCTTCGGGTGTGATATCCACCGTAATGTGACCAATCAGCAAATAATCCACCGGCTGCAATGGGGTCAGTTCATTCATGGCTAGAATTATAATCGAAATTAAGAATCAAGTTCTTTTCAAATCCAGATCAGCATGATATAATCACGCTTCGTGCCGCCTTCAGCGGTAAAAATTTTGAATCAAGAACAGCGCGTTTTGCGCGAGTCATTACACGAAAATTTAAGGAATAAAACCATGAACGAGTTGTTGAAATCAGTCGAGGCGCCAGATAACCCCAATATCGATCCGCTGCACCCCGGTGATATGGTCAAAGTTTACTTGCGCATCAAAGAAGGAAATAACGAGCGAACCCAAGAATTCAAGGGCACCGTGATTCGCTGTCGAAAGGGCGGTAACGACGCCAACTTTACGGTGCGCCGGATGGCCAGCAATGGCGTGGGCGTCGAGCGAACTTTCCTGCTGCGTTCACCGCGCATCGAAAAGGTCATTATCGAGCGCCACTCCAAAGTCCGCCGCGCCCAGCTTTATTACCTGCGCACGCGCACCGGTAAAAGCGCTCGTTTGAAACAAAGGTTTTCATAACCCGGCTGACCAGCGCAAGAACTTGACCACCCTGATTAAGGATTGGTTCTTGCTCCAACACAGGCAGATTGAGATTGCCCAAATCGGGCGCAGTACACGAGTGCTGCGCCTTTTTTTCGTTTTATAAGCTCGCTCCGCGGATGTGAACATGTCTACACCCCTGATTGGCGTCACGATGACGCGTTCGACCAGTAAGTATGGTTATCCCATCCTGACCATCACCGAGGCCTACACCCAGGCCTTGATCCGCAGCGGCGCATGCCCGGTGATGATCCCATTAGGTCTTTCGGAAACCGTTTTACAGGATTTATTCCCGGTGTTGGATGGCATCTTGTTCACGGGCGGCGGCGACGTGCATCCAGACCAGTACGGCAGCCAGATGCACCCCCTGGTGGGCGAGGTTGACCGCGATCGGGACCGGATTGAAATTTTCTTGCTGCACGAATGTATGCGCCGGCAAATGCCGTTTTTGGGCATCTGCCGGGGGCTGCAAGTGATCAATGTCGCCTTAGGGGGCAGCCTGTATGAAGACGTGCTGGAGCAGAAGCCGGCCGGTATGCGCCACAGTTACTTCCCTGAATTCCCGCGCGATTACCTGGCGCACAGCGTCGAGATCGAACCAGGCAGCCGGCTTTTCGAAATCCTGGGAGAAAGCGCTCCAAAAGTTAACAGCTTGCATCACCAGGGGATCAAGGACCTGGCGCCCGGTTTATCGGCCAGCGCCTTCGCCCCAGACGGGCTCGTCGAGGCGTTCGAACTCCCCGCTTATCGGTTTGGTCTGGGGGTGCAATGGCATCCTGAATGGCTGCCGCAAGAGGCCTCGATGGACGTGCTCTTGCGCAAATTTATCCAGGTCGCCGGGGAGTAAATGGAAGACGGCGGTTTTTCGGCCCCGATTGGGATTTTCGACTCGGGCGTCGGCGGGCTTTCTGTGCTGAGGGCGATCCGCCAGGAATTACCCAACCAGAAGCTGGTTTACCTGGCCGACCAGGCCAACGTGCCTTATGGAGCGCGCCCGCTGGATGAGGTGCGGGAGTTTTCAGAAAAGATCACGCGGTTCCTGCTCGCCCAGGGCTGCAATCTGATCGTCGTGGCGTGCAATGCCGCTTCGGCGGCCGCCCTGCATCATTTACGCCAAACTTTCCCAGAGACGCCGATCGTCGGTATGGAACCGGCGGTCAAACCCGCCGCGGAGACGACCCACAGCGGCGTGGTGGGCGTGCTGGCCACCCCGGCCACCTTCCAGGGGGCGCTGTATGCCTCGGTGGTCGAAAGATTCGCCAACGGCGTGCAGCTCCTGCAGGCGACCTGCCCAGGGTTGGTCGGGCAGATCGAAGGCGGGCATTTGCGCTCCCCAAAAACCCGCCGCATCCTGGAGGATGCGCTGCGCCCCATGCTCGCGCAAGGCATCGATACGATCGTCTTGGGCTGCACCCATTATCCCTTTGTGATCCCCTTGATTCAGGAAATCGCCGGGGCGAGCGTGCGCGTGATTGACCCGGCGCCGGCAGTCGCCCGCCAGGCCCGGCGCGTCTTAGAGCAGAGACGCCTGCGCAACAGCTCCCAACCGGCCAATCTAAACCCGCCGCTCGAGCCGAGCGTGCAAATTCTTACCACCGGCCGGGCTGACAAAACACAGGCAACCCTGGCAACGCTGATGCGTGAAACCTGGCCGGTGAGGCCGGTTCAATGGGTCGACGCGGCGCCGTACCTGATCTTTCGGGAGACGAGGAGTAAGGGCTATTGAGGGGAACCATCCGCCGGTTGAACGCCCAGCTCCGCTGCCGTCGGATGGATCTCTTTGAAATTCTCGAAAATCAGGTCCCGGAAAGACAACCCCATGTTCAGGCGCAAGCGATCAAATAATACCGTATAGCTTTCTGCGATGCGCTTTTCCCATTCCAGGCCTAATTGTTCGTTGACGACCCGAATTTGGGCCGGGTCTGGGCCTTCGATTTCCACAAAAGCGCCGTAGGGAAGCTCGTCGAGGAGAATATGAACGCTGCCGAGATCGTAGGTGGTGCGATATTTCTCGTACATCATGCTCACCTGGAAACCCAACGCGATCAGGAAAGCCTGGGCGGCTTGAAAATTATCCGCCACAAACTCGATTTCTTCACGCAGGCGGATGCCTTCCTGCGATTGGCTGGGACCTTTGAAGGTCAAACGCGCCTGGGTGTCGTAGCGCAGGCGCAGCGCCTTTCCGGCATGTGTGAGGGAGAAATCGGGGGTGTCGAAGCGCAGATTAAATTCCTGGGTGCGCGGTTGGACACAGTGCGCGCCGAGCGCGGCCAGCCGCCGCTCCAGTCGATCTAAATCTTGCACGTAGTACTTCAGTTCCAGCTCTTTATATTCCATATGCCGCCTCCAAGCCGCCAGGCTATACCACGCTCAACAGAGTTTGGCGCTGTTCCACCCGATCGCCCTCCCCGATCCTGATGCGCGATACGACGCCGTCGCGGGGGGATTTCAATTCGTTCTGCATTTTCATCGACTCGAGCAAGACCAGCAGATCGCCTTTATGGACCGGCTGTCCTTCCGCCACCGCCACGCTCACTACCAGCCCCGGCATCGGCGCTTTGAGAAGGTACTCACTCCCCCCCAGCGACTTCTCGTGTGAGGCGGACCTCAGCCGGCGTTCACGCTCATCTTCCACCTGCGCCGAGTATTGGTTGCCATGAAACAATACCTGCCAGGTATTGTCGATCGAGTATACAAACGCTTCGTAAGATTTTCCATCGATCAATAAGGAATACACCGGCTGGTCGCTGATGGACTGAAAATCCACCTGGTAGATCGTATTGTTAATCGACACCCGGCGTTCATCGATCACTTCGACAATATATTCAACATCGTTAATCGTTGTAATGTAGCGCATGACTGTCTACCCCAGGCTTACTTCTGCAGACGTTCCCAACGGCCGATCCATTTCCAGTTGCTGGCATCGCGTTCTCCGCGTTGGACGATATTGGCGGCCAACTGGTTCTCGCGATGGGCTACCAGGGTGGCGATAATGGCGGCTATTTCCGGTTGGTTGCCGCGATTGTTTTCCTTGTTCTCCATCGAAAAGCGTTCTTCCACGAAACGGGTATCGTACTGCCCGGCCATAAAGCGATGCGAGTTCATCAGATTCTGATGAAATGGGATATTGGTATGGACTCCGACGATCTTATATTCTTCCAGGGAGCGCCGCATGCGCAAAATCGCTTCGGCGCGCGTCTCACCCCAGACGATCAATTTCGAAATGAGCGAGTCGTAATAAGGAGAAATCTGGAAACCGGGGAACAAACCGGTATCGATGCGTACGCCTGGTCCGGTCGGCTGGAGCACATGGCTGATCTGGCCGGTGGAGGGCAAAAAGTGGTTATTTGGATCCTCCGCATTAATCCGGCACTCGATCGCCCAACCGTTCATGTGAATGTTTTCCTGAGAATAGCGTAACTGCCGGCCGCGAGCGATACGGATTTGCTCCTTGACGATATCGATCCCGGTAACCAGCTCGGTGACCGGGTGTTCGACCTGTAAGCGGGTGTTCATCTCGAGAAAATAGAAATTGCGATCCTTATCGACCAGAAATTCGATCGTACCGGCGTTGGTATAGCCAACCGCCTGGGCTGCCCGAACGGCTACCTCACCCATGCGCGTGCGCAGCTCCTCATCATCGCCGAGGAAGGGCGAAGGGGATTCTTCGAGCAGTTTTTGATGGCGGCGTTGGATCGAGCATTCGCGCTCTCCCAAATGCAAGATATTCCCGTAATGGTCGCCCAGGATTTGGATCTCGACATGGCGGGCGCCTTCGATCGCCTTTTCCAGGTAAACGTTGCCGTCCCCAAAAGCAGCTTCAGCCTCCCGGCGGGCGGCGTGGATCAGATCCGGCATTTTTTCGAGGGAGCGCACCTCGCGCATTCCCTTGCCGCCCCCGCCGGCAGAGGCTTTAATCAGGATCGGAAAACCGATTTGGGGAGCGATGGCTAACAGCTCATCATCTCGCAGCGCGCCCTCCCCTTCCGTACCGGGCACCACCGGGATGCCCGCCGCCGAGACGGTGGCGCGGGCGGCGCGCTTATCGCCCATGGCGGCAATGGCGGATGGTTTCGGCCCGATGAAGGCGATGCCATCATCGATGCAGGCCTGGGCAAAATCGGCGCGCTCTGCCAGGAAGCCGTAACCAGGGTGAATTCCACCCGCGCCATATTTTTTTGCGATCTCGAGGATCTTATCGCCTCGCAGATAAGACTCGCGCGAAGGCGAAGGGCCCAACAGGTAGGCTTCATCCGCATAGCGCACGTGCAGGGCCTGGCGGTCGGCGTCCGAGTAGACCGCGATCACTTGCATACCCAGCTCGCGGCAGGCGCGTAAGATGCGCACAGCGATTTCCCCACGGTTGGCGATCAGGACTTTGGTAAACATTTTCGCTCCGGATTAGAGAGGAATACAGCCATGTTTTTTCGCCGGATTTGCGTCGCGTTTATTGCTCAACATCTCCAGGCCGTTGATCAGGCGTGGTCGCGTCTCGCGTGGCTCGATGACATCATCGATATAACCGCGCCCGGCCGAAACATACGGATTGGCAAATTTTTCGCGATAATCTTCCACCAGCTCGGCTTTGCGCTTTGGCTGGTTGTCCGCCTGAGAGAGCTCCTTGCGGAAGACGATATTCACCGCGCCGTCCGGCCCCATGACAGCGATCTCGGCGGTGGGCCAGGCCAGGTTCAAGTCGCCGCGGATGTGTTTGCTGCTCATCACGCAGTACGCGCCGCCGTAAGCTTTTCGGGTGACGACGGTTAACTTCGGCACGGTCGCCTCGCAGTAAGCAAAGAGCAGCTTGGCGCCAGAACGAATGATGCCGCCATGCTCCTGGATGACGCCTGGCATAAAGCCCGGTACATCTTCAAAAGTGATCAACGGGATGTTGAAGGCATCGCAAAAGCGGATGAAACGGGCGGCCTTTTCAGACGAATTAATGTCCAATACCCCAGCCAGGACGGCCGGCTGGTTGGCAATGATGCCCACACTGTGCCCGCCTAAACGCGCAAAACCAATCAGGATGTTGGCGGCATAGTTCTCCTGGATTTCAAAAAATTGGCCATTATCGACGATTAACCGGATGACCTGTTTCATCTCATAGGGTTTGCTCGGATCTCCCGGCACGATATGATCGAGCTCTTCTTCCATGCGCAGCGGATCGTCGGAAGTCGGGATGAAGGGCGCATCTTCCATGTTATTCTGGGGCAAAAATGTCAACAACTTGCGGATCATGTACAGCGCGTCCGCTTCTGTGTCAGAAGCTAAATGGCAAACCCCAGATAATTCAGAGTGGATAGAGGCCCCCCCCAGCTCTTCAAAGGTGACTTCTTCGTGCGTGACCGCCTTGACCACTTCAGGGCCGGTCACGAACATATAAGAGGAGTTGCGCACCATGACGACGAAATCGGTCAGGGCCGGCGAGTAGACAGCCCCACCCGCGCAAGGCCCCATGATGGCGCTGATCTGCGGGATCACGCCCGAGGCGAGCGTATTGCGCAAGAAAATATCCGCATAACCGCCCAGCGAGACGACGCCTTCTTGAATACGAGCGCCGCCAGAATCGTTCAGCCCGATAATCGGGGCGCCGTTTTTCATGGCCATTTCCATGATCTTGACAATCTTCTCGGCGTGGACCTCGCCAAGGCTGCCGCCAAAAACTGTAAAATCTTGGGAAAACACGTACACCAGCCGGCCTTCGATGGTCCCCCAACCGGTGACGACGCTATCGCCAAGATATTTTTGGTCCTCCAGGCCAAAGTCGTTGGTGCGATGGACGACAAATGCATCTAACTCTCTGAATGAACCACGGTCCAACAAGAGGTCAATGCGTTCGCGGGCGGTCAATCGCCCGCGCTTATGCTGCACGTCGATCTTTTCCTCGCCGCCTCCGAGGCGACCCTTCGTTTTCAGATCACGCAGTTTTTGAATGTGTGTATCATCTTTCGACTGGATGCTCATGCGTCTCTCCGAAATATCTCTTAACGTCAACTCTGTGTAAAACGAAAAACACCAACAGGACACTCAACACTGAGATTGCAGCTACAAAAAGGCCATTATCTCCCCTGCCTGGGGCGCTGTTCAGCGCCATCCGATCCAGCCAAATAAAGGCAATAAAGACCACAGATACCCAGCGGGTCAACGTCGGCGCCCAGGGGCGTGCGGCCCAAAGGCTCCAGGCGACCACAACTCCCACAACGCCCCAAGCCAGCTTGAGCACGGCCAGGAACTCTGGGGGGTAAATCAGGATCGTTTGTAGATACGCTCGCGTTCTCAGAAGCTGGTAGGCTCCCAGCAAGTTAAAAGCTGCTATGCTTAAAACCCCCACCGCAAGCAAGGTTACGCTCCTAGGACGATGATATTTTGTATTCATATCAATCCTTTTTAAGGGTTGATTTTTAGTTCACGCACATGGATATGCGGGCGTTCGCCGCCATTCAACGACAGCACCTCCAGGCGTAATTTGGAAACCAACGCCGGTCCTTGATCAATCGGCAGCTCAACGTGTGGATCTCCTTGCGCGCCTCGCACAGTGGTCTCGTATACCTGCGCCTCTCCATTCGGGTCGGCGAACAGCCTGGCCGTCAAGGTGAAATCCATATTGGCAAAATCTGCGGCAATCTGGCTGATCGGGCGCGGTTCAGGAAATTCCAGCTCAATGACCAGGGGGTTGGCTTCCAGCCCGCGCATCAGGGTGTGCGTATCCCCATCAAACATCGCTTCTGGCTGGCCCATATCGATTTGCGAATAGCGGATTTTGACGCGTTGATCCCCAATCTGCACCTCTCCCTCGACCGGTTTGCCGCGTTCGAGCTTCTCTGCAGCGAAAATCGCGTCGGCTTGATCGGAATAGGCCAGGTGGAGAAAGTAAAATCCGGGCGTGCCATCCGGGTAATAGATGACCTTCTGGGGTTCGACATCCTTAAATTTGTTGCTGGCGATGGCCTGCTCGTATTCGGGTTGGGTCAGGACGACCATCAAATTCTCGTCGACCGGCAGTTTCTCGAACAGGTAAGCCTGGATGCTGTCTAACTTGACCCGCGCTAGCTGTTCAGGCGTCAGGAAGAATTGCACGAAATTATCCGTGCCGTTTGCCCAGGTGGGCGTCACAACCACGCGGGTCTGCGCATCCTGGGCAAGGATTTCGGGTATCGCTTCGCCAAACAACTGGCTGGCCCCATACTGCATGCCGTACAACCCGTAATCGGTGTACCAGGTCGGCCCATTGCGCAAGGCGTCCTGGAGCATATACACGTTAAGACCCAACAAGACGACAAACAAACCGATCGAGAGCGATTTAAATGAAAAGCGCTTCTTTTCTAACCAAAGCAGGAAGGCATTCAAACCTAAAACGGTGAGCAGGGTAGCCGGGATGACCAACCAGAGCACGCGCAGGATGGTGATTTGGGCCAGGGCTGCTCCGAACGGCGAAGCGACCAGGGCGACTAAAACGGTGCGATGCGCCGGGGAGCGTATGTTTTTTATTGCCAGCCAAAGGCCAAAGAGCAGGAAAGGCAATTGGAAGATGGACAGATTCCCATAGCCTTTCATGTGGTGGCGGATGAGATCGCGGCCCGGGCCGGGCTGGAACCAGTACAGCGGGTTCAATCCCGTCAAATACTCTGAGCCAAAATGGGCCAGTTTTTGGGTCAGGTTCAAATTCTGGTCCAGCCAATAGGAGCCGCGCATACGCATTTGCTCCTCAAACATTCCGGCATTCGTGCGCGCGAAGCGATAATAAGGGAGGGCGAGGAGCAGGATCAGCGCCAGCCCAAGCAGAACGACCTTGCGGTTCTTCCAATGGTAGGGCAAATCGACCAGCAGCAGCAAAATACCGCTGGCGGCAATTAAAAACTGGCCCAATCCATGGATGTAGAACACCAGCGCGCCGGCGGCGATCGCCAAATAGAGCTGGCGCGGCGATCGCAAGCGATAGCCTAAATAGAAATACAGAAAGATGGCATAAAAAGCGGCCAGCTCGGCATACTCGAACGCAGTGCGAGAATGCATAAACCAAACCGGGGTGATGGAAAGCACTAATATTCCACTCCACCAATAGCGCGACTTGAAATAATCTTTAAGGATCAGACCCACCGCGACGGCGCCGAGGGTGGTTACCAGGACCGAGACCGCCCGCGTGACAAAAACGGATTTCCCAAACAAAAGATAGGGAAGGACTTGCAGGTAGACGCTGACGCTATTCAAGCCAAACGAGGCGCCGAGCGAAAAATAGGTCGGCAGCAGCACGCCGCCAAAGCGATAATGGTTCTGCACCAGGTCTTCGGCCAGGATGGTATGGATCGCTTCGTCGGTAAAGAAATAGATCGGGAACCGGTCCAGGCCGATCAAGCGCGTCGCCAGGTAGACCCCGATCGAGAGCACGAATAGGACCGCCGGCAACGGGATGGCCTGCAGGCGAGCCAGGACTTTGGCGCCCGCCCCTGGGGCGGGCTGGGG
Organism: Anaerolineales bacterium; assembly: GCA_041912175.1. Taxonomy (GTDB): domain Bacteria; phylum Chloroflexota; class Anaerolineae; order Anaerolineales; family UBA4823; genus CAZAGA01. The sequence goes on along the minus strand of JAYRNN010000374.1, from coordinate 4,537 downwards.
TTGGGGCGACCGACTGGCTGCGAGTGGGACGGGCAACCCGGCGACGGGCTTCTCTAGCGGCAGCACGGTCACTTTGACGGGCGTCAGCGTGCTTTCCGGATCGGTCTGCACCTCCAGGCTGGACCCGCCTTCAAGCTCAGGCAGGGCGTCAATGGTGATCCGCACGCGTGTGCCGACCGGGATGTCGAAGGATAGGTTTGCATTCGAGATATGCACGCTCGGCGGCGTTTCTGCGACGGGAAGCGGCATGTCTGCAGGCGGCGTTTCACCTGCAGGCGCATCTTCAACCTGCACAGGCTCAGCCGGCGGCTCATTTTCTGGCGCCGGCGAGAGGCGGATTAAGCGCCAGTTTCCCGCCAGGAGCAGCGCCCATTGGCGTTGGAGCCACTGCAGGATGGAAGGATCGCGGTTAATTTCTATGGGTTCTGGATCACTCAATGAAGCCCTGTTTCTAGACGAGAGATGACCAATCTTTGAATTTCACTGGTGCCTTCGTAGATCTCGGTAATTTTTGCATCTCTAAAATATCGCTCGATGGGCAGCTCTTTGCTGTAGCCCATCCCACCATGAATTTGAACGGCGCAGTTGGCGACGAACATGGCCGTTTCAGATGCAAATAGCTTCGCCATCGAAGCTTCTAAGGTGTACCGCTCGCCCGTCTTTTTACAGCGCTCCTTGGCCAGGGCGGCGTTGTAAACCAAACCCCGGGCGGCCTCGATGCGCGTTTTCATATCGGCGAGTTTGAAACCAATCCCCTCGAACTCACCAATCTTCTGGCCAAAGGCTTCGCGCTCCCTGGAATAAGCCAGGCTGGCCTCATAAGCGGCCTCGCTGATCCCTAAAGCCTGCGCAGCGATTCCAATTCGCCCGGCGTCCAGGATGGTCATGGCGATTTTGAAGCCCTGGCCTTCCTCGCCAAGCCGGTTCTCCACCGGCGCCCGATAATCTTCAAAGGCAATCTCGCTGGTGGCCGAAGCCCGGATACCCAGCTTGGGTTCTTTCTTGCCGCGCACAAAGCCGGGCTTATCCGTTTCGATGATAAAGGCGGTGATGCCGCGTTGTTTCTTATCAGGATCGGTCATCGTGAACAGGATGATGAAATCAGCGACCGGACCGCTGGTGACCCAAGATTTGCGACCGTTAATGATATAACCGTCTCCATCGCGCACAGCCCGGCTGCGCATGGCGCCGGCGTCCGAGCCGGACATGGGCTCGGTCAACGAATAGGCTCCAATGGCTTTGCCCATCGCAACCGGGGCGAGATATTTTTTCTTTTGCGCTTCGGTTCCAAAGATATGCAGACCGCTGGCGTACAGGGAATTATTCACCGACATCACGGTCCCATGAGAAGCATCGACTTTACAAATTTCTTCCAGGGCCAAGACATAGGCCAGGGTATCCATGCCCGCCCCCCCATATTCTTCCGGGACCTCGACGCCCATCAAACCCATCTCGCCCATCTTCTTTACAGTTCGCAACGGGAATTCGCCCGTTTCATCGAATTCGGCCGCCACCGGCGCGATTTCCTTTTGCGCGAAGTCACGTGCAGCCTGGCGGATCATTTCATGTTCATCGGTAAAGGGGAACAAATCAAGTTGGGTCATTATCGCCTCCGTGTCTATGCCTGGCAACCTGGTGTAGCTGTGATTATAGCATGGCTGTTTCCTGGCGGGCTAAATCATTCGCTTGACAGGCCTTAAATCGAGTATATACTTCATCCTAAAGGTTTCACAATGAACTTTAGCTTGCGTCTTGCTATCCAATCTGATCAAAGGCGAATCCGCGGCCTGGTACGGCAGGTGCACATCAATCCCATGGGCCTGGATTGGCGTCGTTTCGTGGTGGCAGTGACTTCTAGCGGGGAATTAATCGGCTGCGGACAGGTAAAAACGCATGGCGATGGCACGCGTGAGCTGGCTTCGATTGCCGTAGCGCCTGATTACAGGCACGAGGGGGTGGCGACGGCCATCATCGATCATTTGATTAATATTTCCCCCAAACCGCTTTACCTGACTTGCCGGGCCAGCCTGGAGCCTTTTTACCAACAATTCGGATTTCAAAGTGTCCTTGACGAAGAGATGGGGCCTTATTTCCGAAAAATCAACCGCCTGGCAAAAATCCTCGTGAAGATCACCCGGAATCACGAGGCGCTTCTGGTGATGCAATATCAATCTTAACGATTTGATTAAAAAATGGCGGCCTTGTCCAAGATTTGCTTTAAGGCTATAATCTTTTTTTGATGAAACCTTTGCTGCGCCTCGCCGTAATTCTTTGTCTTTTATTGATCAGCAGTTGTTCGAATTCACCAACCTCCGGCGATACCCAAAGCGAAGCTTCCACAGCTTATATCCAAAATACGGGTTCCGATACCATCGTCAACCTGGCCCTGGCTTGGGCCGAGGCGTATCAAATCATAAAGCCTGAGGTGCGCATTTCCGTTTCTGGCGGCGGGAGCGGCACAGGCATCGCAGCCCTCATTAACGGCACCGTCGATATTGCGAATGCCTCGCGCCAGATCAAAGATGAGGAAATCGCTTCGGCTAAAAAGAATGGCATTGATCCAAAAGAGTTTGTCATCTCTCGCGATGCGATCGCCGTGATCGTCAACCCGAATAACCCGATCGACAAACTCACCATGCAGCAGGTCTCAGATATCTTCAGCGGCAGGTATCATAACTGGCGCGAGTTGGGCGGAGAAGACCGGCCGATTGTGCGCCTGTCACGCGAAACAAACTCTGGCACGCATGTCTATTTTTTGGAACACGTCCTGCGCCTGGGCGACAGCAAAAGTAAGACCTTATTCGCGCAGGATACCCTGCTGCTGCCGTCTTCGGAAGGAATCGTCTCCGAGGTGCGCGATAATCCGAATGCGATCGGTTATGACGGTCTCGGATATATCACCCCCGACCTGAAGGTCATCGCCATCGCCAAGGATGCTGGCAGCGACTACGTGGTCCCCTCTATTCAGACCGTGAACGATGGCTCTTACCCGATCGCACGTGACTTATATATGTACACTGCCGGCGAACCAAGCGGGGTATTGAAAGATTACCTGGCCTGGATCGTCAGCCCTGAGGCGCAACAGATCGTGTCTGAGCTTGGGTTTGTGCCAATCCTGCAGCAATAAATAAAAGAGCGATCTTAATCAGAGAGAATGCAACATGAGTGTGTCGCAATCCATTCAAACCGCGCTTAAGGGCGCCTTTCATAAAAATTCTACCGGCTCGCTTTCCGAAAAGATCATTTCTTTGCTGATCAAGATCACCGGCTATTCAGCTATCTTGTTCGTCGGGCTCATATTTTATTTTCTTCTCAGCTCCGGCCTGGTCGCGCTCAAGGAAGTACCGCTCACAAACCTGTTCAGCACGCGCTGGTACCCGATCGAAGATTATTTTGGGCTCTTACCGCTGTTGGGGGGGTCGATTATCGTTACGATCGGCGCTTCGATCATCGCCATACCCCTGGGAATTGGCACGGCCGTATTTATCGCCGAAATTGCGCCGCGCTGGGCGCGAGAAATCTTGAAACCATTTATCGAGGTGCTGGCAGGCGTGCCATCGGTCGTTTTAGGGTTTATCGGCATCTTAGTGTTGGCGCCTGCCATCCGCAGGTTAATGGATCTATCAACCGGACTGTCAGCCATCACCGGCGCGCTGATCCTGGGCGTGATCGCGGTGCCCACGATTGTCTCGGTTGCCGAAGACGCGCTGGACTCTGTGCCGCGTTCTTATCGCGATGGCGCCCTGGCGCTCGGCGCCACGGAATGGCAGACGATCTGGAAAGTTACTTTCCCGGCGGCGCGCACAGGCATCTTGATGGCAATCATGCTGGGCGTCGGGCGGATCATCGGCGAAACGATCATCGTGATGATGGTGACCGGCAACGCCGCGGTGATGCCCACCAGCCTATCCGCCCTGTTCTCGCCGGTGCGGACGATGACGGCCACGATTGCAGCCGAAATGGGCGAGGTGGCGAAAGGCAGCACGCATTATCACGTTCTATTTTTAATTGGGATCATTTTATTTGTCATATCACTAATCATCAATATCGCCACCTCGGCGGTCGTCTTCCGGCATAAGAAACGCTCGGAACGCATCCTGTCCTGAGATGACATTCTGGGCCGGCCCGGATTGGATTTAGCGAAACCAATGATAGCGAATTCGACGAAACGATACACGATACAACGGCTTGGCTTTGGATTTCTAACCATCCTATCGCTGACCACGGTCGTCTTGATCCTGGTGGTGATAGGGTACATCGCGCTGAAGGGTTTATCGGCGATTTCGTTCGAATTTATTTTTTCATTTCCAAAGGATGGGATGCGCGCGGGAGGCATCTTCCCGGCCATCTTAGGCACGATCTTGCTCACCTTTGGAACGGCGATCTTCTGCATCCCGATCGGGATTGCGGCGGCGATTTTCCTTGCGGAGTACGCCCAGGACAATTGGCTGACGAAAACCGTGCGCGTGGCGATTATCAGCCTGGCCGGCATCCCATCCGTCGTGTATGGCCTGTTTGGGCTGGGCATGTTCGTGAT
>JAYRNN010000373.1:0-4405 GCA_041912175.1 Anaerolineales bacterium | reverse complement strand
GTCAGGATTCATGACCTGGGAAAGCGTAGTGCGAGATGCGCTCACCGGTTTACCGAGTGTCGCAGCGATAGGATTGGATGTGTTATTGCTTTTTGAGGTCATTTTACGTCGTTGTAAGTCCAATAGCGGTTTACAAAGAAATTCCAGAACATTACGATAATGACCGCAATCGCTAATACCAGGTTGTCTGCGTAGAAATTTGTATCAAAATAAGGCAATCCAAAAGCCAGACTGCCGAATAGACGTTCAGCCGGAGGTTCTAGCAACGCTAACAGCGGCACGCGAATCGCTAATCCCATCACGCTGACAATGGTAAAGGTTGCCAACTGGCGAACCAACGGCTTTGACCGTGAATCGGGATACGTCCAATAACGGTTCCAGATGAAGTTGCTGATGACCGCAGCAATGAAAGATATTGTACCTGCCAGCACCAATGGAAAGTGAAACAACCTGACCAGGAGGTTCATCATCCCGAAATCAATAACCGCGCCCATGACGCCTACGACTGCAAAGCGTAAAAAGCGTGTCCTTTCGCGCTGGTTTGTAAGAATTGCTGTCATGGTCAAACGATTTGAATTTCCATCTTCTCGGCGAAGTAAAGGATTGTCTTCTGTAAGCCTTGTTCGACCGGGATCGTCGGCTGCCAACTGAGCAGGGTGCTGGCTCGGGTAATGTCTGGCTGGCGGCGTTGTGGGTCGCCAGGCATGCGTTGATCGATAAACCGCAGACCGGCCGGATTGCCGGTTAGCTGGTTGATGGTGTGGGCAAATTCCAGGATAGTCGTCTCCTGAGGGTTGCCAATATTGATTGGCTCATGTTCATCAGAGATCAGGAGACGGTAGATGCCATCAATTAAATCGCTGACATAGCAGAAACTGCGCGTCTGCGAGCCATCACCATAAATGGTCAAAGGTTCTTTGGCAAGCGCCTGCTTTAAGAAATTTGGCACCACACGGCCGTCGTCTAGATGCATTCGTGGACCGTACGTATTGAAAATCCGCACGATACGCGTGTCGATGCCATGGAAACGATGATAGGCCATGGTTAACGCCTCTGCAAAGCGCTTGGCTTCGTCATAAACCGAGCGAGTGCTGATCGGGTCGACATGTCCCCAATAAGTCTCTTTTTGAGGATGCTCCAATGGATCGCCATATATTTCACTGGTCGAAGCCAGCAAAAAACGAGCATGGTTGGCGCGAGCCAGCCCAAGGCCATTATGGGTGCCGAGCGCTCCAGCTTTCATGGTTTGGATAGGCAGATTAACATACCCCCTTGGAGAATTGACATTTGGGCTGGCGGGTGAGGCAAAATGCAGCACCGCGTCCAGTTTTCCAGGAACAAAGATGAAATTGGATACATCGGCCCGGATGAAAGAAAAATTTGGATGCCCGGCAAGGTGGGCTAAGTTTTCTGGGCTGCCAGTGATGAAATTATCCATTCCGACAACGCTATGACCTTCCAGGAGCAGGCGGTCACATAAATGAGATCCTAAAAATCCGGCCGCGCCGGTGACTAAGATGCGCATGGTGTTTGTTCCTTTGGTATAATGACCCATTGTTCGGGATTTATCACGGATTATGGCCGGTGATGTTCATCACGCCATTGCTGATGGTGATCGAATCGATATAGATGTGATTAGTTAATGCGCTTACCTGAGATTTCAGGTTTTGGTTTAACAAGGCTTCGATTTGGGCGCGCATTGCTTGCGGCAGAGGAAGCGGACCGACGTTGGCTGAGGCAATCTTATAATCCAGACCGCCCTGGCCGTCAGTAGTAACAATGATCCCGGCGCGCAATGGTAAGCTCATCCCTTGTTGGTTGACGGCGCCAGAAACGTCAATTTGCCCGTCCAGCAAGCGGAGTTGCAGGTCAGAGATGGTATCTTCCATCTGTAAAGACTGTTGGATGATGTCGTTGATCTGACCTTCGGTAAGTGTGATATTTAGCTCGCCGGTACCGGTAGGTTGTGAACCTGGATTGGAAAGGCCCGAATCGGTTGGGATGGTTTTAGAGGAATCGTTTGGCGTAGAAACGCCGGCGGCTGGAAGATTGCACGCCAGGGCAGACAGGAGCAATACGCTGAAAGCTGCCAGAATTACCAATAAGGTGTATTTTTTCTGCATGTGTTATTCTCTCACTTTTCTCATAGTGGATCAACACTTTAGGCGGTGGGCACGAAATGTGTTTTTAATTCCCGCTTCTGGTGAAATCCAGTTATTACAACGGCAGAATTTTATCACAGCATGAGCGAGTTTTACCCTTCTATAGATGACGTATCAGAAAGCTATTCACCTTCGACAGTAATTGTTAATGAGGGGCTTTCACTGAGTGCTCGATTGGAAGCATTGCTATTTATCGCGCCTGGCGCGGTGACTCCGACACAGTTAGCGGCAGCCTTAGATTTGCCAACCAGCGAGGTGGAGAAAGGGCTGCAGGAATTGGCTGGGGAATACAAGGATAATTCTCAATCCCGCGGCCTAAGGCTGCAACGGCATCATAACCGCGTGCAACTCATTAGCGCGCCAGAGACGGCTGGTTCAATCGAGCGGTTCCTCGGCCTGGAGGCTTCTTCTCGCCTCAGCCGAGCCGGTCTGGAGACTCTGGCGATTGTTGCCTACCAACAACCGGTCACCCGGCCGCAAATCGATGCGATCCGCGGTGTTAATAGCGATGGCGTCATCAAAAGTCTGCTCAGCAAAGGCCTGGTGACAGAGGCCGGCCGGGCAGAAGCGGTGGGTCGCCCGATTTTGTATCACACCACGCCAGAATTCTTGCAATACTTCGGCCTGAGCTCGTTGGAAGAACTACCGGCATTGGATGAAAAAAGACCGCTGAGCGGGATATAATAAAATTATGGATGAGCGATTACAAAAAATTCTGGCGCGGGCCGGTTATGGCTCGCGCCGCGCGTGTGAAGACTATCTCACGGCCGGCCGGGTAACGGTTAATGGTCAGGTCGCAAAGCTCGGCGAAAAAGCTGACGCGAATATGGACCATATTATGGTCGATGGCCAACTAATCAAGGTTCAAGACGCGTTCATATACATAGCGATCTATAAACCACGCGGGGTGCTCTCCACAGTTACAGCGCCGGACCCCCGCCCAACGGTGCGCGATCTTGTCGATCTTCCGGGTCAGTTCTACCCGGTTGGTCGGTTAGATGTGGATAGCGAAGGTCTGATCTTGCTCACCAATGATGGCGAGCTGGCCAACCGGCTGACCCACCCGCGTTATGAGCATGAAAAAGAATACCGTGTCCTGGTGGCAACCCGCCCAGATAATGAGCAGTTGGAAGCCTGGCGGAGGGGGATTGTGCTGGAGGATGGCTATCGTACCAGGCCGGCCCACGTTTCGCTTACGGCGACTTCCGGAAAAGGCGCCTGGCTGCGTGTCGTCTTGCGGGAAGGTCGTAAACGGCAGATCCGTGAGACTGGTTCAAGGTTAGGTCTTCCAGTCGTCAAAATCATCCGGGTGCGTATCGGCAGCCTTGAATTAGGCAGCTTAAAACCACGCGAGTGGCGTAAGCTAAGCGATGCCGAAATCGCGACCCTGCGCGGCGAGCGAGAGCCCTCGAAAACGACGAAGGTTTCCCATTCGACCCCACAGCATCATCATCAGAGATCGGGTGGAACATCCCGGGACAAATCACACGTAAAAAGTGAATCTGGAAAGCAGACATCCAGGCCAAAAAGCAGCAACAGGGGGCGTGAATAGCGCGCCGCTAAAAATGACGAAATTCGATATTTTCAAGGAGTTTGCATGCAAAGCACGGCAGACAAGCCATCCTCCTGGTTAGACCGTTCAATTTTAGGTTCCTTCCACCTCAACTGGGAGACATTGATCCTCGGGATTCTACTTTTACTTGCGATCATCTCGCGTTTTTATTTGCTGGAGCCGCGCGTGATGAGCCATGACGAGACGATCCATGTGTATCATAACGCTTATTCCCTTTACACCGGCGGGGGATACAAACACGACCCACTCAGCCATGGACCCCTCCAATTTCACCTGGTAGCGCTTTCGTATTTTCTGTTTGGCGACAATGACTTAACCGCCCGCATCCCGGCGGTAATCTTCAGTATTGCCACGATCGGATTCGTATGGTTTTATCGGCGTTACCTGGGGCGCAGCGGTATGTTTATCGCCATGGCGATGATGCTCATCTCGCCGATTTTGCTTTTTTATGGGCGTTACGTGCGCGAAGACATCTACGCGGTGTTATCTGGTATCGTGATGATTTGGGGAATGCTTCGTTTTCTGGAGACAGGAAAAGCAAAATACACCTTGTGGGTCACACTTCCGTTAGTCTTACACTTCACCGATAAGGAAACTTCGTTTATTTACGCGGCCCAGGCCTTATTATTCTTGGGATTTTATTTCATCTATCAGATTGGAAAACGCTCCT
>JAYRNN010000372.1:0-17741 GCA_041912175.1 Anaerolineales bacterium | reverse complement strand
TGGGGTCGAAGCCTGTAAGGTTGGCGCTGCGTCTGCTGGAGCAGTCGCGACAGGCGAACAGCCCACTGCAATCACAGCCGACAATAATAATAGGTTAAGTGTCACGATCCATTGTAGCTTTTTCAACATCAGTTACTCCCAAAACAGTACAAAACTTGCGACAAAATTGGATTTGTCGCAAGTCTCCATTTCGGCAGATCAATTCTCAGGCGCTATTATACGCCCGAGAGAGCCGGTTTGTCTACAATGAAGTTAAAGCAAGCTCTTTTTGAGCGAATTCAGCTCCCTGGAGCAGGGCTTGAAAATTCATCGGCAGTAATCGTTTATGCCGCGCCGGCAAATGATCCTCCAGTGCTTTCTCAATAGCCTCCCTGGGGAGCACCGGCATACATCCCAACATAGCGCCCAGCATGATCATGTTCGTCAAACGCTTATCACCCAACGCCTCAGCCATTTCGTTAGCCGGAATCATAACCGCCTTCAGGTCGCTCCGTATGAAGCTGCGATCGACCAGCGAGGCGTTGGCAATCAGCGCCCCACCCGGCACGACCAGCGACTCATACTTGTCAAGCGAGGGTAGGTTAAAAACCAGGGCAGCTTTAGGATTAAGTACAGTTGGGGCGCCGATTTCTTCATCGGAGATAATCACGGTACAGTTAGCCGTACCGCCGCGCATTTCTGGGCCATAAGACGGGATCCAGGTCACTTCGTAGCCCGAGTCCATCGCGGCATAAGCCAACAACTGCCCGGCAAACAAGATGCCCTGGCCGCCAAATCCAGCAATAATAATTTCAGTCTGCATAGTTTATCCTCATCTCCGAACTAAATTCGTACGCCGGCCAGGGAAGGAGAGATCTTAAAATCCTGCAGCGGATAAACGGGGACCATTTTATCCTCCACGAACTTGAGCGACTCCTGCGGAGTCAGCCCCCAATTTGTTGGGCAGGTCGAAAGTAGCTCCACCATGGCGAAACCCAGACCACGCTTCTGGACTTCAAAGGCCATACGGATGGCTTTCTTGGCCAGGCGGATGTTCTTCGGATCGTGTAAGCTTCGTCGCACCACGTACCCGACCCCATCCAGCGACGACAGAAGTTCACTCATACGCAATGGGAAGCCAGCTTGCTCCACGTCTCGCCCTGTTGGCGAGGAGGTGGTTTTCTGGCCGGGCAGGGTGGTGGGCGCCATTTGCCCGCCGGTCATGCCATAGATGGCGTTGTTGATAAAAATCACGGTAATATTCTCACCGCGGCCTGCGGCGTGAACAATTTCAGCCATTCCGATCGAAGCCAGGTCGCCGTCGCCCTGATAGGTAAAAACCATCTTATCCGGCAAGACGCGCTTAATCCCGGTGGCCATTGCAGGGGCGCGCCCATGCGCGGCTTCAACGAAATCGAAATCAAAATAATTATAGGCAAACACCGAACATCCCACCGGCGCTACACCGATGGTCTTTTCTCGAACTTCCATTTCGTCCAAGACTTCTGCGATCAAACGGTGCGCAATCCCATGTGTACAGCCAGGACAGTAATGCGTAGCGCCATCTGCCAGAGATGCTGGCCGAGAATAAACTAATTGTGCAGTTGTAATAGCCATCGATTAACTCCTCCTGACCGCTTAATTTTGGGCAACTTTAAAACGCTTCAACCAGCTTCGCCGGGGATCGCCATTTGGAACCAGCGGCTCACGAGCCAGGCGATGGATTTCTTCCAGTATTTCACCTGGGAATGGCACCATCCCGCCCAGGCGGCCATAAAACTCAACCGGGCAGCGCCCTTTGACGGCCAGGAGCACATCGTCAAGCATCTGTCCAGTATTCATCTCGACCACCAGGAATGCGCTGGCCTGCGACGCCAGTTCATCAATTTGAGCATACGGGAAGGGGCTGACGGTGATCGGCCGTAACAAGCCCACCCGGATACCTTCGGCCCGCGCCACTCGCACCGCCGACATGGCAACCCTACCGGCAGTTCCGAAACCGATCACCACAAAATCAGCGTCATCCAGGTAATAGCCCTTATAGCGAACCTCGTGATCTTCGATTTCCTGCCAGCGCTTCAGCAGGCGGATATTCGTCACCTCTTCATCTTCAGGATTGAGATAAATCGAGGTCAAGATGCGTCGTTCGCGACCTTGTGCGCCGCCCACCGCCCACTCCGGCAGCTCGGTTTTCAGTGGACGCATCGGCGGCAACTCGGCTGGTTCCATCAATTGTCCGATGTTTCCGTCCGCCATAACGATGACGATCGAGCGATATTTCTCCGCCAGGTCAAACGAGAGTACAGTCAGGTCGATGGCCTCCTGAACGCTGGCCGGCGCCAGGACGATCGGGAAGTAATCGCCATGCCCACCGCCGCGCACAATCTGGTTGTAATCGCCCTGTGAGGGAGCAATATTTCCTAGCCCTGGCCCACCACGTACGACATCGATCAGGACTACCGGCAGCTCAGTACCGGCAATATACGACAATCCTTCCATCATCAGGCTCACGCCCGGGCTGGAAGAGGAGCTCATGACACGTTTTCCGGTGCAGGCAGCCCCATAAACCATGTTGACAGCGGCTACTTCACTTTCAGCCTGTAAGAACGCCCGGCCCAGCTCTGGCATACGCAATGACATATGTTCGAGCAACTCGGTTTGTGGCGTGATCGGGTAGCCAAAGTATGCCTCCAGTCCAACCCGGATGGCGGCTTCGGCCATGGCAGTATTCCCTTTTAATAATTCGCGCGGCATAAAATACCTCCTAGGCGGGCGTCACAACAGCTTTTACGGGCGCCTCGCGATATACCGTGAGCGCGGCCTCCGGACAAACGATCGCACAGATTGCGCAACCCGTGCAACCTTCGGCTATCAGATAGACCGGGTGAAAACCTTTGGCTGTCAGGCGCTCCATATCGAGCGCCATCACATTCTGCGGGCAGGCTGAAACACACAATTCACAACCCTTACAATAAACTTGGCTTACCTCTATCCAACCTCGAACAGGCATGGAACTTCTCCTTATGCATGCTTAGTTTGTATGTTGTTGATTGGGCTTTGAAGCCACTCGTTCAACAATAAATATCTACTTTAATTATCCTATTCTGCGCCTGGCTGGCTAGTGCCACTTGTCATCTATCCTGGATACAAATATCATCATTCTTCACGGATTCGGGGTAGGAGAAGGTTTTAAAGCAGCCAGCGCGGCCTGGATCGCCTGTTCAGCGGTGGTCAAAGCTTGCGCTGGAGTCACATCCCCAAATAATACCGATTGTATAGCGGCTTCAAGCGGCCCCTGATAAACCTGCATCTCCGGAAGCGTCGGATAGGCTGTATTCCCCTCCAGAGCAGCCAGCGCCTGGGAGAGAATTAGCTGTTGGCCAGGCTCAGTCGTTTTTATATCGCGCACTACAGGGATCATTCCGGCCTCAAACAGACGCGCTTGCACCTCTGGCGAAATGAAAAATTCAACAAACTTTCGGGTCGCCAGGCGATCGTCGTTTTGAGATGTGGCGCTAAGATACAGATTGGCAGGCAGAAGGAAACCAGACAGGGCGCCGTCTTTGACCGTTGGCCAGGGATCGATGGCCAGGTTTTCCGTGCCAATCGCAGCGGATAAGGCGGCTAAGTTCCAGACGCCATCGATAATCCAACCCACCCTACCCTGTTTGAACAGGTCGAGGTCGTTGTCGCTCAGGTCTTCAGTAGGCCCCGCCTGGCCAAGGGACTTTACCAATTCCAGCCAGGCCACGCCAGCGTCGTTATTAAACGCTGGCATGCCATCCTGATCCATGAAGCGCCCACCGATTCCATTGAGATGCGCCCCAGAAAAGAAAAAACTCTGCTCCAGGTCTGCGCCGATAATTTCACCCTGGGTCGCGGTTTGGGCGAGGCTTACCAGTTCATCGAAAGTGGCGGCTGCCGAATTGACCAGGGCTTTGTTACGATACAATACCACCCCTTCTTGCGCATAAGGGATGCCGATCAGGGCTTCACCAAAGCGCACACTATCCAAAGCAGGCGGATTGATGGTATTGAGAAGGTTCATATCTACCAGCTCGCTCATATCCGCCGTCAGCCCTGCCTGGAACAACTCAGCTCCCCATTCCGCGGCGCCGAAAAGAATGTCTGGTCCGCCTCCTTCCTGGACAGCCGCCTCGAAACGAGCCTTCATATTTTCTCGGGGGATATACAAGACATCCAACAAAACATCCGGATAGAGCGCCTGAAAATCCTCTAATATTTGATCCAGTACTTGCGCCTGATCATCTTTCCAGGAATGCCAGATCGTTAGCGTGCCGCGGACCACTTCTGCAGTCGGCGAGGGTGTGACATAAGGGGTATAGGTCGGCAGGGGTTGGGTTGGGGACGTTTTCTCCCGCGAAGGGGCAGGCGTCTCGTCTGGCTGCGTCTCAGGGGTCCGCGAACCCCCAAACCGGCTGCAGCCGCTTAAAAATACCAGCAGTAATACGAGCCAAACAATTTTTTTACTCATCTTTTTTATTTTTCCAGGTAGGGTCATAAACATCCACGCCGAGGGTCTGGGTGCCAAACCACAAACGGCCTTGAGCATCCTGGGCAATTGCCACCGTCGCGCCGCCAGAGTAGCCGGTATACGTTGGGGCAAACACTTGCCAACTTTGCCCATCGTAACGCGCCAATAAACCTCCCGGGCGTTCTGAGAATGAAACCCCGATCCACAGGTTGCCATATTCATCTTCATAAATACGATCGACCCGGTTAGAAGGGATATCGGAATTCGATACCTTATACTGCAGCCAACCTGAACCATCCCATCTGAACAAACCAGAATTCAGGGTCGTGACCCATAAGTTTCCTTTTGAATCAACCATCATGTCAGCGATACCGCCGCTCTCCCGGTTGAAACGTTCGGGGCTGACGGTTTCCCAACGGCCGGTATCGATATTCAACCGGTAGAGCCCATTTCCGGCGCCAACATACAGATATTCCCCATCCTGCCCGTTTATGAGAGCCAGAGAAAGCGCCAATGTATCTTTTACCCCCGAGGTTTCTAGGGGATAAGCGCGCCAGCCTTTGCCATCAAAAACAGCGACGCCGCTGTTGGCAGCCGCCCATAACCGCCCGGCGCTATCAAATAGCAAGTCGTGCACTTCTGCCTGCGCCAGCCCCATCGCATGGGCATCGAAAACCTGCCAGGTTTGCCCATCATAGCGCGCAAGCCCCTGGCGCGTCCCAAACCAAATTTCGCCTGCCGGGCCCACCTGGAGACTCAGGATCTCATTGTCAGGCAGAGCAGAATTGGCAGTGGTGAAAATTTGCCAGCCATCCGCCGCATCATCCCCCTGGGCTGCGCGCCAGATTGCAGCCCCCTGGCTTGTCCCAATCACCATCCTACCTTGAGGCGCCTGGGCCAGAGAATAAATCTGATTGCCGGGTAAATCAGTCAAGTCATGTAAGAAATGCGACCACCCCAGGCGGGCCTGGTACATATTGATTCCGTTAACAATGGTAAACGTACCGAAAAATCCCACAAATAGCACTAACGCAACCCAAAAAGCCGCCGGAGGCACCGGAATCATCGTGGTCACCCAACCATAATAATCTTCCAAATGGCGAAAGTAGCTGAGAATCCAGCGCAATGTAGCCGCCGCGGACAGGCAGAATGCCGGTACGACCACCAGAATGTACTGCGGCCATTTTGTCGGCCACAGCAACAATACCAGCACACTGACTGCAATCCATACCACCACATAACGCCGCTTGCGCCATTGGTCAACCAACCCAACCAACGCCAGGATAAAAATGAGCCCATCAACGCTCAGTGGGCCTTCCGCCGGGTTATAGAAGAAGACCCCCGGGTGCCATTCGTATGGCTTCGACTGGGACAGCCAGATCAAAGGCTGGTACCAGTGGTAGCCTACCTCCTGGACATGCGCGCCCTGGGCGTATTGCGTATGAAATAAAATCGAATTAGCCAGTCGCTCCACCGGCGCATGCCATAAGGCCGGGTCCAAGACAAGGAACGTAATTGTCGCTGCCCCAAGATATAAGAGTAAATCTTTCCAGGAGTATCTCTTGTCGAAAAAATAAACATACAGGATAACAAACAGGATCGGGAAGTAGCTGTATTTCCCGGCGGCGGTCAAACCAAGGGCCAACGCCGAAAGCCAAAACCAGCGATCGCGCCTGGCTTTCGAGTATCGTAAGGCGAACAGCGCAGCCAATGAGGCAAATAATGGCAACGCTTCCAGGTAAGCCTGGCTGGTATACTTGACTGCATAAGTCTGGATGGCAAACAATCCACCTGCCAGCGGGTCGACCAACGCCAGCACCCAAACCGCCAGCGTGCCGAAAAACACCGACACCAGCCGGCCAAAAACCAACGCATCCGACCAGCCAAAGCGCGCTCCCATTGGCAGCATGGTCAGGGCATATAACAACCGGGTCAGGGGAGGGTGTTCGGGGGTCCCAGGGTAGTCAATAACCGCCTGCGCATTTCCAGCCCGGATAAAATGGGCGTAATCGAAGGCGTTTTGTAGATAAACCGGTTCGTCGTAGTCGAGCGGCAATTGGAAGGCCGCCCACAAACGCAAAACGAGGGCGATGAAAACGACGATGAAGATCGCACCGCGGCGCGAACGAAAGAATTGTTTCATATTCCAAATAATTTTTCCAGGCCGCCCGCTACCTCGTCTCTCCAAGCTGTGTAATTGTGCCCACCTTGATATTCATGAAAACAAACTGAATACCCTTGCTTTGAGAGCAAAGCGTGCATCTGGCGATTGTAGGCGAGTAGAAATTCCATCGTTCCTACGCCCATCCAGATTTTGATCCGTTTCGCCTGGCCGGCTTGCACCAGATCATTCACCACAAACTTTGGATAGAAAGCGCCCGATTGGCTGAGTACATTTCCAAATACCTCAGGATGGCGCAGCCCAGCATACAATGCGATCAGCCCTCCCATCGAAGCGCCGAGCACGCCATATGCCCCAGGACGCGCTTCGATATCTAACAGCTTTAATTCTTTCCGGGCCAGTGGAATTACATTGAACAATAAGAAGCCTAGCGTCACATCGCTGCATGCATATTCGATAAAACGGTTTTCCTTACCGTTGGCGACCATCGCCAGCGCGATCGGGCGAATCCGCTTCTGGTGGATCAAGTTATCCACGATCAGTGGAAGTTTTGCCCGATGCAGGTAATCGGGTCCGTCGAAAACTACCAGCAAAGGAGCTGGCTCGGAGACTGGCGGCTGGTAGAAGGTCACCTCGCGCTGAAATAAGTTGATGCCACGATCGCCATCGCCAAGGGCATAGCGGGCCGCTACTCTCAGGCTTTTCAATGCGCCGTGGGCGACCCCGCGCGCCCGCTTTGCCAGAGGTGTAGGCCCTCCACCAGGCATGTAGAAATAATGATTGTGCGCGTTGATGCCATTGTAAACGTGGCGTGGGTTGTTTGGATCATCGACGCGTTTACCATCTAGCATATAAGCATATTCGATATACGCGTCGTGGGGGAGCTTTAGGGCATGTTGCCAGAGGCCTTTTCCCGCAATCGAAAGCGTAATGGCGCGCTTGCTATCCCAACCGTTAAAGTCTCCAATTAATTGCGGGGCTTTCGCCCCGCGCCATTCAAAAATCACCGTATCATTACGGATGATGGGAGTAGTCCGAATTGTGTCCATTTACACAATTCTACTATGTTAATTCGTCATCGAAAGGATCGAAGCGGTAAATCCCTGCCTCATTTCAGAATCGGCATAACCAGAAACAGCAAATTATTGCGTTGTTTGTAATTGCATCATATAGCGGCTGTTGGCAGGCAAGCTGGGCAGCGGCTGGTACGCGTCGAAACCACCCTTCGAATTGGATTGAATTTCAGCGAATTGGCCTTCGCCATACAGCGGCTCTAGAGCGTACGCGCCGTGTAATGGACCCGATGCGAGCGATAAGGCAGCATCTGCCACCGGTTGATCGCTTAGATTGACCAATATCAGTATCCCCTGGCCCTGACCCGAACGCAAAATCGCATATATGGCCGGGTGGCTGCTTTCAAGGATATACGTCTCTCCAAAAAGCAAAGCCGGGTTTTGATTGCGCAAATGGATCCATTGGCGGTAGAACGAAAGCATCGAATTTGGATCATCATTCTGGACTGCAACATTGACCGAATTATAAAACGGCCAGGTTGGCGTCCAAGGGGTCCCGGTTGTGAAACCCGCCTGCTCTCCACCCGTCCACTGCATCGGCAGACGGCGTTTGATATCTGTATTTTCAGCGCCTCGTTTGCCAGACATGCCGATTTCCTCGCCATAGTAAACAAATGGCGCACCCGGAGCAGTGAGCAACATGGCGGCCGCATTTTTCGCCTTCTCGACATCGCCGTCCAATTGCGACATCACCCGATCTTGATCGTGGTTGGTGAGGAATGGAGCCGAGCGGCCCTGAGGAAATAGTTTGTTCGTGAAAGTCAGGGCATTGTTAACCTTATTGTTTTGGCTATTTTTTGCGCTCGTCAACATCCCATTCGCCAGGTCGAAATCGAACGCCAGGTCCAGCTCATCGCCCTGGGTATAAGTGGATACGGTAAAGTCATCGGTCCAGACCTCCCCTAAAAGCAGCGCCTCCGGGTTGATGCCTTTGACGGTAGTGCGTAGATGCTTGTAATAATTGTGCGTGGCGAGGGTATCCGCTTGCTTCTCGCCTTCTTCAACAATATATCGCGCCCCATCCAGCCGAAAGCCATCCACACCTAAATCCAGCCAGAACTTAACCACGGCGTCCATTTCCTCTGCAACCGCCGGGTTAGCATAGTTCAGGTCCGGCATATCTGCCACAAACATGCCATAATAATAGCCGCCATCCGGGCCCTCATGCCACACATCCTGTTTCCATGGCCCCAGGTAACCCGGATCGGTATCGGACCAAACATAGTAATTCCGATAAGGCGAGTTCGGGTCCAATGATTGCTGAAACCAGGGGTGCTGATTTGAAGTATGGTTAAGTGGCAGGTCGATAATCACGCGCACGCCGCGTTTGTGCGCTTCATCCAACAGGCGTTTAAAATCTTCCACAGACCCATATTCCTGATTAACATTCTGGTAATCCGTCACATCGTAGCCGTGGTAAGACGGCGATGGGAAAATCGGCATCAGCCATATCCCTTGAATGCCCAGGTCGCTGGTCGTCTGCGGATCCCCGTCGTTCAGATAATCCAACTTTTCGATAATCCCATTGAAATCGCCAATCCCATCCCCATCGCTGTCGTAAAACGAGCGCACAAAGATCTCATAAAAAACTGCCTGGTTCCACCAAAAAAATCCATCGGGCGGTTCAACCGAAAGTGGAGCCTGGGTTGGGGCGGCCATGGGCGTTGGAGGAAGCGTGGGGAGGGAGGTCGGGGCAGGGGACGGTTTTCCAGCACAGGCTGCCAATAGTCCCAACAGGATCGATGACAGGATGAGCTTTTTGTTGGAATGACTTGACATTTACATTTGCCTATTCTAAGATCATACCCGCTCGCGCGGGAAGTTCAAGTTCTGTCGGGAGCTCCTTGGAAATTATTTTTCCACCGGTGTGGGTCGTCGTAAGAATGTTCGTCCATTTTCCAGGAAGCGTTGTCCGGCGCGTCTCATCCGCCAGGTTAATCACCGTCGCCAGAGTCCGGCCCTGGTATTGGCGCGCATAAGCCACAATATCTGCACCGGAAGCCAGAGATTGGCGAGCGCCAATCGTAAGGGCGGGCTCTTGCCGGCGCAAAGCGATCAGCTTTCGGTAAAATGCTAACAGTTCGCCATCTTGCCGGTCGCCCCATACCATCGGCAAGCGCGATTCCTCGGGCAACCCGCGCCCGGCCTGGCGGACGTCGCGTTCTTGTGACAGACCAGCTTCCGTACCATAATAAATTACCGGCGGGCCAGATAGGGTGAACTGGCATAAGGCGGCGATTTTGAGCGATTCCAGATCATTACGCGCCGCCCACAAGTAACGGTTCATATCATGATTGTCCAGGAAAGAGGGGCGTGAAAAATCCGCCGGGAAATAAGCCTCATGACGGTCGAGAAAAGAAATCAATTGCGCCGCATCCCAGCGCCGGAAGGCAAACGTCTGGCGCATCGCTTCCAGCAGCATAAAATCCAGGGCGCCATTCAACCCGCCATAGAAATGACGCTGCGCATCGGGCGGCTCTACGACCTCCCCAAAAGTCCAGCAATCTGGTTTCACGGCCGCGCACACACGCCGAAAGTCGGCCCAGAAATCGGGGGTAGGCCCAACCGCATAATCCACCCGGTAGCCATCCACGCCGAACTCCAGCCAGTAAGCCACAGCGTCTAAGAAATGCTGGCGAGCGTCCGGATGGCGCAGATTGATCTGCGGCAAATCCTTAACGCCGAAGAAGCTTTCATACTCGTCCGGCCAATGCTTGAAGGTATACCAATCGACGCGTGGGCTGTGGGGATCGCTGACTGCTTCTTGAAACAGCGGATGCAGGCTGGACCAATGGTTGGGAACAAAATCTAATAACACGCGTAGGCTGCGCGCGTGCGCTTCATCCAAAAGCAAGCGCAGATCGTCTTTTGTCCCCAGGCGCGGCTCGATCGAGAACAAGTCCGTGGCGTCGTAACCATGGTGGGAGGGACTGGGGAAGATCGGAGTCATCCAGATTACATTCGCTCCAAGATCGGCAATATAATCCAGCTTCTCGATAATCCCGCGCAGCGTTCCACCGTAGAATCCGCTTGGGTTTTGAGGCGACTTCCAGGACTTGCCCTGGCCGGGATAAAAACGATCGGGCATGAGCTGATAAATAACCGCCTGGCGAGCCCAATCGGGCAGCGCCAGGTCGGTCACGTAATAAGCATAGAATTTACCTCCGTCGGCCTGTATTTCACGCCCATCCGGCGCGCCGGCGGTCAGGTAATAACGCACCAGGGCGCCTTCCGGCTGCGGCGGAAGGATCGCCCGGAAATGCTGCAGGTAGCCCCATTCCATTAAATCCCACTCAGATTCAAGCACCTCCAGCGGAAGCGCCTGGCCATGAACAGCCTCGCCCCCCACTCCGGCGGGGTCAATGCCATCGGTCGACCAGTAGATCCAGGCGCGATCAAATGTTTGCAGCGGGCCGAGAGTCAGCCTGACTTCGACCGGTTGGCCAGGCCTGGGCGCATAAGGCGTGCGTGCATAGGAATGGGTGACGCCGCTGCGCAAGCTGTGTGTATGCGCGTTGCGCTGCGCCTCGGTGGCAAATGTTCCAAACACGAAATCTTCCATGAGCGATCCTTGTTTTATAAAAATGGGCGGCAACGCCGCCCATTTTTATCAGAAACTTGGGTGACTATCCTTTGACGCCGCCCAAAGTCAGTCCAGCCTCCAGGTAACGCTGCAAGTACAGGAATAGGACGACGGTTGGGATGACCACGATGCAGAAGCCAGCCGCGAACATGCCCCACGGTATGCTGACGCTCTGCGACAGGCCATACAGGCCGGGCACAGCCAGTTTCATCGTGTCGGGGGCGGGCACCAGGGCGCTGGCCAGCACGTAATCGCTCCAGCCGGACAGGAAAGCTAACAAGGCGGTGATGGCCAGGGCCGGGCGCGCCAGCGGCAGGGCAATCAGGAAAAATGATTGCACCGGCCCGCAGCCATCGATCATCCCGGCCTCTTCCAGGTCGATTGGGATGGTGTCGAAGTAACCCTTCAGGTTCCAGGTAGCGAATACCAGCAT
The DNA here is from genome assembly GCA_041912175.1 of Anaerolineales bacterium. Classification (GTDB taxonomy): domain Bacteria; phylum Chloroflexota; class Anaerolineae; order Anaerolineales; family UBA4823; genus CAZAGA01. Next base: position 6,056 of record JAYRNN010000372.1, on the reverse strand, counting down.
CCCCGTGGTATAGGCCAGGATCAGGCCGGCGTGTTTGCCATACAGGCCGAGCGCCGTAAGGATCATCGAAATCGCCGACAGCGAGAGCAGCCCCGGGTAAGCTTGCATTCCCAGCATCAGCGTCAGGCCAAAGCCGCGCCCGCGGAACTTGAAGCGCGAGAAGGCAAAGGCCGCCGAAGTGACTACCACCATGGCGAAAATAACCGTAATACTGGCAACCTTAAAGCTGTTGGCCACCCAGGTCCAGAACGGCTGCTGGGTGAACAGGCGAATGAAATTATTCCAGGTCCATTCGAGCGGCAGGAACATGCCGGCCAGGTTGAATGTGTACAGGCTGTCGCCTTTTCGCCCGGCGGCCAGCACGGCGAACCAGATCGGGTAAAACGCGATGAAACCCATTAGGACCAGGATGATCAATTGTACGATGCGCATGGGAAGTTTCGGTGGGCGGATCATGCGTTGGCTCCTTTCGTCAATTGGGTCAGCCGCAGCGAATACAGCGTAGCGGCAAACAGAAAGATGAAAATCACCGTGGCAAAGGCGGTCGCCGTACCATAATTTTGCTGCTGGAAAATTTGCTTGTAGGCATAGATCATCACCAGCTCGGTGGCGCCGGGTTTCCCCGCGCCGGCGGTCGGGCCGCCCTGCGTCATTGCCCACACCGTGCCAAACATTTGGAAGGCAGTGATCGAGGTTAATACCAGCGCTGGCAGGATTGCCGGCCGGATCAATGGAAGAGTGATGCTGGTAAGCTGTTTCCAGTAGCTGGCGCCATCGATGTCGGCTGCTTCGTACACATCATTCGAGATGGAAGATATCGCGCCCAGGATGGCAACCATAAAGAACGGGTAAGAATACCAAACATCCACCAGGATGATGATCCCAAAGGCGTAGACCGGGTTATTCAGCCAGACAACCGGCTGATAGCTTGGGAACAGTGCGGCCAACACCTGGTTAATCGTGCCCTGCTCGCGGAAGAAGAACTGCCACACCAGCGAGGTCAGGATAGCCACCGATGAAGCCGCCCAAGGGATGAACAACAACACACGCCAAAACCCTTTGCCAGGCAGGCCGGGGCTGTTGACAATTAACGCCAGCAGCAGCCCTAAAGCAAAGGTGAACGGCACGCGCAAGATCACGAAGGCGACAGTTTTGAGCACCACCGCCAGGAAATCGCCGCTTTCAATCAAAGTATTCCAGGCGTTCAACCCCCATAGAATCAAAATCAAAATGGATGCTACGAAGGCAACCACCCAGATCACCCCGGTGCTCACCTTCCTTTCCACCTGTTTCTCCAGGCGTTTATCAATCTGGAAAGCAGCGATTAAAGGAACGATGCAGGCAACCAATAATAGCAGGTTAACGATACCCTTGACAGTGAACAACCCTTCCATAATTTTCTGGTAATTGGTGAGAAGGGGGTCGACGATTACGAAGGGTTTGCCTCTGCCTTCAGGGACCGTGAATGCCGGCCAACAGTATGGCACCAGGATCCTGTTAAGCGTGATTGTGCAATCCGGATAAGGCCGAAATTTATTGCGGTTGGTGAAGGACGTATAGGTATTTAAGATATTGGGGTAAACATTGAAGATCAGTAAACCGATGATGGTGGGGAGCGTAAATAACAGAACGTAAAGGGTTTTTCGACGACCGGTCATTCCGACCATAAATCGTTCTCCTTTCTCCTCCATTTGAGAGGGTTGTATTTATGGTTTGGGTGCAGAGCGCCCAAACCATAAATACAATACATCCTTTGTAAAACAATTGTGGAGAGAGCAGTTTGCTCTCTCCACAATTTTCAAGCAGGTTTATTTCATGCCAGCAACGCAGGTGTCAATGGCTGCCTGGGCGGCGTCCATTGCCTCTTGCGGCTGCTGCTTGCCCTGCCACACAGCCAGGGTTGCATCCCCAACCGGGGTCCACTGGCAGGAAACGGCGTAGGGGTTGTTCGCCATCGGGACGCCCAGGTTGAGCGATTTACCGAAGGCAGCGATCACCGCATCAGCCTGAACTTCAGGATCGTTCAAGGCGGCTGTGGCAGCCGGGATGGTCTTGTTGGTCAGAGCCAATCCCTTCTGGACATCGGCGCTGGTGAAGTACTTCATCACATCCAGAGCAGCAGCAGCATTGCCGCGGTCGACGCCATTGCTGGTGAGCATCAGGGTCTTGATGCCAACGAAGGGCTTGCCAAACGGAACGATCTGGAAGTCGACCTTCTTGTCAATCAAGCCGGCGATGGCCCACGGGCCAGTCCACCAGGCGCCATACTTGCCTTCTTGCAGACCAGCGTTGCAGATATCATAGCTGGACTCGGCGCTGGAGACCTTCGCCACATTCTGGAACCAGGTCGCGCCAGCGACGGCTTCGGGGGTGTTCATGTGGCCGGCGCCAGTCGCGTCGACGTATTCCGGAACGCCTTCACCGAAGTAAATCGGGGCGGCATGGTAAGCGTCTGAACCACCCATGCCCTGGCTGCAGATCAACGGGAAGCCTTTATCAGTCTTAAACTTCTCAGCAGCAGCCTGCAGTCCGGCCAAATCGGTCGGGTCGGTGGGGATATAATCCTGAGCGCCGGTGGCCTTATTAATTACCAGGGCGATACCTTCCTGCGTCTCGGGCAAGGCGTAGATGATGTTGTCCAATGTAACGCCATTCACTGCCGCCGGTTCGTAGGTGCTCTCGAGGAAAGCTTTGTCGATGCCAAGGGTGCCCAGGTCGGCAATAAAACCATTCAACGACAGGTCGCCGATGTGGTCATTGGCCCAACCCAGGATATCAGGACCCTGTCCGGCCGGGATCGCCGTTTGTAGGGCAGCCTGTACATCATCGGGCTTGGACAGGTCGATGGTCACGCAGGGGTTGGCGGCTGTATAGTCAGCGAAGGCAGCCTTGATCGGATCAAGGTAAGCGCCATCCCATTGGTTCCACAGGGTCAAGGCGTAAGTCTTGCCGGCGTTCTCGGGCAGGTCACAGAAACCGCCAGTCGCGGCTGGGGCAGCCGGTGCAGCAGGAGCCTGGCCAAGGGTATCCAAACCGGTGAACCCTTCGGTCGTATAGTAACCCGAGTCGAAGATTTCTTTCTGCACGTTGTCCCGGGTAACGGTGACCACTGGGGACGGCTTGGCGGGGACGTCAATCTTACCGTTGTTGTAGGTCTTGGTCTGTTCGGGTGTGCCGCCTTCGAGGAAGGTGATAGCAGCCTTGATGGCATCGTCCACCAGGGTGCGCACGTCCTTCATCACGGTCATCGACTGCTTGCCATCGATGATGTACTGGACGGAAGCCTTCTCGGCATCCTGGCCGGTGATCCAATACTTGGTGACGGCCTTATCGGCGGCGAAAGCATCGGCGATCGAGCGCGCTGTGCCATCGTTGGGGGCCAGGATGAAGACTTCGCCCTTGTCGGCGTCGCTGGCAGCGGTCAGGTTCGCTTCTGCCAGGTTCTTGGCAACCGCAAAGTCCCAGTTGGTGGTGATCTGGCCGATGATCTTGGCCATCTCATCACGCGTCAGGGTGGCCTTGTCCTTCAGAGCCACGGCTTCGCTGGAGTTCTTGATCACGAAGGTGCCATCGGCGATCTTGGGCTGAAGCTTGTTCCAGGCGCCCTCGAAGAACAGGAAGGCGTTGTTGTCTGAAGCAGCGCCGGCGTACAGGTACAGCGGCAGGCCGGCGCCCTTGGCGTTGTCAACCAGGAACTGACCCATCTGCTCGCCTACATTGACGCTGTCGAAAGTGACATAGAAGTCAACCGCATCGGTGCCTGTGATCAGTCGGTCATAAGCAATCATCTTGGCGCCAGCCGCACGCACTGCATCCGCAGATGCCGCTGCCGCAGCCGCATCCTGGGGGGTCAGGATGATCACTTTGGCGCCCTTGGTCAGCAAGGACTCAACATTGGCCTTTTCCTTGGCTGAGTCGTTCTCGCTGAACAGGATTTCAACCTGGTAGCCGGCCTTGGTCAGAGCGTCTTTGAAGCGCGCTTCGTCCTGCAGCCAGCGGGGTTCGTTTTTGGTCGGCAGAACGATGCCAACGCTCTTCACCACCGCCGGTTCGGCGGATGTCGCTTCCGGCGCAGAAGGCGCAGCCGTTGTCGCTGCTCCACCACCGCATGCGGTAAGAACCATGCTGGCGATAATTAATATCGCAAACAGGGCAAACAAAGTACGATTGGTATTGTGTTTCATATTTCTCCTCTAGAAATTTTGGTTGGTTATCAATATCGATACAAAACAGGCGATTTCGGACGGTTTCTCTTCTTTAAAGCAGTAGTTCTCCTCCTTTCCATTTTATTAATTTCTAACATTATACTCCCAAGAATCAAGTTGTGGTAGGCAGGATTTTGTGTTTATTTTCACAAGACGATGACCGGCTTCTCAGGGATATTCTGGGGCAAATCCGGTATAATGTGGGCATGTTTGAGCATTTACAAGGTGTGTTTGCAGCCGTATTGACACCCCTGCGAGCCGATTTCTCGATCGACCTGGATGGAATCGCGCCGCTGCTAGATTTCCTCGCCGATCGCGACTGCCATGGGGCGCTGCTTTTCGGCACCACCGGCGAAGGGCCGTCTTTTTCGCCGAGAGAGCGCCTGCAAGCGCTTCAGCGAGCGCAAGACTGGCGCAACGCCCATCCTGATTTTCGCCTGCTGGCCGGTACGGGCACTCCCAGCCTGCAAGAGACGATCGAGCTTACTCGGGCCGCCTCGGATCTCGGCCTGGACGGTGTGGTGACTCTGCCGCCTTATTATTTCCGCAAGGTGAGCGACGAAGGTTTGTTCGCCTGGTTCAGCCAGGTGATCGAGCGCGCCGTGCCGCCCGGAAAAGCTTTTTTGGGTTATCATTTCCCGAATGTCTCCGGGGTACCGCTTTCCATTGACCTGCTGGCGCGTTTACAGAAAACCTTCCCGGATTGCTTCGCCGGGATTAAAGATTCATCCGGCCAGGCGGATTTCGCCCGCCAGCTTGGAGATCAGTTTGGGCCAGAACTGGTCGTCTTGACCGGCAGTGACCGCCTGTTTAGCCAGGCGCTCGAAAATCACGCCGCCGGCTGTATCACTGCCATGGCAAACTTGTATTCGCCTGACTTACGCCGGGTCTGGGATAGCTTCGCCCAGGGCAATCGATCGGTCCAGGAGCAAAACCAGTCCCGCCTGACGGCGGCACGAGAAATTATGGAACGCTATCCGCCTTTTCCACCGTTGCTGAAGGCCTTGATTGCCCGTCAATACAATTTCCCGCGCTGGCCGGTACGCCCGCCGCTGCTGCCTTTAACCGATGAACTGGTTGAACAAGCGTTGACAGACTTAAACCTGATAAACTAAATGGTTCATAGCGAGGCTATGAACCATTTAGCAAGAAATTATGGACCCAATCCCGCCCGAGACCCGTTCGATCCAATCTCTGCTGACCAGCTTGATCATCGTCACCATCTTGATCCTGGGCCTGGTGCTGGTTATCGCGGCATATCCGACCGTCATTAAGCCAATCCTGGCGCCTGCCACGCCGCCTATCCCCTCCCTCCGTCCGTCAGGTACCCTGACCCCCAACCCTACGGTCACGTTAACACCCACCCTGACGCACACACCCCGTCCAACCCACACATCTACGATTACCCCCACCCCGACCGGCACGCTGGTTCCCTCCTTGACTCCCACACCACCCGGCCCGCCGACCTTGACTCCAGCCCAACCAGTCCCTGGCGATCCATACAAACTAGGCGACTGGAGTCCCGATCTGGCCAACCTGGCGATCGAGTTAATGAACGATTTTCCTAACACGTTGATTACCAGGCTGCGCGGCGAAGATAATCGCGGCTATTACGACGCTTTTTATTATGCAACCCTGGCCGGAAAAGAGGGGCTGCTACGCTTTCATGATTCGCCCTTCGCCTCACAATGGCATTTCGATCTGGCCTATAATCTCGCCCAGACTAGCAACCCCGAGGCGGGTCAGGTCTACGCTGATATCTTGACCCAATTGCTCAACCAGGGAAAAGTTGAGTTGTCCGGATTGGCGGAGATGTTCGTGGGGATGGAACCCCGCATGAGATTAAACCTG
>JAYRNN010000371.1:0-10851 GCA_041912175.1 Anaerolineales bacterium | reverse complement strand
TGGCGAACCGGCAAGACAAGCCCACTCGCGCCAACGCCGAGAAGCCGGACAGCCTGTCCGCTCCTCCAAGCTTTGTCGAATAAGCTCTGGGCGGCCTGGAGGATCTGCTGGTCTTGGTCGGTGGCCTCCTTCAGGGTGATTTGCCGAGTTATGGTCGTGAAATCTGGCCAACGAATTTTTATTTTCACTGTCGCACAGTATAGACCTTCCTGGCGCAAGCGTTTCCCCACTTGCTCCGTCTGCTCCGATAGGGTTTGCTTGAGTAAATTTTCGTCACGGACATCCGACGCGAAGGTCGTTTCCTGGCTGATCGACTTAACCTCGCGCGAAGTGATGATCGGGCTATCGTCAATCCCGCGCGCATGACGGGCAAGGTCATGCCCATATTTGCCGAACCGGCTGACTAAATCCGACTCTGGCCATACCGCCAGTTCGCCGATCGTTTTGATCCCTATTTCAGCCAGGCGAGCGCCCGTTTTTGGCCCTACTCCCCACAGGGCTTCAGCGGGCAGCGGGGCAAGGAATTCGGCCTCTTTTCCGGGTGGGACTACTGTAATCGCTTTTGGCGGTCCGCTGCTGCGCTTCGCCGCCTTGCCAACATCATTGGCAATCTTTGCTACTAATTTGTTGCTGGCGACTCCGATGGAACAGGGCAAGTTTAATTCGTTTTGAATGTCTGACTGAAGACGACGGGCGAGCTGCTCGGCGCTTTCAGGCAAATCAGTCGCATCTAAAAAGGCTTCGTCAATTGATACTTGTTCGACCAATGGCGATAAATTTCGTACATGCCGCATGACAGATTCGGAAATTTGATGGTAAATACCATGCCTGGCCGAGATGACGATGAGATCCGGGCAAAGGCGGAGGGCTTTGCCCATCGGCATGGCAGAATGAATACCGAACCGCCGCGCAGCATAGGAACAAGATGCAACGACGCCGCGCTCATCCGGGCGGCCGCCAACTGCGAAAGGCTTTCCCACCAGGGTGGGTGAGCGCAGCTCTTCTACTGCGCAGAAGAAAGCATCTAAATCTAAGTGCAAAATTTTGCGCGCCATGAGTCAAAAAACCAGCCGGTCAATCACGTTTGGTTGAATATTGGCCGAACGATCATGAAAAGCTAAATTGCGCATAGGCATAATTATACAACATGATTAAACACCATCAAGTTTTTCCTCAAACATCAACGCCCGACCTTGTTTACCTACCGTACGCAATACATCCATATGCCGTAAGCAATAGACCATTCGTTGGGCAAGGCTCGATGGGATCTGCGCCTGATCTGAAAGATCGCGTACGGTGAATGGCTGAACCAGGTTTGGGGGAAGAAGGCTACGAAAATCGGCGGGCGTGCTTAGATCGACTTTTTCGATGACCTGCAATAACCGGCGGTCAGAAATGCTCCAGCCTCTACGACGCCAGCTACCCTTGCCATCGTTTCGGCGAATTTCTTCGACGTTAACCAATAGTACTTCGAATGAAAGGTTAGGGTGATTGATCATACCAGGTATGCGGATTAATTCGTAAAAAACATCCTCCAAACGCCCCCGGCGAGGCGAATGACGGCGGACCTGTTTTCCCTCTAAATCCTGGCGCACAATCCATTTCTCTTTAGCTATCGGGTGGACCAGAAGAACGGGGTGGTTGGGGAGCAACGCCGCTAATTTCGGTTTGATCGCGCTGAAATTTCTGGTTTGAATTTCTATCACAAGCTCTCGATGCAGCACATCGACCAGGTAGCCGTCCACCCAGGCTTCTTGCTGATCATCCGGTTGGGTAAATAGGTCTTTTAACTGACTGTGTAAGGAGCTCTCTTGCATTAGACGGCTGCCTTTGACAATCGTGTGATCCTGTTCGCTCGTAGCGATGGCTCACTGGTGCTCGGATTCAGGTCGATCAGCCCTTCAATGATAAAAGGACCTGATCCGGTCATTTCCTGCCGATATTTTTGATAAACATCGTTTGGGATAATCACGTCAACCATCCCTTCCATATCTTCTAGAGACATAAAATAGATATATTCACCGCGCTTCGTCCTGCTGCGCCGCCAGGTTTGGCGCATGCCAGCAACGCGCACTTGTTGTCCGATGCGGGCGACTGCTTCGATCGTAGAAAGCGCTCCGCTACGATTAATTTGGTCGGCAGCCAGTTCCAAGGGATGAGCAACCAGGCTCGCGCCGAGAATCTCCTCCTGGGCGGCGACTTTTTCAGCTATGCTCCAGTCTTGTTCATTGTCGGATTTATCGACCTCAAAAACATCATCAGGAAATAAAGATAGCTGTCCGGCACGTCGCTGGCCATGGCTTAACTGGCGGAGCAAGCCAGGCTGGCGGCCAAACCCCTCCAATGCGCCTGCCAGGATCAGATTATGCGCTTCTTGTTTTCTTGGGTCCACGCGTGCGACGAAATCGCTGAACGATCGAAACGGTCTTTCGCTTTGGATCCGACCGATGGTGCGTTGGGTGAGGTCGCGTACTTGACCAAGTCCCATAAATAGTACTGGCGAATCCTGAAGATACGCCAGGCTGAACTCTTTTTGAGCATAATTCACATGCGGGGGACGTACCGTCAACCCCATCCGCCGGGCCTCTGTCAAATAGACACGCTGGCTGTAATAACCTCCCCAGTTCGCCAGGACGGCGGTCATGAAAAGCGCGGGATAATGCGTCTTACACCAGGCAGACCGCCAGGCCACCACAGCATACGAGGCGGCATGGGCTTTCGGAAAACCATAGCCAGCAAAGGCAGCCATTAACTCCCAGATGCGCTCAGCGGTCATTTCGGGCACCTGGCTCTTCGAAAGCGCGCCTTGAATAAATTTATCTTTCAATGCGAGCATTTGTTTATCCAAATCGAAATGACTCATCGCCCGCCGGAGTAGATCAGCGTCCGACAACGAAAAGCCAGCCAGCTCGTGTGCAATTCGTAGTACTTGTTCCTGGTAAAGAATCACGCCATAGGTTTCTTTTAATAGCGGCTGTAAGGCTGGATGTAGATAATCATCCGTGGATTTGGTTTGCGAGGCGTTCATATCCGCCCGCGCTTTATAACGTTCGACAAAAGTATCCTTCAAGCCGCCGCTCAGCGGCCCAGGCCGATAGAGCGCCAGGGCAATCATTATATCCTCGACTGAGTGGGCCTGGATCTCTCGCAAGGTCGACCGCATGCCTGGGCTCTCGATCTGGAAGCAACCGATTGTACGGGCATGTTGGATCGTGGCGCTCGTGGCTTGATCATCCTCCGGGATTGATTCGAGCACCTCCACCACAAATGATTTCTGTACCCAGCGAGCCTGGTTCTGCCGGTTTGTAAGCGCCCCAGACTCGCCGATTGCTTCTGCTACATCTCCCAGGACAGTCAGGCCTCGGATACCAAGCATATCGATCTTCAGCAATCCCAGGCGCTCGATTGAGGTCAAGTCGAATTGGGTAATCACAATTCCTTTAGGCGCCAACTGGATCGGCGCAAGCTCGGTGAGTGGACCGGGCGTAATCACTACGCCTCCAGGATGGATGGAGAGGTGGTGCGGCAGACCGATGATGGAATTTGCATCTTGAAATATTTCTTGATAAAGAGAACCAGGGTATTCATCAGCCAATTCTGAATAGCTAGAACCGTTGGGGGCTTCTCTTCCTAGAGCGCCATACCACCGGTATGGTAATTTCTCTAGCATGGCGCTCACCTGCGCCGGCGCCAGGCCATAGGCTTTGGCCGTCTCGCGCAGTGCGGACCGGCTGCGGAAACGGTTAATGGTCGATACCATTGCAACGCGATCATGGCCGAAGCGATCGTAAATATAGCGAATGACCTGGTCCCTGCGACGAGAGCAAAGATCTGTATCAATGTCTGGTGGGGTAACGCGCATCGGATTTAGGAAGCGTTCAAAATACAGATTTAGTCGGATCGGATCTGGCGTCGTTATTCCAAGACAGTGAGCGACCAACGAAGAAGCTGCTGACCCGCGAGATGAAACGGGGACGCCGGACCGGCGAGCAAAATCCAAAATTTCTTCTACAATCAAGAATAAGGATGCGTAGCCACAAATTTCGATTGTCCGCAATTCATGGTCGAGACGCTCTTGAATTGCGCCGCTGGCATCGCCGTAAAGTGTGATCGCAGCTCGTTCAACGCGTTCTTTTAAAACTTGTTCAGGTGTAATCGATTCTGGATAATTCATGACGGGATAATGGCGTTCGCCAAGCGGAAGCTCGAGCTGGCAACGATCTGCTACTTCGAGTGTAACATCGATCAGTCGTTGTGGGTTATCTACCGGAAATCTAGACAGGGCGTTTCGCAGCTCGGATTCGAGCATAAAATGCGATCCGGGCAGGGCGCAATCCCGATCAGACAGTTTGTCGATCGGTTGGTTTAAGCGAATGGCGCTGATTACGCGCTGCAGCCTGGCTTGTTCTGGAGACAGGTAGTAAATATCGGGGCTTGCTACAAGGGGAATTTTCAATCTTTGGGAGATGCGCATCAAACGCATTCCCCAACGTTGGTCCTGCGGCTGATCAGGCGACTGCCAGGCTTGTAGCTCGAGATAAATTCGATTTTCGAAGCAGCTATTGAGCCGTTCGAACAGGGGTAGAATCACCTTCTCGGGGATTTCAGATAAAAATCTAGCCGCAAAACCGCGCCGCCCGCCCGTCAAACAAATCAAACCTTGCGTATGTTGGGATAATTCTTCCAGAGAAAGACTGGCATTGACATCTGTTACATTTGTTCCTGTCTGTAAAATGCTGCTCAGACGGCACAAGTTGGACCATCCGAGCATGTTTTCTGCCAGTAAGACCAGATTGCCTGGGATCTCGAGGTCGGTAAGCGCTAAATTCGAAGTCATCAGCGGCTCGAGCTCGATTAAATCTTCTCTCGTCACCCGAACTGGCGCCTCCAGGCCCAAGATCGGCCTGACCCCGAGTGTGCGGCAGGCATCGTGAAACTCGATCGCGCCTGCTAGAATTTGTGTGTCCGTCAATGCCAGAGCCGGGATAGCTTGTGCAGCCGCGGCCTTCGCAAGCTCGAAAGGCGAAACAAGACCTTTCAAGAATGAGTAATAAGAATGAGTGTGAAGCGGTATCCACATATTCGCAACCAATTGACGGTTTGGCTTACATATTGTAAACTGGAATCCGCTCGCTGCAAGAATTCTTTATTAATATAAAATCAGAGGAGTACCAAAGCATGGGAAGTAACAATTATTACATTCCTGAGAGCGCCATGGCAATCGTTGCGCATCCCGACGATATCGAATTTAGCTGCGCGGGAACGATGGCGCGCTGGGCGCTGGCTGGAACGCGCACATCATATATCCTTTGTACAAGCGGCGATGTTGGGATCGACGAACCGGGAATGACGCGCGCCCGAGCAACCGAAATCCGAGAAGCCGAGTCGCTTGAAGCTGCAAAATTAGCAAACGCCAGTGAGGTGATCTTCTTGCGAGAACCCGATGGCCTATTGCAGGCCACTTTGGAGCTGCGGAAACGACTGGTACGCGAAATACGACGTTTTCGGCCCGAGGTAGTGATCACCGGAGACCCAACCATCGTCTGGGCAGGCGCGGATTACATCAACCATCCAGATCACCGGGCTGCGGCGACGGCCGCACTGGATGCAATCTTCCCCGCCGCGGGACAGCCAAACCTGTTCGAGGACTTGTTCCAGGAAGGGTTTTCTGCCCATAAACCGCGCAAAGTATATGTGACTACCTGGTCGGAGAACGCAGACATCTACGTGAATATTGGAGAGACGATCGATATAAAAATTGCAGCCCTGCGCGCCCACAAGAGCCAGATGAAGGATTGGGACCCGGGGCCATCGATACGTGAATGGGCTTCCGAGCGTGCGAAAGGCAAAGAAATGGAATTTGCGGAAGGCTTTCGAGTCGTAACGTTAGTCGATGACGAGAGTTGGGAGAAAATAAGGAGCAATATGGAAAGAATATCATCTGATTAAAAAATTATGAGATTTGAAGAAACCTATTGACTCTGGTTGATTATTTGTCTATACTAATAATGACAGGGCGTTCCAAGGAATTGGATAACGAGTTCCATTAGCGCTCAAAACCGGGGAAGGACCGGCCAAACACAGAAAGTAATTCTACTGTCGAGGCAGCGATATCCCGGCGAAAGCCCTCTCAAAGTGATGATGTTTCCCAGGCCGCCAGGACTTGTCCATGAGGCAACAACCCTGAGCCAGGAAACTGAGCGATGAGAGAATCCCTATTAATAAATATCCGTCCATCCAGGTTTTATTATCGGATGATGGGTAATGGGAAGTAATGGAGTCAGTTCGAAGGTTACTTGGGACCCCTGTTTTTTTATTAATAAATCGCTAGGCAGAATTTTTGCCACGAAAAACTTCTGGGCGGAGTAAGCCGACAAAAGGAAGATTACGATATTTTTCCCGATAATCCAGGCCATAGCCCACAACAAATCGATCTGGCAAATCAAATCCTTTATACTTTAATGGAATATCCATCAGACGGTGATCCGGCTTATTAAACAAGACGCACACTTCCAAACTGGCCGGCTGCCTGGCTTTCAGGTTTTGCAAGATATAATTTAGCGTCAAGCCTGTATCGATTACATCTTCAATAAATAAGACATGCCGCCCTGCGATCGGTATTTCCAAATCCTTTACCAGGCGGACAATTCCTGTATCCCGTGATTCTGAAGAATAACTTGCCACAGCAATGAAATCGATCTCGGATGGAATCGTTATTGTGCGCAGCAGATCGGCCATAAAAAATAGCACGCCCTTTAAGACGCCCACCAGGAGGGGATTTCGACCCAGATAATCGCGTGAAATCATTTGGCCGATCAGATTAATTTTTTTCTGGATTTCTTCCGATGAAAGAATTATTTCCTGGACATCCTGGCTAAGTGGGCCATACTGCTTTAACTCATGATCTGTCATACATCTGCCTCTTGGGCTTCGACGCCCCGAATTCGTTCTGCTTCTTCATCCAGGCCAAATTTAACCATCAGATTGTGCAGCTCGCGACGTTTGAAAAGTTTGATATTGATGCCCGGATATAATTGCTTAATCTGTCTGAGCTTCCGGTTCTTCTGGGTCGATAACCGGGGGCGAAGGGTGGTCAATTCGATATACATATCCTGGTCGGGGAGGTAAAAATCAGGCGTGAAGGCCGCGACGACATTCCCGTTCTCGTCCCATTCCAGTGGAAATGTATGCGGTTCATATTCCCATTTGATGCCGTAAAAATCAAGCACACTTGCGAAGGCAGTTTCTGCAGGATGAACGAATTGGATTGTTCGATCGGCAGTTTTTTCTTGCTCTGGCGAAGCGTTCATCGCATAAGGTGGGTACTTGAAAGTTATAAGATTTGGTCGAGCATGTCAGCCACACAACGAAAAACTGGCGAGGCGTCTCCCAGCTCAATCAGAGGGCGGCCACTGAATTCGAACTCGCTCAATTCAAGATCGGCTGGGATGACCCCGAGAAGCGGTATATCAAGCTGGCGAATGCGCTCGCTTAGCGCTTCTGGAAGCTCACCTACCAGACGATTGATAATCAGATAGGCATTTTCAACGCGGATATCTAATTCTTTACGTAAGGCGGCGATCCGCTCGGCTGCTACGATTCCGCGTTGGGTTGGATCGCTGATCACGAGCATATGGTTTACGTCACGCGTTGTACGCCGGCTGAGGTGTTCCATCCCAGCCTCATTATCGATGACCACATATTGGTAATTTTTGCTTATCGCATCGATGACATCTCGCAGGTTATGATTTACTGCGCAATAACAACCCGGTCCTTCTGAGCGTCCCATGGCAATTAAATCGACCTGATCGCCTTCAGTCAACGTTGAACGAATTTTGTAATCCAAATATTCATGTTTACTAATACCGCCGGCCAAGGCTCCCATCGCAGCGCCGCCAGCCAATAAAGAGCCTTTCACCTGGGAGAGTAAATCTTCGCGGATATCCCCGACCGTCCATTCCATGTCCAACCCAAGCACCATATTCAAATTACTGCTGGGATCTGCATCAATCGCCAGCACTGATCCCGATTTGGTTTGAACCAGGTACTTTATTACCATTCCAGCGACCGTCGTTTTCCCTACGCCGCCTTTCCCCGCCAGGGCAATAGTCGTCGTCATGCATCCACCTCGTTTTCGAATGCAAGTTGCAACGCGGCGGCCATTTCTTGCGCTGCGCGGCGTAAAGCTGGCACATGATCGTACACCGCGATCCCGATTCGATCCGCCTCTTGTACAGACAGATCAACCGGCAATGCGCCTAACACAGGCAGTCCAGGAGATTCTTTTACCAGAAATTCAGCCTCCTCAGGTGTGCGTACCTTGTTGCCAACCAACCACAATCGTGTCAGGCCAATGTCACTGGCTAAACTTTTTATTTGGGCAGCGGTTCCTAAACTACGCCTGGTAGGCTCTACAACGACTAGCATGGCATCGACAAAGTCGACCGTCGCACGTCCCAGATGTTCTACCCCCGCGTACATATCAAGGATGAGGACATCGTCTTTTCGAAAAAGCAGATGTGTAAATAACGTCTTTAGCATTGCGCTTTCTGGACAAATGCAGCCAGAACCGCCAACATCAACCGATCCCATTTCCAACAAACGCACCTGGCGATGGACCACGCTAAATCGCTCGGGTATATCATCTACCCTTGGGTTGATAGTGAAAAAACCACCCACTTGGCCGGGTCGGGCGCCTGTACGCTCTAAAATCAATTCATCCATCTCTGCGATGGGGCGCAGCCGTGAGCGTAGTTCCGGCGGGAAACCCAATGCCCCAGCAAGACAAGGTGAAGGATCGGCATCGACCGCCAACACCTGGCGTCCCTGATCTGCATAGACCTGGGCGAGTAAAGCTGTTAATGTTGTCTTACCAACCCCGCCTTTACCTGTAATCGCAAGTTTCATTCATCAACCTTTCTGATCTAATCGGTTTTCCTGACAGAAATACGCCATCGATTAAACCACAAACCAGCTAAAATAAGAAGAAAAATGATCACGACGAGAGCGATCATTAAATGCAATTCGGTCGGATTTGTTGGAGGGGGGATAGGCCGAGGCGTAGGGGTAGGCTTTAAAGCGAGGAAGTGATTAATTGGCAATAGAAAACCGATCATAAAATACCTGTTGATGGCTGAGATGGGATCATAATCCTCAGCATCAAATGCTATAACGTATGCATCTGCGAGGTAATTATTATATCATTGCCTGGTCAGAGGCTCTAAGAATGTGGGTGATGATTGTCGCTCCGCTGCCCCCTATGTTTTGCGCCATACCGATGTGCGCATCCGGCACCTGAGTGTCGCCCGCTTCACCGCGTAACTGTTGAACAACTTCGACAACCTGGTAAATGCCGGTAGCGCCGACCGGGTGTCCGCGCGCTTTTAGCCCACCCCGCGTCGTAATCGGAATCCGCCCAGCGAACGAAATTTCACCATCTAGACCCAGACGTGGCCCCTGGCCTCGTTCGGCAAATCCACATGCTTCTAGCGAGAGAACGGACATGATCGAAAAGGCATCGTGTAATTCAAAGACATCAATCTCATCCGGCCCCACGCCTGCCTGCTGGTAGGCGCTGGTCACAGAGCGGTGCGCCGCCGAAAGCCACAGCGCATCGCGGCGATCATGGACGGCCAAGGTATCGGTCGCGGATGCGGATCCTACAATCGTAATGGTTGGCCGATGGTTTGAAGCCACGAATAATTTCTCCTTTGGAACCACCACAATGGCTGCTGCGCCATCCCCCGTGGGAGAGGCGTCTAACAGGTTGATTGGAGAAGCGATCATACGGGCACGTTGATAGTCTTTTTCGGTGATGGATTCACGCAGCCTGGCAAAGGGATTCCCTAATGCATTTTGATGGGCATTGATCGAAAAGGGTGCAAAATCTTTGTGCTGCCAATGATATTCATGTAGATAACGCTGCATGATTAACGCATTGATGGCTACAAATGAAAGTCCCATGGCGCCTTCGAAGTCTGCATCTGCGGCGGTAGCAAGGGCAGAGGTAGTATCCGCCCCCTTCGTTTCAGACATCTTCTCTACACCAAGGGCCATTGCTGTTTCAAGCTCACCGGATGCGACCGCCATGATGGCCATCCGCAGAGCTGCCGCCCCTGAGCCACAGGCCGCTTCAACTTTGAACGCTTCGGTATTACGCAGACCAACCCAATCTGCCACCATAGCTCCGAGGCTTTCCTGGCGACTCAGCATGCCGGATAGCATATTGCCGATGAATAGACCTTCTACTTGCTCTAATCGAGCGTCAAGTAGAGCAGCAAAGGCTGCCTCCCCGGCGATTTCTCTTATAGATTTATCCCAATGTTCATCAACTGGCGTCTGGCCGATGCCGATAATTGCAATCTCTCTCATCAGACTTGCTTCCTTTTTTATTTCATTTGATCCATCGAATAAAATTCTCCGATATTTTCGCTGTCATTAACTATCAAGATGGCTGCCCTTCAGCGCTGGAATCGCCGGCGGCTGCAATTCAAATAAGGTAATTTCTGCCGGGCAATTGTATCGTATTTGAAGCTCGGCTGTGCCAAGCCCCCGGTTGGTATAGACGTGCATCTCGTCCACATGATATAAACCACAAGGATACTTTCGGCCATATTTTGGGAGGATTAATGGGCCGACACGCGGGAAATGAACCTGCCCTCCATGCGTATGACCGGAAAGTTGAAGATCGAACCGGCCCCCGGCGGCGCTGATATCGGCGAAGTCAGGTTCGTGGGCCAGGAGAATTGCAGCGCCTTGAGAAGGGATTTTTGTCTGGATTGCTTTAAGATCGTCTCGTCTCTGCATCATATCATCAACCCCTGCGAAGTGAAGACTAGCCGCGCCGCGCTG
>JAYRNN010000370.1:0-5870 GCA_041912175.1 Anaerolineales bacterium | reverse complement strand
TACTTTGATCGTCAACCACCAGAAGTTTAATCGCCTTTTTACTCATGTCCTCTATCTCTTCGCTCGCTCATCTGACTTATTCGGATCTAATTCACGGATAGGAATCATTACCATCAAACGTGTTCCTCTCCCAGAGGCAGTTTCAATCTGCAGGTTTCCGCCTAATCGTAGTACTCGCTCCTGGATTCCCTGTAGTCCTAGCCCACCGCTACGGCTGGCAATCTCTGGGTCAAAACCCAGACCATCGTCAATCAATTTCAACGAAACAGTATCTTCACCGTAAGCAAGAAGAATCTGAACTTCCCCGGCGTTGGCGTGCTTGACCACGTTGTTTAAGCCCTCTTGGGCGATGCGATAGAGTTCTTCTTCAATACCAATCGGCAAACGTCTTTCGCCTTCCACAAGGACTTCGGTTTTCAACCCAGCGCGGCCTTCCACCGCCGCCAGCCTGGCGCGCAGGGCTGAGGCCAACCCTTCCTTGTCGAGCATGAACGGGCGCAGCTCGAAAACCAATAAGCGCATATCGTACATCGCCTCGCGAGCCATGTTGCGTGCGTCTTGCAAATTTCTCTCCAAGGCCTCCCACTTTTTCGCCGAGAATGCCATCCGGGCGGCATCGGCGTACAAGGTCACACTGTAAAGGGCCTGGGTCACTGAATCATGCAGCTCACGCGCCAGGCGCTGGCGCTCCTCCAATACAGCAAGCTGTTCGGCCTGGCGCTGAAGCCGGACATGCTCGATTATCATGGCCGCCTGGTCTGCGAAAAGATCGATAATCCGTATGTCTTCCCGGGTGAGATCTCCCGGCTTGTTCAAGATATTCAAGACCCCGATGGCTTGCAAGTCCACTTTTAAAGGCACTGACAACATGGAACGGAGACCCGGCGTCCAGGGAAGGCCCTGCCATCGATTCTCTATTTCATCCGGTTCACTTTCTTGGCGATCGATCCATATGAGGCTGCCCGATTGGATAGCCTGGCCGGCGAAAGATCCTTCGACAGGCAGATGGTCCAGAGAATAGACGGGTAATCCGGCGCGGTGGGTCAATCTCAACCATCCATCTTCGTCTAAGAGCAAGACTGCACTACCTTCCGCAGCGGTCAATTGCATCGCCTCGGCGCAAACGATCTCCAATACTTCGTCCAGGCCGATTTTCTGCAATAAGCCTTTGGCAATCTTCTGCAAGCCTTCACTCTCCGCCAACCTGCGGCGCAGCTCCTCTTCTCGATATTTTCGCTCGGTGACGTCTGTCGCCGCACAGGTGATACCAGTTACATCGCCGTCCGAATTGTAAAGCGGATCAATGGTCATATCGTAGAATAATGTGCGTGCGCCGACGGTCATCGAGACCTCTTCACGGGTCAGTAATCCCGCGGCGATAACCCTCTTTTTCAAGGCGGTCAACAGCATAGCTTCTTCAGGAGAAAATAATTCCGCATCAGTTTTTCCTACAACCGGCTGATCGGCGTAATTTTGAGGGTTGTAAATCCAGGTATAGCGGAGGTCAAGGTCCTGGTTGAATACAACAACTGGCGTATCGACCAAGGCGACCTGGAAGCGCTGTTCGCTTTCTCCCAAGGCGACATTGACACGCTCCAATTCTTCGGTTCGCTGAAAAAGGCGCGCTTCCAGCTCGGCATAAGTGCGTTGCTGCTCCTCCAGAAATGCTTGTGCAGTCTTGAGCCTCTCGGCCAGGCGTAGCTCGTCAAGTCCTTTTTCGGCCTGGCGCTGGACGAGCTGAACGAGAAGCTCCAGGTAACTCTCAGCGCCCGCTTGCGAAACGATTGGCGCCCCTCGAATTACCTCCGAAAAGGCTGCTTCATCAAAATCCGCTTCTTGCGACCGTAAGCGGAAACTGTCTTCACCTGACGAAGAGAGAAAAACCGGGCCAAGAAAGAGAGCGGCAATCTCCTGGTTTTCGATGCGAATGGCATGAGTGTAAACGAAGAGACCGCCTGGGTACTCGAAGCGTCGCGTAGATCTTTCATGGACCTGAGAAGCGGCTGCCTCTTCGCTGTGATGGATGGATTGTCTGGATTGAGGAAAATCTTGTTGGAGCTGGTCACGAATTATATGGCCTGAAGAAGCCACGATCGTTTGACTGCCTAAATCCAGGATTTCAGTCGTTATTCCACAGATCGAACGGAAAGAAACCAGGATTTGTTGGATGTCATCGATTACGACCAGGTCGGAAAAAGAATACTGCATACTCTCGTAATTATATCGCTTGCTGAGGGCAGTCAGGTGAAGGAAAAACTCCAGGCGTTGCGGATGACGCAGGCGACGCAACAGCGCCAATTTGAAGATGCTGCCTGGCGAGTACCAATAAATGGCTACTGACTGACTTTTACGCGATTTACCCCCTCAACCTGGGCCAATTCTTCTAGTATCCGTTCAGGGGTTTCATTGCGCCGGATCCGCAGCAGCATATCGATTATGAGGGTATTGAGATAAAGGTTCTTATCCAATCCAAATGTTCTGATACTTCGTTCAGGCTGCCTGAAGAGCTCCTTGATCTGATCCACTAAGCCGGGCCGATCATTCGCATCTATAATCAGATGCACAATAATGTCGCTTAAGATCACCCGCTCTTCGAAGATATTAACGACTGCGAGAATTACGAACAGGATGCCAGTGGTGGCAATCCCAGCCAAATAGTAACCGGCCCCAATCGCAAGCCCCACGATCGCCATAGTCCACATCGAAGTTGCCGTGGTAAGGCCTTTGACATTTACTCCAAAACGCAGGATGGCCCCGGCGCCAAGAAAACCGATGCCGGAGATTACTTGTGCGGCTAACCGTGCGGGGTCTCCATTCGGGGCAAGCGAGCGATACTGGGTGGCCAGGTTGATGGATACGATCATTGCCAAGGCAGATCCGACCACCAGGATCATGTGGGTACGCAAGCCAGCCGTCTGGCTTTGCTTTTCCCGCTCATACCCGATGATCAGACCAAGCCCAACCGCAACCGCCAGGCGGAGCACGATTTCAATCTCTGTAGTCATGAATGGGGTCTTTCCAATAAGTCCAATTGATCATCCTTTGTAATCGATCCTGGCCATAAATCTACTTGTCCATTTTTATCATCATAGATACGAGCCAGGAATTTGTAGGGCTCCCAGGATTTGGGAGCCCTACTTTCACTGGGATCGTATGGAACCGGCCGACGGTAGTTACGTTCTGTCTTCTCACGCTCCGGAGTCCACCTCCCCAGGTACTTTCCTAAACAACGCCAATACGGGATATTGGGTTATTGCGGGCGGCTAGCGGGGCGAATACATTTTGAACTCTTCCGGGACCGGTATCCCGCCCTCCCAAACGACGTATCGGAAATCGTCCGGCGAGGTGTTGCCTTCCGAATTGATCAGAAGTATATGCGAGTCCAGCCCAAGTTCGAGCTGTTCACGTAGATTTTTCGTGCTGGCTTGCTTCATGATGTACATGAGCGCGCCTAAGGTCACGGCGCCGGACTCGCCCGAGATGATCACCGGATCCTCCTTGAGCGGGACCCCGTATACTCGCATCCCCATCGCGGCGACATAATCTGGGCAAATTGCAAAATAGTCGGTAGTGTCTTTCAGGATTTGCCAGGCGATCGGGTTGGGTTCGCCGCAAGCCAGGCCGGCCATGATCGTATCCAGGTCGCCTTCAACCTTATAAGGCCGACCATCGCCCATCTGAGCTGAGCGGAAGAGGCAGGCAGCCCGAGTAGGCTCAATCACCACAGAGTGCGGGCTTTCCTTGCCAAACAGGCTGGCATAAAAACCGATGGTTGCCGCTGCCAATGAGCCAACACCGGCCTGGACGAAGATATGGGTAGGACGGATCAATCCCTGGGCGGCCAATTGTTCCTGGGCTTCGCTCAGCATCGTGGTATAGCCTTGCATCACCCATCTAGGAATATCTTCGTAGCCTTCCCAGGAGGTGTCAGAAACTACTTCCCACCCATAGCCCTGGGCATCTTGGTTTACCTGCCGGACGGCATCGTCATAATTCCCATCGACCACCACGACTTTGGCGCCGTTCCGCTCGATAGCATGGATGCGCGCCTGGGAGGTCAGTTTGTGGACGTAGATGACCGACTTAAACCCCATTTGGGAGGCGGACCAGGCAACGCCTCGGCCGTGATTCCCGTCTGTTGCCGCAGCAAATGTGAGGTCCCCCAATTTCTGCCGTAGAGCTCCGTTGCTCAGGTCTGAGAAACTCAATTCCCGATCTTCCAGGCCTAGACGTCTCAGGATCAGCCGGTAGATGGCATACGAACCTCCTAGCACTTTGAAGGATTGGAGGTCCAGGCGAGCTGATTCGTCTTTCACCCAAATTCCGCCCAGGCCAAGTCTCGCTGCCAGGTTCGAGAGCCCTTTGAGCGGGCTCATCCGATAGCCCGGGATTTGGCGATGAAAACCACGAATCTTGCGCGGCAACTCGGGAGGTAGGATCTCCGTTATCGCACTGAATTCATTACTCTGATTTTTAAATTGATTTTTAATCCACTCAACCGGTTTTTCATTCATGCTATCCTGCTCCAGGGAATCGTTCTGGCATACGACGATCAATGCCAGACTGACTTTAACCCAGCGACCGGGAACCAGCAACCACTGAACTGCGTATTCGCCCTACGTAGTTCGGTGGATTTCCATGCCAGGCTTCAAAAGAGCGCTGAATTTCCTGCTACATATAGGGCCCGGATTGGGTAGGGTTTTTTCTCAACTTTTCAGCACCTGATTTATGAAGATACGTTTCAGACGGTCAGATGCTCTTGCAAATATGTCTTGAGCACAACGGCGTTATTATGTTCAGTATCTCGGGCAGAGAAGAGCAAGGTCACATTGCCGCGCCTGGAAGCTTCTACCAAAGGCTTCCAGGCGTCCGGATTAGCGTCCAGTTCAGCCCGATAACGGCGCTTGAACTCATCCCACTTAGCCGGATCGTGCCCAAACCAACGCCTTAAATTATCGCTGGGAGCGACATCTTTTAGCCAGGCATCCATAATCAAGGCCTCTTTTCTCATCCCACGCGGCCATAGTCGTTCAACCAAGTAACGGGCGCCATCATCGTCACTGTGGGCATCATAAACTCGCTTGATACTCAACATATCTATCTCCTTGAACATCAATTCATCAGGTTTCCTTGTTCAACCAAACTCTTCAATAACAAATGAAAATAGATTAGGCCGCCATATTCTTCCCAGCCTGAAAGCGCCTGATGCACACCGACGAAATCCAGGCGTTCCCGCAAGCCTAACCAGCGCTGCAGGTGATTGCGAGCGCCAACGTCATCCCCAGGGAAGATGTGCGTTCGACCCAGACCGCGCAGCAGGAAATATTCTGCCGTCCAGCGCCCCACCCCTTTTATCCGGCGCAATTGCTCTATCGCAGCGCTGTCTTCAAGAATTTCAATCTTATCCAGGTTGAGCTGCTGGGCAGTAATCATCCGAGCCAGGCCGAGCAGATAATGCCCTTTCTGGTAGCTAAATCCAATCTTACGAAGTTCTTCAACGTCTACGTTTAGCAGGTCTTCTGGGCGAGGGAATGCATGGAAGGCGCCATCTTTTGCTTGGAGACCCGGGCCATAAGCCTGCGATAGACGATTGAGCAATCGAATTCCTACGGTTAGTGAAAGCTGTTGGCAAGCGATCGCATTGGCGAGAGTCTCAAAATGGGTCGAAAAACGTGGCGGCTTAGCACCACGGAATTGGTCAGCCAGGTTCTTTAGGGCAGCACTACTTTCAGCAAACCGGTAGAACTCCCAAAGGTCAACGTGGATGCCCAGTAAGCGCTCCAGAGCTATTATGACTTGTGGCTCGATACCTGGGCCGGCTTTCACACCACTCAGTGAGATTGTCAAACAAGGCGTCTCTGGCGATCCCG
>JAYRNN010000369.1:0-50743 GCA_041912175.1 Anaerolineales bacterium | reverse complement strand
AGGCTGGGGTTGTCAAACCCACTGACGCGCATTTCGTGTTGCTTCAGCTCATCCCGGCTGAAGATAATCAATTTCGCCGGGTGATATTCCTTCAACATGATCTCGACAAACTGTTTCCCAAACGAGCCGGTGCCGCCGGTGACGAGCACCACTTTCTCGGCCCAATTCATATGTACCATTCGAGGCTTTTGATCACTCATTGTTTTTTCCTAATCACAATCAAGGGATACTGTCCATTCTCCCCAAAATAATGCGGGTTGCGTTCTTCCAACCAAAACAGCAGGCGCAGCCAATAGCGACCGCCTAGCCAGGGATGGATCACCGCCCGCAGAAAACGCACGCTGGCGCTGCGCCAGACCAGGATTTCGACCGGCATCTTAGCGCCCACCACTTCTCTGATCCAGGCAACATCATGCCGGCTGATAAAGGTACCCTTTTGGGCCTTTTTCGCAGAACGTTGAACATTGTCGGTTGAACGTTGGCGACGGTTGAGCAGAGATTGTAAGCGGTTGCCCAGGCGTATCAACGGCTCAAAGGAACGCATCAGGCGCGAATCGGGCCAACCGTTTACGACCACACCACTTTTTCCGGGCGCCAGCAAGCGGTACAACTCACGATACGCCTGAAAATGCTCATCTTCAGGCAGGTGGTGGATGGTATGCAGAGAAACAATACCGCCCATCACTTCCGACTTGAAAGGCAGGTTAGCCACGTCTGCGACGACATACAATCCCTTATCCTGCAATCGCTTGCGAGCTTCCACGAGTGCTGTGATCGAAATATCAGCGCAAACACGGTAGCGATAACCATGCGAATACTCCACATACTCGGGGTATTGGATTGGCCCGGAGCCGGCATCCAATAGATAGTCTCCGCCAGGGGATAGATGCCGGCCAACACGCAAATGGCAGCGGTGGATATACTCATGCGACACCTGGCGCAGATCTTCATAGCGGGCATTCTGGTACAGGTCTTCCCCGACTAAGGACCAGCCAACCTGATCATAAAACTGGCGTACTTCTTGTTTGATTTCTGGCATCAGGCTGCTTGCCTCCAATGACGGGTATCTCCAACCAGGTTGCGAAAGGCTTCGCCATAATCAGCCTGGCCGCTAACAGATAACACCTTGTCTAAAGGCCATTCATCGAGCTCATCAAAGAAATAGAGCATGTGCCATGGGAAAGGCAAAGGATAGTCGAAGAAAAAGCGATAGGCGTATTGCCAGGCCAGGTCCGCTTTTTGTCGCGATAAACGCGGCCTGTGTTGTCCGCCTTCAGCTTCGCCTTCCTGGAAAGCCAATAATTGATTGAGCGTTTCAAAGTAATCTTCCCAATTTTCAGGGTCCAGGGTAAAACCTTTACCGCGATAATGCGTCTGCCCGGCCACAACGGTTGGTACACCGCTCATAGCCATTTCCATCCCAACAGTAGTCGTGTAGACCAGTCCAATATCAGCAATATCGACCAGGTCATAGGTGTTAATCGGATCGCCGGCTGCCACCAGGTGGATATTTTCGGGTAGAGTGGACATCACCTCCCGGATCACATCCGCTACGGATGGACCTTTGGTGTAACGCTCACCGGGATGGATGCGCACAACCAGTTGGGTTTGCGTCCGTTGGGCAAAATTACGCAAGGTACGTTGCAACCATTCGGTCATATTGCGGCTAAAGACCTGGCGCCCCAGAGTCAGGCTATCGCCAATCACATTTGCAGCCAGGACAGCCAGCGGACGACGATCGAGTCCCAGCGCCTGGCGGGCTTGCTCGCCACCTCGCGAAGGTTGGCCCTGCCACCGGCGCGAGAAGTTTTCCCAAAGGCTGGCGTTTTGGCGCGAAGTGTATAGCGCCCGAATTTGATCCGACTGGCCGTCGGTTAAAGGGGTATCTTTCCAGGCTTGCCATAGTTCCGATGTACGCTGGAGCATGACCTCATCGTTGTGAGCCAGCCAAATACGTTGGCGCTGCTCGCCAAACTCATAGGTCACAATCGGGATGTCGAGGTAGCGCGCCGTCTGGTAGATCGCTCCCATCTCGAGAATGCTGCCATTGGGCGTCAGGGCTACATCCGGACGGTTTGCCTGAAGCCAACTCAAAGCCGCCTGGGCAGCCTGAGTGTTGCATTCCAGGCGCAGCCGGAACAGATCGCTGTCCATATCGATATCTTCTACCTGCAAGGTGTACTGCACATCCCTCACGCTCACATCCTGGATGGCCGCTGCTAAGTCGGGAGGCAGCGTTCGAGCCTTCGGCAGATCCAGCAATGATACGGGGTGGATCAACTTTTCTGCGGGACGCAGGACACTGTGTGCATAAGCATTCTGGCGACGCAAATCAAAGCGATCCATACGGATACGCCAATTATTCACCGGCAAATAGACCAAATTAACAGTATGACCTTGACCGGCAAGCGCCAGGCCAAGCAAGGCGGAATGTTCTACCCAATAGCGGAGGGTGGTGAACATAAAAACTTTTCGTCTGAGGCCCTCTTCGGTTTGCGAAGCGCGGGCGTTTTCTGCCTGGACGATCCATTCCGCTAAATGTTTCTGGGTGCGCTGTAAGGAAAAGCTTTTGCTGAGCGGCTTCCCTTGCTGGCGAAGCTGCCAGTAGAGCTCAGCAGTAAAAGGGATTTCTCCCAAGAAGCGTTTGGCGATAGATTGCGGCGAGTGTTTCATAATATCGTCAGCTCTTCAATTCGTCGGTTGGAACGTTTTTTGGCGGGCCAGTTCCAGGCCATGCTGGGCCCAGGCGTCATCAGGGTTGGCCAGGGCAGCCGCCCAATATAACTGGTAGGCGCGTTGCCAATTCTTTTGTTTGGCTGCATCGCTGGCTGCCCGGCGTAACTCTCGTCCAAAAACATGCCATTCCTGCCGATCCCTGCCTATCTCAAAATTTTTCGCCTTCAAGGAGGAGAATAACCCGTCCAAATCATCGGCATCCCAGGCTGCTTGCGCTGTGTTTAATAAATTTTGAAGTTGGCCAGCCCCCAGGTCTTGATCCGCGTCCTTGTCATGGGTAGAAACAGGTATGTCACATCGGCGGTGCTTGTCTTCATCTGGTGAAACACCCGAGTTTCCTACGATTTGCAGCGAAATGTGATAGTCTCCGGCAGGCAAATCCTCTGGCAGGCGAATGCTTTGCCGGAATAATTCATCCGGTTGCCACTGGCTGGTGGGGTACCAGCCATATCCGAGAGGTTCGATCTGCTCATGGATCAGCGTGTCGTCTAGCTCACGAAGGGTGATCTTGATATTCCAATCTTGCGGTTGGGGCTGGCTGGCCAACCAAAATGTATCTATCGAAGTGGACGCTGAAACCAGGAACAAACCGGGGGCAAGTTCACAAAGATACGAATCCAATGGGCTGAGCGCCGGACTTAACAATAAATCCTTACGTACAAAGATGCCGTGCATCAAACCGGTGCTATCGGTTCCTTGTTCAATCGGCAGATAGCTCTCTTGAAAGGCATTGAAGTTTGTCAAATCTGTACGGCGCGTCCAAATACCATAGGTCATCACAAAATCGGGCCGCTGCTCTTGAAAAATATACTGCTTCAACAGAGAACCATCACGGATACGGGCAATCTGGTAGTCGGCCAGGCCAGCCAGGTCGAGGATCCGTTTGTTTTGAAGATAGCTCGTCGCTCCGATATCCGGTATCATATAAAGGGGATCGGAAAGGCCGATTTGAGCGGCGTATTTTTGCAAAGCGCTATATTTCTGGTCGACTTCACCGATACTCCAATACATCTTGCCAGATAAGCAAGCCGTCTCGGCCATGGGTGCATAGCCACAAGCAAGCTGGCGCTGCGTCAGGCGCAGGTTAGCCCAGGCAAAACGCGCCACGCCAAATCCAAACCAAATTGCTAAAATTACCGACCCCACTCGTAGCCAAAGCGGGTGTGCTCTGCCTGAAAGGATTTCGTTACCTTCGGTAGATGGCGAAGCAGACTCAACCGCAAATATCCACGACCAGAGCTGGTCAGCGGCGAGTACCAGCAAGGCCGCCTCGAAGGGCAAGAATGGATAGATAAAACGGTAATTCACCATCCAATCGAAGGTATAAAGCGGAAGGACGAGCGACGCCAGGGCGAAGAGCGAAAAAACACGCTGTGGGCCCTTCAAACTCACCAACCCACCGAAGATCAAAGCAGGAATCAACCCTACTGCGGCAAAGGAGCGGAAATAACCGCGCAGGTAAGTCCAGCCGCCCGGCTCGAACCAGATTTTGTTCAAGTCGGTTTTATACCACCCTGCTTTGGCATAAATTGGATTTGGCCACCAGGCGGCAAAATAGGCAAAATGCCAGACTTTAAACAAGCCATAACCCAGCAGAAACATTGCCAGCCAGGATAAGAGGTTCTTAGCCAGGAGCCGGCGATCCTCTGTGTGCCGCCAACGGATCACCAGTTGGAGAGTTTTATAACCGAACCCTGCCAGGGCATAAACCAGCCCCTCTGGGCGAGTCATCCCAACCAACACCAGGCTTAATGCTGAACCAAGCGGGATTTTTGCAGGGAGCTCATCTTCTCGAAGCAGAAAATAAACCGATAACAGGATCAGGAATGCATACAGGCTATTTTCCAGGCCTGACACAGACCAGAATGTGAAGGTCAGGGAAAGGGGCAACAACACAAGGCCAAGCAATAACCAGCAGTTGTGGACGAACCGCCTCAGCAGCAGGTAGAGGAGCGCAATCACGCCCAGGCTAAAAAGCAACCCGAGGATCTTGCTGGCCAACAAGGTATCCAGACCAACCTTTGTGCCTGCTGCCAACAAAACCACCCATAGAAAGTTGGAATACCCTTCTACGCGCGGCGCGCCAGGATACAAAGCGCCTAATCCATAGCCATGGGCAAAATTGCGCGCGTACGAAAAGGAAATGGCTGCGTCGTCTACCGTAAAGTACCAATGCAAAAGATAAGCCAGGCCGGTCACAGCCAGCAATACTCCTAAGATTAAGGCTTCAGATCGTTTTTGCATCAGCAAGTTATTTGCCTTCAAGGTTTCGCGTTAACCATTCTTTGGCATAATCTGCCAATTAAGCCTTGGGCGGACAGGTCCCTGGCGGGCTTCTGGCCAATGCATTCCAGGCGCGCCAGTAGCATCCACATTAAACGTTAAGGCCTGTTCATCCTGGAAATAGCGCCGGACGCGAAAAGTGCTCGCGTTCAGCCCCATCACGTAGCGACCCTCATTGAGAAAGTCCGGCTGGATTAGACAACGGCTGATGTACCGTCCAGCCGGGCGCGTGCGGAACTGGTCAAAGAGTTGTGGATCATCCGTATCGAAGGAGGTAAAGACCAACTCGCCGCGGGTGGTCATCAAGTAGATCCCGAGGCGCAACCCGGCGACCGGGGCGGACAACGAATATTCGGTTTCGATGACGAACGGCTCGGTGGAACGGACGGTATCCACTACACGCTCTTGGGCATCGCAAATACGCATTGCAATCGGGGTGAATGGCGCGGCATCGGCCGGCACTTCGTCTGGATGCCAGGCGCGCTCGCCCACCTGGGAAAATCCTGACGACAGGTAGTAGTCCACCGCCGCCTGTGTTTCAGCGCGCAACGCCAGGCCGCCTTTTTCCAGGACAATGGTTTCCTCGGTCAGGCGCAAGATGGCAGACATATTATGGCTGACGAACAACACCGTGCGGCCAGCCTGCGCCACGTCGCTCATCTTGCCCATACATTTGCGTTGGAATTCTGCGTCGCCTACGGCCAGGACTTCATCGACCACCAACACCTCGGGCTCCATATGCGCCGCAACCGCGAAAGCCAGGCGCAAATACATCCCGCTCGAGTAGCGCTTGACCGGGGTATCGATGAATTTCTCTACTTCGGAGAAAGCCACGATCTCGTCGAATTTACGATCAATTTCTGTGCGTTTCATGCCCAGAATGGCCCCGTTCAAGTAAATGTTTTCCCGGCCGGTCAACTCTGGGTGGAAGCCTGTGCCGACCTCCAAAAGGGAACCGACCCGGCCATGTACTTCTGCGTAACCTTCTGTCGGCTCTGTGATGCGTGAGAGAATTTTTAACAAGGTACTTTTACCTGCGCCATTGCGCCCGATGACGCCCATGACCTGTCCCCTGGCAACATCAAAAGAGATCCCTCGTAATGCCCAGATAAAGCTGTCCTCAGAAGCATTCTTCCGTGACCCAGAGCCCGTCTTTTTCAAGGCACGTGCGGGGGCCGTAACTGTCTGGCTGATGGAATCCCGTAATGTACGATAGCGCTCTGGCGCGATCCCGATCTTGTATTGTTTGGCTAAATTTTCGACGCGTATGGCGTAATGGTTCATTTTTATATCTCATCCGCAAAAGTACGTTCCATACGTCGGAAGTAATACAAGCCGCCGATCAAGGCGGCCAGCGAAATGGTAACCGACAAGGCAAATAGCCAGGCTGAGCCGCTTGTGACGCTTCCCTGGGTTCCCAGTAAGGCCCAACGAAAACCCTCGACCACCCCGGTCATCGGGTTCAACGAGATCAGGAATTGCCATTTTTCAGAAAAAATCTGCGTGGGGTATCCGACCGGGGTGATGAAAAGCCAGAATTGGGTTAGAAAAGGTAAGATGTAGTTCACGTCGCGATATATCACGTTCAGCGCCGAAAGCCACAATCCAACCGCCAGGGAAGTGGCAATGGCCAGCAATAAGAAGAGCGGCAACGTCAACCAGCGCCACGAGATGTAGATATGGTAATCACTGTTTGGCGCATAATTATAGTAAAGCATGATTGCGATCAAAATCAGAAAGGAAATTCCAAAATCTACCAGGCCGCTTAGAACCGAAGCCAGTGGAATCACCAGACGGGGAAAATATACTTTAGTGATCATCGTCCGGTTTTGGACCAGGGAACGCCCGGCATCGCCGATGGCTTTGGTGAACAACCCCCAGGGGAGCAATGCAGCAAACGAAAAAATAGGATAGGGTATTCCGCCGGTGGGGACCTTGGCCAGGTTACCAAAAATGAAGTTGAAAACAACCATGGTTAAAACTGGTTGCAGGATAGCCCAAAGGATTCCCAGGGCGGTTTGCTTATAACGCACCTTGACATCGCGCCAAATCAAGAAGTAAACCAGCTCCCGGTAACGCCACAGATCCTTCAGATTTAACGCCGACCAGCCACGCGCCGGGCGGATGAAGGTAATTTCTTCCTGAGAGGGGGTTGTGAGGCCTGTCTGGGTCATCATTATGGCCGTAATGGAGGGTTACGATTTTCGAGGTACCAGGCAATGGTCCGGCGCAGCCCTTCTTCAAAAGTCATTTGGGCGCGGAAGCCAAAGCTTTTTTCTGCCCGGCTGACATCCAGAGCGCGCCGCGGCTGGCCATTGGGTTTACTGGTATCCCACACCAGCTTTCCTTCGAAACCAGTCAGGCGGGCGATGACCGTCGCCAGATCCTTAATGCTGATTTCATTACCCGAACCCAGGTTTACCGGTTCGCTGCCATCGTAACGCTCGGCAGCCAATGTAATCCCATCCGCAGCATCCTCCACGTAAAGGAATTCGCGCGTCGGCGACCCATCGCCCCAAAGCACTACCTGCGTATCGCCACGCTCTTTCGCCTCCAAACATTTGCGAATCAAAGCCGGAATGACATGAGACGTCTCCAGATTGAAATTATCGCGCGGGCCGTACAGATTTACAGGCAGCAAGTAAATCGCATTAAAACCATGCTGTTCTCGATAAGCTTGCCCCTGAACCAGGAGCATCTTTTTGGCCAGCCCATAAGGAGCATTGGTCTCCTCGGGATAACCGTCCCATAAATTCTCTTCTCGAAAAGGCAGAGGGGTGAACTTCGGATAAGCGCAAATTGTGCCAATGGCGACAAATTTTTCGACGCCGCGTTTCCAGGCTTCATGCATCAGTTGAACGCCCATCATTAAGTTGATATAGAAAAAGTCTGCCGGACGAGCACGATTAGCTCCAATGCCGCCGGCCAGAGCGGCCAGATGGATGATCATCTCCGGTTGCGCATCGTCCAACATGCGCTGGATGCCTTCGGGCTTGACCAGATCATATTTTTCGATGACGGGTATAAAGACATTGGCGCCGCGTTGGCGTAATTTCTCTACCAGAAACGAACCCAGAAAACCAGCGCCGCCTGTGACAGCCACGCGCCTGTCGCGCCAGGGGCTTTGACTCGATGCGAAAGTGTTCATTTCATTCATAGCGTTCCTTATCCTCGATCCTTACAATTTCAGGAATACTTTTACGCCGCGGACTTCCAATACAGGCATAGGCCGTTCTGTGCCTTCTTCGAAAGCCAGGACAATTGACTCCGTCTCATCGATCGGCTTGATACCTTGTTCCAGACAGGTCAGGCGGCATATGTCTGCGATATCCCCTTCACCCTCAATGCTTACGCTATCAAATCCCGCCTGTGTGACCTGCGCCAGCAGGTCACGCACATGCTGGCGCGTTCGGCGATACAGGTTCATCGATGTCTCGATATAATTAACGGTAAGGCGAGCCCTCAATGCAATTCCTTCTGGGGTAATGATATAACGAAGTTTGCGACGTTGAGCTCGTTTTACTTTTACATACCCTTTTGACACCAGGCGCTTGAGATGCCAGTTAACCGTGCCAACAGCCACGTCCAGGCGATCAGCCAGGGTAGCCTGCGTGATATCGGGATCGGACTCAATCTGTTCGAGCAGGTTCAGCTCGCGGTGCAGATCGGTAAAAAGGTGTTCTTTACCTTCAGTGTAGGCTGCATCACGCTCTACACTGAGCGAAAAAGCGTTATCTATTGTGTACAGGTGTTCTTTACCTTCGTTGGTTGTTTCCATTAAAGTGTTCTTTATCGATTCTAAAATTCAAGAACTGAATTATAACTCAGATCGCAAGAGGTCAGGCGATAATATTTTGTCTTTCGGCCTTGGCGCAGCGGCAAAAATCTGCAGCAGCGTGACCGAGTCGATTTCGATATCACCCGTCAAGTATTTGGGTTCAATGCGATCCCTTACCCGCTTAAAATTCTCGGGGTCCCTTTCCAGGACCACTGGCCGGACCTGCTCAAAATAGCGCTCGAATACTTGTTTATAATCATCCAAACGATACCGATTGAGATTGCTGCCCGGGTTGAGCCAGTTTTTCCAGACATTATCGGAGAAAGTCAGCATTTCGAAAGGATATTTAAAATAGTGATCGCGCAGGTCGATGAAGTGAACCTGGCGCCCGGTCGGGTGAGTCAAAGATGCCAAAGAGCGGGTGATCCCGTCTACATCATCTAAGTGCTCGTAGACTGAGTTACTCAGGACGATATCAAAAGGCGCCATTCGTCCTTCAAGAGCAATATCGTGAATATCCGCTTCAACCAATTCGATTTTTGCTGGCGCGCCAGCGTCGCCAGGCCGGGGGATTACCTGACCATTTTGGACTGTCAAAAATTGCTCATACGCAGGCAGTAAACCCAGGTTTTGCCGGTTTTCTGGTTGAGCAAATTTATCGATTAAGACGACCTGCCTGGCCCCTGCCTGGAGCAAACCACAGGCCAGGGCAAAGTTGCCGCCGTAGCCAAAGTCCAGGATCCTCTGGTCACGGATGGAACTGCCGGCTTGTTCTAACGTCATTTGGTAGCGGTGGGCCATCTCGACGGGTGCCCTGGTCTCCAGCCCTGGCCGGATGATCAGGTTATGCCTGAGGAAGAAATGCGCCATAGAGCGCGGCAGAAAATGTCGCACCGTGCGCAACAAGAGGTAATCCATTTTCATGGACATTTTTTGCTCCTTTCGATGGTCGACCTGGGTACGAGGAGCTGGATTTTTACATCTTTAAATGTTTTAAGCGGTTCATAGTAACAAAGAATCGGCTGTGCGACCCAATAGACCCAGGCGTCATTTTCATTTCCGAAATGATGCGCATCGCCCTGATAAACCACCTTGAGGGGTTCGCTGATGATCAGTGCGAAGCGCTGCCGGGCCAGGTCGGCATGAAATTTGGCAAAGTAGGCTGCGTCACTGGATAAAGCCTGATCCATCAAATATTTCTTCTCATAATCTACCACGAGTGGAATTTCCGGCGCTTCGCCGAAGGTAAGCAGTTGGCGCTGATCCAAGAACAGCACCTCGCCTTGTTCAGAGGCCATTGCCGTCTCGCGCTGGATAATTTGCAGCGCCTCGGTCACCTTCTCTGCGGTAGGGATACGCACAGCCGCGGAATGAGACATGGCTTGTTGCGCGAAAATGATCACCATCAGCGCCAGGGTCATTTGCACCCAAAATGGCTGCCGGTCAATTTGCAATACAACGCGATCCCCGCCAGCTCTCCAGGCCAGCCCCGCCACAAATACCAGCGAGACCAGGAACATGTCCATATTGTGTAAATCGCCGCCGCCGCCAATTTTTACACTGACCACCAATCCAACGCCAAGAAATGCTAGCAGGGGAAGTAAAAGCGCCGCGCCGCGTAAAACGCCCAGTTTCCAATAGCGCGCCTTCAATAAATAGATTAAGAAGATAATCAGGGGCCCTACCGCCACTAAAAGCGCCAATAAAATTCCAGGTCCGAAAGTGGGATTGGGCAATAAGCGCTCCCACAAGAGCGGCTGGCGAGTGACCATGGCGCTGATACCTTCAGGCGACACCGTGTCAAAAGCGGGTGAAATGTTCCCGGGAGCCGGGTAAGCGCCGTTCACCCCGGAGGCGACATTTTGCGATCGCTGCCATAAAGGGGCTGCCATCTGGCTTAATTTTGAAAAGTTGGGGTAGATAAATCCACCGATTAACCCTGCCAGGAAGACCGCTAACGCGGTAAAGATTGAGGGTTTATTAGGACGGTCTTTATCCTCACTGGCCGATGAAGGTTGGGGTGCGGGGTGGTCTTTACCCTGGATGTCCGCAAAGAAAAGCATACCCGCCCAAATCGCCGGGGCAAACATCCAGGTATAGCGGGTGATCTGAGCATAATAACCAGCGACAAATACAAGCGGTATGGCGATCCAAAGCGGCCGCCGCCATGCGAGCGCCACCAGAATGGCGCTCAAGACGAGAGGCGTATATATAGGTCCTTGGTTGAGAAACAGGAATGCCCATAGGCCGCATAAGAACCATACCCAGCGGGCGTGCTTACGTCCGTCCATAAGCTGTTCTTGATCCGCGGCGAAGGATGAACGTTGAACGTTAAAGGTTAACCAGCCCAGGACGGCGTACGGAACCGTACTGACCAGGCCATTCCACAGCCGCATCACCCAGATCGGAATTTGGGCAAACAAGAAAGGCAATCCCCACAGCACCTGCCTTCCGACGTCAATGTATGCAAAGATTGGTTGATCGGCCGGGTAATTGTAAAAACGATGCCCAAATCTTACAGAGTAATCCCAAAAACGGTTGCCTTCAGACCAGCCCAGCGAAAAGGGGTAATTTGTTATTCTGCCCATGGCCTGGCTGAAGGCGAAAATCGCGCCGAGCAAAATCCAGGAGACCATCATACTCGAAGTCTGCACCAGGCGATCTGCATGGCAGGTGATGATCACCGCCATTGCCAGGCCTAAACCCAGCGTCAGGATCAGGCGCGCTGAATAACCAAATGCTTCACTCAGCGTTAACCGCTGCATCACCCATAGCGGGATAAAGACAATTGCAGCTAAAAGAATATAGCGCAACCAACCAAATCTGGCAGAAGAGTACATATTTGTGCGCCATTGGATGATCCATTCGTTAATGCGCGTCGCGGTGTGAAAATAGATCTGTATTTGCGACTGGAACACAACCCACAGGATGCCCACCAGGATCGCAGCCAGGAAGATCTCCAGCGCCGCCAAACCCAAGCCAATCCGCAGAGAAAGGCGTCCTCCATCCATCAGACCGAGCCCTTGGATGAACTGGATATATTCCTGCCCGGCTTTAAGCAGCCCGGCGAATGCAGTCAGCAGCACTGCGATTGCAACTAATCCGGTTTTACGCGCCATTCTAACCGCCTGCGAAATAAATCTTCATACTTGCGACACATGTGTTCAACCGTATATTCTTCTTCTACCGACATCTTCCCTGCTGCGCCCAGCCGCTCTCGAGCAGGCCGATCCAGCAAAAGCTGGATCAGCGTTCGGCTTAGGGCCTGTGGGTCGGCAGGAGGAACGAGCAAGCCATTCTGTCCATCCCGGATAACTTCTTCGACGCCTTCCACTCGGCTGGCCACAACCGGGAGACCGGCCAGCATCGCCTCGAGCATCGAGACTGGTAACCCCTCCCAGAGCGAAGGTAGTACAAACACATCCGCCAATTGCAGTAGATCCGCGATGTCTTGGCGTATGCCTAAGAAACGCACTGCATGTTCGATGCCCAAAGCCGAGGCTTTTGCCTGAAGCTCATCTCGGAGAGGTCCGTCACCCGCAAAGACAAAACACGCCGCAGGAACAGCTTTTAGTATTTCCGGGATCGCATCCAACAAGTAGGTGTGCCCCTTTTGGATTTTAAGGCGCGCAACGGTCAACAGCGCCAGGTTATCCGGATCGATCCCGAGCGATTCTCGCAGGTCTGCCTTTTCAACCTCAGTGAGGGGAGATTGGACGGGAGGATTAATTCCATTTGTGATGACCGTAATCCGCTCTGGCCGGATGCGCTCCTGCTCAACAGCCAGGCGTTGGACTCGCTCGGACACGACAACCAAATCGGTGGCGACGCCACGATTGATTACCTGGCGGTGTAAATTGTATTGGAGCGTCGTAAAGTTTTCGACGCGCCCATGGTGAGAGGCCACTCGTGCTGGCACGCCAGCTAACCAGGCGATGGGAATACCTAACAGGTTTGCGTGGTGGGTAAAAGTCTCGACCACATCAAATTTTTCATTGCGCATCAGCCGATACAACCTGACCAGGCCACGCAACAGGCTGAAGATATTTCCCAGGCCTGTTTTTCCCCAACTTTCAAGGTCAATCAACCGATAATCGCAGCGCGCCTGCCACTGCTGGTATAAATTTTCCCGGTCATAGAAAAAAGCAGCCACGATCCGGTAGCCGTGAGCCTGGAACCAGCTTGCCTGGCTGAGCAAAATTTCCTGGCCGCCGCCTGTAGCAATTTGAGAGCCGAGAAATAAAATTGAAGGATTGGAGTGGCTGGGATCCATTTCGATAACCACTACGCAGTTTCGGCTGCCTCCGCATTTTTGGAGAGGATGTGGTTAAACAGCTCCTCATAATGGCCGACAATTGTATCCAGGTTGAACTGCGCTGAAAGTTCACGACTCTTTCGGCGCATGCTTAAAAGCAAGCCCGGATCGACCAACAGCGCACGCAGCCGATTCTGCATACATTCTGCATCGGTTGGTTCGCACAAAAAACCGTTTTGGCCATCGATGACAAGATCTGAAAACCCACCCACCCGACTGGCAACAACTGCAAGCCCCATCGCCAGCGCTTGAACCCCGGTCAGGGGAAAGCCTTCTGAGAGCGATGGCATAAAAAGAATATCGCTTTTTATGTAATTCGCCAGCACCTCTTCCGGCGTCACCCAGCCTGGTAACCGAAACCGGGCCTGTAAACCATGCCTGGCAATTTCATCTTCAATTTCTTGGCGCAAAGGTCCGTCACCCAACATCAGGCAATTCCAGGGGATATCGGCCAAACCTGCCAGGACGCGCACAAGCTGCACCGGGTTCTTCTGGGGCATAAAACGCCCCGCAAAAATGATTTGGGGTGGATCATTAAGGCGGATGATGCCTGGGTTTAGCAGCCGGGTATCGACCCCGTTTGGAATGACCCGGATATCGACCGGATAATGGTGCAAGGCCAACTGGCGCGTATATTCGCTCACTGCGACTACCTGCGCTGCATCTCTCCAAATCGGACGAGTGAAGGGCAACAGCCAGCGGAACCACTTGCGGGTTTTCTCGGGGACGCCCCCGGGCACGTCACCCAGATGTGCGGTCAATACATAGGGCACGCGGAAGAGGCGCGAAAGCGCCCAGCCAGTGGGGCCTGTCGGTACAGCAAAATGAACCTGCATCACATCGGGTTTCCACTGAGGCACCAGCCGCAGACCTGCCCATAAGCCCGAAATGATATAGCCTGTCATATCCATCAGTGTGGCTTGAAAGGCCTTGTGGCGACCAGATAAGACGCGCACCACTTCGATGCCATGCAATTCTGCATCGTTCTCTGAACAGCTCAATATCTCTCGCCGGGCCTGACCTTTCAGGTGAGAGGTTAATACCATCACCCGGTGCCCCCTGGTCACCAGTTTCTCACAGATATCCCTGGCGGCTCTCCCCCCGCCGCCTCCCACCGGAGGAAATTCGTAAATCAAAACCAGGATACGCATCAGCGATTGGATTTTGGCTGCAAGTCTTCGCCGGGCAAGGTCGGGGCCCGTTCCGCTGCCGTGGAAAGCACGCGCCGAATGGTATAGGTTGGTTTGCTTTGCGACTCATGATAGGTACGCACAAGCTGTTCGGAGATTAAACCCATCAGAATCGACTGAAAGCCCATAATCATGAACATCGTTCCGATAATGAACAGCGGCGAGTCAAAGACAGGCACTCGCAACCAAAACCGCCGGATGATCAGGAACAGCATGGTCAACAGGCTAATTAATATCAACCCAACGCCTGCTCCGCCAAACAAATAGATAGGTTTATTTGCAAAGCTGATCAAGAACTTGACTGTAAATAAATCGAGGATGACCTTGATGGTTCTGTTTAATCCGTATTTTGTTTTTCCAAAACGCCGGGCATGGTGTTGTACCGGGACCTCGATAATCTTGGCGCCTACGGAGGAGGCATAAGCCGGGATGAAGCGATGCATCTCTCCATACAAGCGAAAGCCGGTCAACACTTCTCGACGATAGGCTTTCAATGTACATCCATAATCATGCAGATGGACTCCCGTCACGGCAGAAATCATCCCGTTGGCCACTCTGGAGGGGATCTTACGCGTGACGAACTTATCCTGCCGGTTAATTCGCCAACCGCTGACTACGTCATAACCCTCGTCGATTTTTTCTAACATCATGGGGATATCGCTCGGATCATTTTGCAAATCAGCGTCCATTAATACAATGATTTCGCCCTTTGCATAATCGATCCCCGCCGCGATGGCAGCGGTCTGGCCATAATTTCGGCGCAGCGCCACGACGGCTGTGTGCGCGGCATCCTGATTGTGGATCTGTTCCAGTGTTTCCAGGCTGTTGTCTGTACTGCCATCATCGATATAGATGACTTCCCAGTCCACATTAATCGGGTTTAGAGCCTGCTCAATAGAATGGTGAAGGATGGTGAGATTTTCCGCTTCGTTATAAACTGGTATTACAATGGATAGGATCATTTTTAAGACTCCTTCACCTTATGCGGCGAAAAATGCGTAATCCTGAATCTTTTGCACAAGGATCAGTAGCAGAAGTGCGAGGTAGTTCTTGAAACTGGCCGGCCTCCAAGAATTGCTTCCATGACGGATCATAATATTGTTCCTGGATGATAATAAAATCCGCCTCTTGTCGCCATTTGGCGCTCATTTCTGCATTCCATAAGCCGAACCTGCTCAGCTCCTGGACATCGCCGCCTTCACGAAACGAATAGCCGTCATTGAGCTGGGCCGGAAAGATATTCACCTGCGGGATATACAGCAGCGGCGCCGCCGAAAGGCTGCCTTGCCAATAGACCAGAGAGCCAGGCGGGATCATTTCATTGAGGTGACTGCCAACCTGTTCCATGGCAGCGATGACATCCCCTCGGCAGGCGTTAACTTCCAAAGATCCTGTCAGGGCTGCGCTTGGCGTAAACAGCGTTCCCAGGATGATCGCAATGGCAGCCAGTAACAAGCCGAAGTTTACCGGTCGGGCAGCCGCAGGCCATCTTACACGGGTACGTTTCAAGGTAACTACCGAAATCCACGTAAGAAAGATTAGAAGCAGGCCAATCGCAAAACCCATCAGCGTAGGCGCCAGCCAGCGGGATGTTTTATACCCAATTCCCAGTCCGTTCTCTAAAATACCCCACAACGGGACTGTGCCAGATTGCAATTGACCTATTTTGACGCGAGGGATGGGTTGTTCGATGAGCCATGGCCCAACCACACGCGCGGCTCCATATCCGACGCCGGCGAAAAGGATCACGATGGCGATCATTACAAACAAGGCATACCACCTACCTGTTTGATGTTTCGTGGCAAAGTCCTTTTCACTCTCAAACCGGTAGGATTGGAAAACCAAGATGATTAACAACACCATGGTGGGAGAGAAAAACTCCAGGTAGCCGGCAAAACAGAAAACGCAATAGCTCTCCCATAAAGCCGCCCAGGCATGTGCAGCAATCAAGGCGGTTGACAATGAGACAATCAAGACTGCAGCGCGGTAATGGAAATGGTTCTTCCAATTCCTGGGTTGAAAAATCAACACCCCTAGAACGGCAATAGCCAGGATCGCGATAAAATTAAAGCGCACGCCATCCCATAAACTGGCCAGGCGGTTCGCCCACCCAATCGTCGGATCCCATATTTTTTCACCCAGGCTGGCGCTCCGCCAAGGGTCCAGAAATGGCGTCAGAGCAGACGGCAGCCAATTCGCCCACATTTGCAAAATACCTGGCCAGTAAAGCGCGTGGCCGATGATTGTGGTCAACAAACCGGCCACAGTCGCCCAAATGCCAGCCCGCCGGCCGAATTGCCAAAAGATAAAAATTAGAAGAAATGGCAGGACAGGCGTCATATTCACACGGGTCAGTATGAGTAATCCGGCCAGGGCGCTGGCCAGCATCAGCCGCCAAATGGCGGCTTTCTCATCTAACACAAGAACGAATATCCAGGTCAAGATGCAAGCAACCAGCACCTCGGAAACCGCCATGCTGTAGCCATTAGCATAGGCTGGATTAACAGCCACAACCCAAACCATCGCGGCCGCCCACCAACGTCCGCCAAGCCGCCGTGAGACGATCCATAATCCAAGGAGGATGAATAGACCGAGCACAATCGAGAAATAGCGCCCGGTGCGCAGACCATTTTCAAAGAGTACCTGAATAAAACCGGGTATCAGGAATGAGAACGGCATTTGGTTTGTCAAAGGCCCGTTTGGCTGAAAAGGGATATAGCGTCCTGTCGCAAATAACAATCCCTTAACCAAATAAGTGCCCTCATCCAGAATTGAGGGCTGGATGTGAGCAAATTTAGAAGCCTGGATCAAGAAAACCAAAACGCCGGCAAGGGCAAGCGCCTCTGCGGCTCCTGGAAGAGACTTGAGTTTACCAATCAATATTAACCTCGTCCAAAATTCAGCCCTCGAATTATAACCCGAGCCGGGAGTGAGTCAAGGTTGTGAAAAGTGATACAAAGGGGTTTCCTGATTACGGCTGTGGAGCGGAGTGTGTCCTGGCCCAATCCCAAAGCGAATAGAGAGCGCCGCATGCCAGGCCAAGCCCGATGATCTTAAAAGGGTCTGAGATAATCCAGGGAATGGGATATAAGCGGCGTAAATACCACAAGAAAGACCATCCAATCACAAACGCAACCGTCGCCAGGGCGCGCCGAAAAACCGGGTCCGCTGATTGACGTTGTTCCACCCAGCCCCAGGCTGCCAGGGCGACCTGAATGCTAGCAAAGGTGGCTCGATAACGTGGATTATCGTCCTGATCCCCTCCACCTCGCAGCGAAGCAATCAATATGCCAAGCCAGATGATGATGGTTAAAGCGCGCGTAAAGCGATCGCTGCCTTTCTTAAACCAGGCGTGCAAGAATGCATAGACTAACATTCCAAGTAAAATCGTCCACCCGAGTGCTCGCCAAAGTGTAATCCAAGACCAAATGGGCGCGTCGCTGCTCACTGCTAAAGCTGCCGGGAGGAAGGGCCGTAAAGCGCCATAGGATACAAGGATCGGGAGATGGCTCCATTCAGGAGTAGCGCGAAAAATCTTCTGCAGCCAGCCTGAGGCGCTCTTACTAAAATATGCTTGCAAATCGGCCGATTTACGCAGCCAGTAACTAAGAACCTCGATGGGATTGGTAATTTCTGCCGGCGCAAATTGTCTTAAGGCAAACCAACCTCCCACCAGGGCTAAAAGAATGACGCCGGCCAACACCAACCAGGCCCAACGATGAATCTCTACATGTTTGTGAAGCAATTCGTCTTTAATCGCCAGAGCCGCCAGGAATAAGGCGAACACAAGCATCAGCGTGAGAGGCGGCGAAACCAGCATGGTGAGAAGAATCCCGCCCAAAAGCCAGGCCAGGCCGATCCAGGATCGCCGCCGGCGCAGGCGCGCCAGTCCATAGAAAGCTGCTGCAACCAGGGTGATGATGAGCGCTTCACGCATTTGCGAACTGCCCAACAGAACAGTTTCAGGATAAAGGGCAATCCCCCATGCGGCCACCGCCGCCACTCGCTCGTCCCAGCTACGCCGGGCAAATGCCCAGGTGAGCAGCACAGACAGTGAAGACAAAGCTGCCGTCACCACCAGCATACTCAAGGGGGTGGGAGGGGTTGTCCCAAGATAACGATACACAAGCACACTGATGAAAAACAGCCCGCCGAAAGTATCCACCCTGCGACCGGACTGAACTACTTCAAGAAGTGATTTCGGGGATTCGGCCATTTTCTGCGCATATTGATCGCGCTCATAGGCATCGGCCATCACATAGCCATTCATTTCTTGCTTGGTCCCGTGACCCAAGGGAGGTAACGAAAGGAACCAGACCAGGCCTAGAGCCAGGCGCAGGAGCATGGCGCCAATCAATAATCCGCCTAACCAGCCAGGCAGCCCTTTCCCCAAAGACACGCGCTCACTGGCTTGCACAGCCCACCAGCCTGCGCCGAGCAAAAACGCCGCCAGAATGAGAACAGCCAGGAAAGAAAGCCAATTACGCAGGTTGATATTCCCAGACGCGCCCTGAACTTCGCAGCCGATGCAAATCGTTGAGACCCAAACTAGCCCCAAGGCAAGTAAAGCCAGCCCACCTGCGCCAGCGAGCCATAACCCCCATCGATGCCCTGCAGCGACAGGCGCCTGTGATGGATCCTGATGATTAGCAGACGGTTCAGCCATGTGATGGTTTTCCGCTGGTGGCGTTCAATAAAACACGATCCAATATTCGCTCCGCGCGCGCTTCCCAGGTGTATTGTAGCGCATCATGGCGGGCTTGTTCAGCCAGTTGCGCACGACGTTGCGAGTCAGCTTGAAGCTCTCGGATCGCAGCAACCCAGGCAGGCAAATGATCCGGAGGAAGCAGGATCGCATTGTCAGGCGTGAGGACTTCCCGCAGAACAGCCAGATCACTGGAGAGGATAGCTCTTCCGCAGGCCATGTACTCAAACACTTTCATCGGGCTGAGATACGAAGCAATATCGCCGCCCGACGAGGCAGCCACATGTTTTTGGTAAGGCATCAAAAGCGCCTCGCAAGCAGCCTGGTAGAAGGGCAGCTCAGCGTTCGGGATGAAGCCGCAGAGGATCATGTTCTCCAGGCCGAGCGATTTGACCTTACCGGAAAGCTCAGCGGCGTCTCCTGGTTCTCCGCCAACAATCAAGAAATTGATCCCTGGTAAACAGCCAGCCAACTGGAGGATCAAGTCGATGCCTCGGCCGGCATAGAGATGACCAGTATAGCCCACGGTGAAACGATCTGGGATTGCGGGTTGCAGGCGACGACGTGCTGCCTCTGGAACGGGCAAATCCGCAAAGCGCGCCAGGTCGATGCCATCCGGGGCGATGATCATAAAAGCGGTTTGTTTGCTTGAGTGCGCGGGTATGCCAGCTTTCTGCTCCAAGTCTTTTGCCAGAGCGCGGGTGATCACCACCAGGCGGCGCGCGCCGCTGCCGCTTAGAAACAGATGAAATAGCCAACGCCCGGCCCGGCCTTGAGGCAGATCATGGATTTCTAGAATCGTGGGCAACCCTTGCCTGCTGGCGATCGCGGCTGCCTGGGGCAGGCGGGTGTAAAGCAGGTCAACCTGTAAACGATGCGCCCATTTCACGGCTTGCCAGCCGAAATCATAGCGACGCAGGCGCAGATCAGATGGCAGACGTTCAATACTAAAGCTGGCCGCCCGACCAGAGGGTGGATTCTCGCCGTCCTCGGACGCGGCCTTTAAGCCATAATAATGCGCCAGGGACGCCCAATCGATGCCATTTACGCCAGGAAAGCCACGTTTATCGGTCGACACGTCACCTTCTGTTTGCCCCACCGCACTCAGCGGAGCAGCCAGGTGCACAGTGTGGCCCAGGTTCGCCAAGGCCTGACACATTTTCATGGTCTGGAAAGTATTCGCTTTCCTCGAAGGGATCGCAGAAGGAGCGACGACCGCGATTCTCATGATTTTGTCTCAGGCGGAAGGGGCGGTTGAGGTTGGTCAGGTGCGCGGGTATGGACGGTTTGGTAGGCCAGTAGCGTGGCCGATTCGCGCTCCGAAATCGTCTGGTAAGTCTTCCAGGCGGAGAGGCTGGTGCTCATAATATAATATGCCGCGAACAGGGCCGCGCTGGCCAGGTAACCAAACCTGGGCACCAATAAGAGAATACCTGCCAGCTTCAGGAACGCCAGCACAAGGTTCACTTTCATCGGAAACTCCGGCAAACCGAGGCTTAATAAAGCAATCCGATTCCAATAGAAAGTGTTGGCAACCAGGAACCCAAGCAGCATAATCATCAGGGCAGGGTAGGCAGGCAAAAAGCCTGGATCCTGATAAAGCAGCAAGATGACCTGGCGCCCAAAGATAGCCAAGAATATCGTAGCCGCCAATGTAAACAGCCCCGCAATTAACGTGCCCTGGCGAAGGACATGCCGTACATTTTTCCAATTGCCGCGGGTGACCTCCCGCGCCACCTCCGGATATGTAGCGTCTGGAAGAGGGCTGACCGGCATCTGAACGATGTTCACGATCGCCATCGCCGTCCGGTAAAAACCGGCTTCCAATGGGCCACGGAAGAAAGAAACCCACAAAATCTCGCTATCTTTATTAATCAAGTTTAGTGAGGCGCTGATATTCGTGCTGACTGCAAAATGAGTGAGCTCACGCGCCTGAGGACGCAGCAGGCTGAATGGGACCTTCCACCAGGCGCGCCCCCAGCGCCGTGTGGCCTCCACAAACGCCGCAACCGTCAGCATCATTGCGCCAATGGTTTTGCCTACCAGGTAAGCGATAACCACTTGCAGCATACCGCCATTGGTAATCGTTGCCCAAAAGATCAGCGCCAGAGTCACGATGCTCTGGATCACATTCAAGCTGGCGATATTCCGATAACGGTCAAAAACTTGCAAAATTCCGGTTGAGCTTTCAGAAATCAGGTTTGCCAAAACGATCAAACCATAGAGGACAAACAGATACGCAAGGCTGGCATCTTTGGCCAGATAAGTAGCCGCAAGCGGTGCAAGCAGCCAAATAAGCAGGAAAGCCGCCACGGAAGCCAGCATTTCCGCCAGGGCAGCCGATTTAAAAACAGCCGCCGCACGAGGTTGGTCGCCGGTTTCCGTATAATGGCCCACATACTTAATCACCAGCTCGGTCATCCTGAAGGAAACCAGCTTATTGATGACGCTGGTGAACATAGTGATCGCGCCTAATAAGCCGAAACCAACCACACCCAGCAGGCGCCCTACCAGGATGCTCTGCAGCAAGCTGATCGCGGCGGCAATACCTGTAGCGCTGAATAAATACCCCGAATTCTTATAGATCCGGCGCATCAAAGGGTTTTCTACCAGGGTTAAATACGACAACTTGAGCTGGTCGCGGACCCTTTGGATGGCAGCGCTTAGTCGGTTTTGATCTGGCTTGCCCATTCTCGTTCCGCCTGGTACCAGGCAACCAGATTGGAGACGCCTTGTTCGAGCCCTATCTGTGGCTGCCAACCCAGCAAGCGCCTGGCTTTCTCTACATTAGCC
This sequence comes from Anaerolineales bacterium, assembly GCA_041912175.1. Lineage (GTDB taxonomy): Bacteria > Chloroflexota > Anaerolineae > Anaerolineales > UBA4823 > CAZAGA01. The sequence goes on along the minus strand of JAYRNN010000369.1, from coordinate 28,943 downwards.
CAATTGGCGAGCATATCAGCCGGATTAAAAGGCAGGTGGGTTATGTGAGCTTTTTTGCCAATGCGCGCTTCAAGCATACGAATAAGGCCATTCATAGAGATCGTTTCGTGACCGCCCAGGTTAATGATCTCGTATCCAAGCGGCTTCAGGCCAAGGATCGTTCCCCTTGCAATATCATCCACATAGGTGAAACCGCGTGTTTGCTCTCCATCGCCGTTCAAGAGCAGCGGGAGATCTTCGCTGATCCACTGTGTAAACCGGAACATACTCATATCTGGTCTTCCGGCCGGACCATATACGGTGAAGTAACGGAAGATGGTTATATCGATTCCATACAGATGGTGATACGCATGGCAAAGCGCCTCGGCCCCCTTTTTGCTGGCTGCGTAAACCTGCAGCGGCTGGCTGCTGTCGGCGTCTTCAGGTGTGGGCAGGGGTGCCTTAGCTCCATAAATGCTCGAGGTCGAAGCAAGGATAAACTTCGGAATTTCCCGCTGATGACAGAGCTCAAGCAGATTCAGAGTCCCGGTAGTGTTGGTATCAACATATACCCAGGGATTTTCAACCGACTGGCGCACACCTGCCCGCGCCGCCAGGTTGATGATTCCGTCAAATCGCGCGGCCGAAGCCGCGCCTGTTTGATGCTCAAAAACGCCAGAATCGCGATTCAGAAGCGCGGCGCGGTCGGAGATATCCAATTGAAAAAAACGAAAACCTGAGCGACTTGTTAACTGCGCCAAACGGTGGCGTTTTATGCGTACGTCGTAGGCATCGTTCAGGTTATCAATCCCAGTCACACTGTGCCCTGCGTCTAATAACAAGCCTGACACGCGTGAGCCAATAAAACCAGCGGCTCCAGTAACCAGATAATGCGCCATCTTTACAGCCTGGTTACTTTCGGGTTATTCTTGCCCTTTTCACCGAGTGCGTTTCGGGTGTCCACCAAAACCAGACCGTCTGACTTTGCTTCTGCCAGGGCTAATAGCGCAGTATAGTCGTAACTACTATGGTTTGTCACGATAACCACGCAATCGACCGATTTTGCTGCCTCCAGATAATCCTTTACACTGCTCATTTCCCAATTATCATGACGAATGCTAGGAATAAAAGGATCGTGATATAGCACAGATGCGCCCTTTTGCTCCAATAAACCGATTACGTCGAGCGCAGGACTCTCACGCAAGTCATCGATATCAGCTTTATAGGCGACGCCCAAGACCAAGATCCGACTGCCGCGCAGCGATTTACTCTGCTGGTTCAAGGCATCTTGAACCAGAGCAGCCACATAACGCGGCATATTCGTGTTGATTTCGGAAGCCAATTCAATAAAGCGCGCCGTATAATTCAACGCCCGCAGTTTCCACGATAGGTAAAGTGGATCAATTGGAATACAATGTCCACCCAACCCGGGGCCAGGAGTGAACTTCATATATCCGAACGGCTTGGTCGCTGCAGCATCGATCACTTCCCATATGTCTACACCCAGCCGGTTACACATCAGCGCCATTTCGTTCACCAGACCAATATTGATCATGCGGAAGGTATTCTCCAGCAGCTTGGCCATTTCAGCCACTTCGGCAGACGAGACGGCCACTACTTTCTCAAGCGCCTGTGCATACCACGCCGCAGATACTTCGCTGCATGCCGGGGTGATTCCACCAATCACTTTGGGCGTATTGATCGTCGTCCAATCCTTCCGACCTGGGTCGACGCGTTCCGGGGAGAAAGCCAGGAAAAAGCTCTCGCCGACGACCAGGCCTTTTTCGTCGCCCAGTTTCGGAAGTAAAATCTCGCGCGTCGTGCCGGGGTAAGTGGTTGACTCGAGTACAATCACCATCCCCGGGTGCATGTATTTCGACAACGCGTTGGTGGCATCCAAAATAAAAGACAGGTCCGGGTCGCCGGTTTTCCGCAGCGGTGTGGGAACACAGATACTCACCGCGTCTGTATTCTGCAGCGCGGAAAAATCTGTGGTGGCCTGCAACTTCCCTTGCGCCACTAGCCGGGCGACCTGCTCGCTGGGAACATCCTGAATATGGCTTTCACCGCGATTGATGGTCGTTACTTTCCGTTGATCCGGATCAATGCCGATGACCTGAAATCCAGCTTCGGCAAACACAACTGCCAGGGGTAAACCTACATAACCTAACCCCAGTATCCCTACACGAGCCGTGCGGTCTTCCAAATGCTTTAATAAGGTGGTTTTAATCGTTTCGCTCATCAGTTTTTTGCTCTAAAATAGGCTTAATTGTTTGGGTTCTTTTTTCTCCGCAGGCATCAGCTCAGGCTGTTCAGCGGGCTGCGCTGGCGCATTGACCTGGTTCTGCATCGCTTTTTTGATTAATTCCGGTAGGCGGGCAAAATCCTCCTCAATCGTGGTTTTTAAGGATTTCTGATGTAACGCGGCCGCCGGATGGTACATGCATACGATCAAACGCCCCCGGACAAACATTACCTTGCCATGTATTTCGCTGATCCGGGCGTTTGGTAAGAAATGAGCCATCGAATAACGCCCGAGGGTCACAATGGCCTTCGGGTTAATGGCCTTGATCTGGCGCTCCAAATAATCGCTGCAAGCCGCCAACTCATCCGGCAGTGGGTCGCGATTCCCAGGCGGCCGGCATTTTACGACATTCGCGATAAAAACATCTGTGCGCTGCATGTGAATGCTTTCCAGCAATTCATCGAGGAATTTTCCTGAAGCGCCGACAAACGGCCGGCCCTGCTCATTTTCATAAAAGCCGGGGCCTTCGCCAATAAACATGATCTCTGCATTGGCTGGACCCTCGCCAGGCACTGCCAGTTTACGCGAATGATGTAGCACGCATTTTGTGCAATCGGATACTTCACCAGCCACTTGCATTAACATATCATTGGAAGAAAAGACTTTATCCATATCCATTACTCCATCATTCTTGTTTCCAATTTCACCACCGTCATAATCAGCGCATCTTCATTGTTATCTTTATAATAGCGTGGGCGGCTTCCCACAATTTCAAAGCCAAAGCGGCGATATAGCTTTTGAGCAAACACATTTCCAGCGCGCACTTCCAGAGTTGCCTGGCTGGCGCCATGCTGAACCGCCTCCATCAGCGCTGCAGCCATTAGCTTTTGGGCAATACCGCGGCCGCGAAATCCGGGGCGGACAGCGATGGTCGCGATATGCGCTTCATCCAGGATCATCCACATGACGACCATACCCACCACAACCTGGCCGCCGCCAGTCTGCTCCGGCCGGTTAAAACCATCGTTGCCATTAACCCTTTCCACCTCAGCCACCCACTGGTAGGAATTAGGGTTTTCCTTCAACTCATAACGGTAAGCCTTCGCAGGCCAGGGCATCGCAAATGATAGGCGGTCGATTTCTTGGACCTGCTCCAGATCTTGCTCTTGCATACGCCGAATCCGGCAAACATTTTGCAGGTCTGCAAGCATAAAGGAATCGTCGGGCCTTACCAGATAATTTTCCAAGGGATTTAACCAGGGATCGGGTCGTTGTAATGCAGATAGATTGGCGAAAGCGTCGCCGGATCATCCACCTGGCCAGCTTGTCAACGCTGCCAGGCTAACTCTGCCAAGAAAGATGGGCGGCGCAAACTGAAAGCGGGTGAAGCCAGGATTACATTTCTTCGTTTGCGGCCAAGCAAACGGCGCTCTTCTTCGGTTAGTTCGCCGCACACCACGGTCGGGGTTTGGATGCGGTCCGACAACTCCTGCGGCGTTAAGACCTCGATTTTACCAAGCGATTGCCATCTCTCTTCGACAACCTTATACCAGTCAACCGCCAAACGACCGCGACCGGCTTGCAAAACGGCCGCTAATGGACGTTCATATCCAGCCAGGTCAAGCCGCACGGCTTGCGCCGCGGCCAGAAAATCCAGGGTCGGGATGCCAACGATCGGCAAATTCTGCGCCAGCGCCAGCCCTTTGGCCAACGCCAGGCCAATCCGGAGCCCGGTAAACGAGCCTGGCCCGAGCGCAACAGCCAGAGCGCCTAGTTCGTTAGGCGCTAATTTAGCCCTGGTCAACAGTTCTGATACCGCCGGAGCGAGCTCGACAGTGTGATAATCCTGGCTTGTCCAAATTAACTCGCCCATTACCTGGACGCCATTGTAGATGGCTAATCCAACGCTGCGGGTTGATGTATCCAAAGCCAAAAGGTTCAGCGTGAAGGAAGATGAACGCCGACCAGCCGTATGGCGAAGGTCATCTACAGGTGGAACACCATCTGGAAGCTTAGGCGACGGCGACATTATGAAACTCCAAAAACTTGTTTGCGAAGGTCACGCAGCAAGGTCTGGTAGCGTGCGCCCTGCGCAGAAATCAGAAAATCGCGTTGGTTTTGGTCGACCCAACGGAGCGTCACCCATAACCGCCCATAAGGCAACGCATCTTGAATATGGTCGGCCCACTCGATCAATAATGGGCCTGCCTCCAGCATCGAATCCAGGTCCAGGTCTTCGGCTTCGGCCGCGCCGGTCAGACGATAAGCATCCAGGTGAAATAACTGTTGCCGCTCTGGCCGCCGGTAGACATTGACCAGGACAAAAGTTGGGCTGGAGGCCGGATCGAGGGAACCCCAACCGGCTGAAATCCCCTGCACCAGGGTTGTTTTTCCGGCGCCCAGGTCGCCAATCAGGCAAATCACGTCGCCCGTCTGCAAAAGTGCGCCTAAGCGCATCCCAACCCGGCGCGTTTGTTCCGGGCTGCGGCTGATGAATTCGAGCGTTGAGGGTTTAAAGACGGGCATTCCAATGAGGATTATAACTTAATCTCTAATTTCGCTAATGAAGCCATGACCCGCTTCAACCCGACCCCGGCGAAATAGACGTCCACAATTTCATCATCGTCCTGCAAAGTGCTTTTCAAGATCATGCCCTCGCCCCAGGTATTATGAACGACGCGCATACCCGGTCTGTACTGCAAGGCGCTGCTCTTTGGTTTCTGGGGATCGCCTGATGGGGCCTGGCGTTTAGAGCCGGTTTGGAATTCCGAATTACTTCGTATCGGAGTGGCCGTCCAGCGCTCTGGGCGTGAAGTTGGGAGCATCGCAGGAACCCTGCTGCGCACAGGTTGAGCCTCGTCAAGAAATTTTCCCGGGATATCATCTAGAAATCGTGAGGCGTCTACAGGCTCAGCATACCCAAACGAGCTGCGATTTTGTGCATATACCAGGTAAAGTTTATCCTCTGCACGTGTAATGCCGACGTATAGCAATCGCCGTTCTTCCATCATTTCTTCTTCGTCATCAAACGAACGGATATGGGGCAGGGTGCCATCATTCAGTCCGACAATGAATACGATGGGAAACTCCAACCCTTTCGCAGCGTGCAGGGTGAGCAGCGTCGGGACCCTGGCATTTTCATCGATCGTGTCCTGATCGGAAACCAGGGCGACCTGTTCCAAAAAAGCAGCCAGACCTTTCTCCTGGTATTCCCCGGCCAGGCGGTGTAGTTCCATGACATTTTCCCAGCGGTCCTGGCCTTCGTCGGTTCCATCATCAATATAGGCGTGATACTCGGTGTCCTCCAGGATTTGCCTCATTAATTCAAATGGAGTTTTATCAGCCTTGAGGTCGATCCATTTTGCCAGAAAAGCGCCAAAGTTTGAGAGGGCAGCCGCGCCTCGCCCTGTTAGGGTCTCCTGGTAAACGGATTGAGGCTTCGTCGCCATTTCCACGAGCAAGGCCCCCGATGATCGATTGGATTGCTGGGCCAATGTCCGCAAGGAAAGATAAGTCTTATCCCCAATGCCACGCGCCGGGATATTGATCACGCGTGTCAGGCTGATCTCATCATTAGGATTGTGAACCAGACGTAAATATGCGATCAGGTCTTTTACTTCGCGCCGGCCATAAAAGCGCTGCGCCCCCACCAATTTATAAGGCAGATTGGCATGCAAGAAGGCTTCTTCCAGCACACGGCTCTGGGCATTCGTGCGATACATAACCGCAAAATCCCCAGGCTGGGCCTGGTTGCGCCCGACCAGGCTGGCAATGGCGTCGACCACATAAGATGCTTCGGCCCGGTCATCGTAGGTCTCGTGCAGGATGATTTTTTCTCCGGCGCCTCTCTGGGCGGACAATTGCTTTGGCGTCCGGTAGGGATTACGGTCGATCACGGCCATGGCGACATCTAAAATGGCCTGTGTGGAGCGATAATTTTGTTCCAATAAAATTACCTGCGCCGAAGGAAAATCTTCCTCGAAACGCAAGACGTTGCGGTAATCTGCGCCACGCCAGCGGTAAATGGATTGGTCGGCGTCTCCAACCACAAAAATATTGCCATGGAAAGAGGCCAGGTGTTTTAGCAATGTGTATTGGGCGATGTTTGTATCCTGGAATTCATCGACCAACACGTGTTCATAGCGCCGGGCATACTTATCTCGAACGGCCGGTTCTTTTTCCAGCAAGTACGCTGTCCACAAGAGCAGGTCATCAAAATCAAGCGCGTTGCTGGCCAAGAGCATTTCCTGGTAATGTTTATACACCCGTTTGGTTACTTCATCCCGGTAGTTGTTGATCGGAAATTCATCGGGCAGTTTCAATTCATTTTTCGCATTCGAAATGCTTGCGTGAATAGCGGCCGGTTTGTTGCGCTTTTCATCCAGGTTGAGATCTTTCAACGCATGCTTAACCACGCTGATCTGGTCATCGGCATCATAGATTACGAAATTGGATTCAAATGGCAGAAATTCGGCCTCGCGGCGCAGGATGCGGGCGCAGGTGGCATGAAATGTGCCCAGGGTTAGCCCGCGCGTGTAATCGCCGACCAGGTTTGTCACTCGATTCTCCATCTCGCGGGCAGCCTTGTTGGTAAAAGTGACCGCCAGGATATGGTAAGGGCTTACGCCCATTGCGCTGATCAGGTAAGCCACGCGCTGGGTAAGCACACGCGTTTTACCCGACCCAGGCCCGGCAAGGACCAACACGGGCCCCAGGCCGGCCATCACGGCTTGTTTTTGCTGTGAATTGAGATTTGCAAGAAGATCCATAAAATATCAGCCATTATAGCATAGCGGTTTGGGCGATGCGCCATGTCTTGCACGAGCGCACAAAGGGACATCTGGGCGCCAATTGTTAACGTTGTTTGCCAAACCTCCCACTCTGGACTAAAATCTTTTTTATGAACTGGAATATGCTCGGTCATGAATGGGCGGTAAAGCTGCTAACAGAAAATGTGGCGCACAATCAGGTGCGGCATGCATATTTGATCAGCGGGCCGCAAGGAGTTGGCCGGCGGACGTTGGCGTTGCGCCTCGCGCAAGCTGTTAACTGCGCCCAGCCAACCGCGCCTGGCGTCCCTTGTGGGGTCTGCCGTACATGTGTTCAAATTGAGCGCATGCAGCACCCCGACCTGGCCGTAGTGCGGGCGGAACAACGCGGCGGGACGCTTAAAGTCGAGCAAGTGCGTGAAATCCAGCATAGCCTATCCCTGGCCCCATATGAAGCGCGCTACCGGGTCGCGATACTGCTGCATTTCGAGGAAGCTAATCTCAACGCAGCAAACGCCCTGCTCAAGACCTTGGAAGAGCCGGGTCCTAAGGTGATCCTGATCCTGACTGCTGAAAGCCCAGAGCTTCTGCTGTCGACCGTTGTTTCTCGCTGCGAGGTGCTCCGGCTGCGTCCACTGCCGCTTGAACAGGTCAATCGCGGCCTCCAGGAACACTGGGGAGTCCCCCCAGACGAGGCGCAGTTGCTGGCAGCCATCTCCAACGGGCGACCTGGTTACGCGCTGCACTTATACCAACACCCGGAAAAGAAAGAACAACGCCGCGCCTGGCTTGACCAACACGCCTATCTCATCTCAGGGAGCCGGGTGGAACGCTTCCGCTTCGCAGATAGCATGTATAAAGATAAAGAAGCCACGCGAGAGCTTTTATTCGTGTGGTTATCCCTATGGCGGGATATTGTGTTGCGCGCTGCAGGCGCAAGCACGCCGCCGGCCAATCTAGATTGCGAGCAAGAAATCTCAAAACTGGCGCAATACGCCGGGCTGCACAAAGCGCAACGGGTCACGCTGGCATTGGACAAGACAATCCAACTGATCGAGCGAAATGTAAACACACGCCTGGCTTTAGAGGTTCTGATGCTGGAGCTTCCAAGGCTATAAACGAGGACCAAACCGAGGGTCGATAAATATGCACACAATTTTCGGCCAAAGAACGGAGAAAAATGATGCAACAAGTTGATCGAGGAATCTTTTTTGAAGACGCCTACCTTGGAGTGACCGTAGGGGGCCTGGTTTTTTCTCACGGTACAATCATGGTGGATAACCCACTGCGGATGGAGGATGCGCGTTCCTGGCGGTCTGCGTTGCTTAACCAGCGCGGAGGCAGCAATCGTTTGATGGTCAACCTGGATGCCCACCCTGATCGCACTTTGGGCGCTAAGACCATGGATTGCACGGTCGTGGCGCAACAAAAAACCGCTCAGGTTTTTCGCAACCGACCGACCATTTTCAAGGGACAAAACGCCCCTACGGGTTCCGCCTGGGAATCTTACCCCGAAGCGATCGGCATGCGCTGGGCGCCTCCGGATATTACATTCACGCAACGCATGAGTTTGCATTGGGGAGGGCCAGAGATTATACTCGAACACCACCCTGGCCCCATGACAGGTTCAACCTGGGTCGTCATTCCCGCTGAGAAAGTGATTTTCGTGGGCGACACAGTGGTCGTCAATCAGCCCCCATTTTTAGCGAACGCAGATCTGGGAGAATGGATTGAAAGCCTGGAATTATTGGCCGGAACATACGAGGATTATCTGATTGTCGCTGGCCGAGGCGGGCTGGCATCCAAAAAAATAGTTACGACTCAGATCCAGACGTTAAAAAATATCGCCAAAGGCATCGAAAGATTGGTAAAACGCAATGCAAGTCCGGAAGCAACCAATGATCTGATCCCCTCATTGCTCAGAGAATATGCTTACGATCAGGAATGGGAGGACATCTACACGCATCGCTTGCGCTATGGGCTCTATCAGTACTACGCCCGCCATTACCGGCCTTCCAGTTCATTAGAACAATCAACGATCGAGGATGATGAATCGTAATGAACAACAATGATTGCTTACCTATATTTGCATTAACACGCGGCGAAACCGTCGAATCAATTCACTACGGCGCGGTGGCGGTGGTAGACGTGTCTGGCAAACTGGTCGCCTACCACGGAAATCCGGATACGGTCACATTTCTGCGCTCATCCGCCAAACCTTTTCAAGCAATCCCTTTCCTTGAACATGGCGGGCAAGCATTTTATGGTCTAAGCTTACAAGAAGTGGCTGTGATTTGCGCCTCACATGCTGGGACCGACCAACACGTTGCGACCGTTCAGGGGATTCAAGCTCGAGCCAACTTGAGCGAAGCAGATTTAATGTGCGGTGTGCATACCCCGGGAGACGAGGCGACTGCTGCCGCCCTCAGCGAGCGAAAAGAGCTGCCTACTCCAAACCGGCATAACTGCTCGGGTAAACATACCGGCATGCTGGCATATGCTCAGATGAGCGGGCGTAAGTTTGCGGATCTTCCGTACATCTCCAATCAACATCCTATTCAGCAAGAAATTTTATCCGCCCTGGCTGAGATGTCCGGAATGCGCGTCGACCAGATTGCATCAGGCATAGACGGTTGCTCAGCGCCGAATTTTGCATTGCCTCTCCGCAATGCTGCGCTGGCCTATGCCCGCCTGAGCGATCCGGAAACCGCCGGGGTAAGCCCAGCGGAGCGTGTGGCTGCCTGCCATTTGATCACTTCAGCGATGAGGCAACACCCTGAAATGGTGGCCGGAGCGGGTAAATTCGATACCTGTCTGATGCAAGCAGCACATGGAAAGCTGGCGTCTAAAGGCGGCGCCGAAGGCTACCAGTCCATCGGCGTGATGCCCGGTGTGCTCGCCCCCGATTCTCCTGCCTTCGGGATCACACTGAAGATCAGCGACGGCGATGCGCGGGGAGAGATCCGCCATGCAGTGGCCCTGGAAGTCTTACGCCTGTTAGGCGTTTTATCGAAGGAAGAATTGGAGACACTGGCCAGGTTTGGGCCAGAATTTTCTCTCTACAACTGGCGTAAGATTCGCGTTGGAGAGGGACGCCCGATCTTTGAGCTGAGTTATGCATCCTGAAACCCTCGCCGGCGCGGTCTACCAGCGTCTAAACGAATATTACGGCTCTCCAGTATGGCGCAACCCAATGCCTCCCCTGGATGAATTGGTTTCCACGATTCTCTCCCAGAACACAAATGACAATAACCGAGATCGGGCATATAACGCCCTCCGCAGCCGGTTTCCCACCTGGGAGGCAGTCCGAGACGCGCCTCCGCAAATGGTCATCGATGCCATCCGACACGCTGGCCTGGCAAATCAAAAGGGCCCGCGCATTCAAGCTGTTTTGCAAGAAATCACTGAGGAACGCGGCAGCTTGAGCCTGGATTTTCTGGCCGACCTGGAAGTCGAAGAAGCGCGCGCCTGGTTAATGAAATTCAAAGGCGTCGGGCCAAAAACGACCGCCATCGTCCTGCTCTTCTCGCTGGGTAAGCCGGCTTTCCCTGTCGATACCCACATCTACCGGGTGAGCGGCCGGCTTGGATTGCGCCCAGCCAAGATGACAGCCGACCAGGCGCACGCGCATCTTGAAACACTCTTTCCACCGGAAACGTATTATCCACTCCACCTAAACTTGATTCGCTTGGGCAGAGAAATTTGCCAGGCTCGCAAACCGAAATGTGCGCTTTGCCCGTTACAAGACTTGTGCGCATATTATGCAGAAACAAGCCAATGAAGCCGCCGGTTGTCATACAATTTGTGAGAAATATCACTACAAAAACATGATTTTCAACCATGACATTCATGGGATTAATCCGGTATGATTCAATTGTCAATTGAGATTGTTTTACAATCCCAAGCTTGCTCATCGCTGTTTCCTCCTTTGGCGAAAGCCTCCGTCAGGCACTCCTCACCGTCCTGACGGAGGCTATTTTTAACAGCAGATGCCTCAATCGCCGGATTATGTAAGCGTTCTGTTAAAAAGGGCGTAAAAATACTTGACTTTGAATCAGGTAACAATATACAATGATAGTGAGAATTTAAGTGTTAGTTTCGCGTACGAGAGACAGGCCAGGTGCGACAATGCTGTTCCTGGGAGTATTTTATGGATTATAAAGATTACTATCAAACATTAGGGGTCGGAAAGACAGCGGACGAGAAAGAGATTAAACAAGCCTATCGAAAACTAGCCCTGAAATACCACCCGGATCGAAACCCGGGTGATAAGCAAGCCGAAGAAAAGTTCAAAGAAATCAATGAAGCGTACCAGGTATTAAGCGACGCCGAAAAACGCCAGCGTTATGATCAATTGGGCGACTCATACTCCCGCTACGCCCAACGTGGAGGCGCGCCGGGCGGCTTTAATTGGGAAGATTGGTATGTCCAAAACCAGGGCGGCGGAAATGTGCACGTAGAAATGGGGGACTTGGGCGATCTGTTTGGTGGAACGGGCAGTTTCTCGGATTTCTTTCGGCGCATTTTTGGGGGAATGCCGGATACGTACACCACAGCCAGCCGGAGTGGAACCCGCGCTCAACCCCCAAAACCAAGTTTTGAACAAGCAACTGAGATCAGCCTATCCGAAGCGTATCAGGGCTCTACTCGCCGGATTGAAATCGATGGCCGACGCCTGGACATCAAAATCCCCGCCGGGGCGAAAACCGGCACCAAGGTGCGCGTGGCCGACGCCCTGGCTACGACCCAAGGACAAAAAGGCGACTTATATTTGGTAATCAAGGTGCTGGATGATCCGCATTTTGAGCGTAAAGGAGACGATCTCTATACGGATACGAGTGTGAGCTTGTATACAGCGGTTCTGGGCGGAGAAGCGACGGTTCAAACATTAAGCGGCAATGTCGTTTTAACCATTCCGCCCGGAACACAGCCAGGCCAGACCTTCCGCCTGGCGGGTCGTGGGATGCCGCACTTAAAGAAACCAGATGCTCGAGGGGATATGTTCGTACGAATTAAAATGAATGTCCCGCGCAATCTGTCGCCGCAGCAGCGGGAGCTATTTCAACAGTTAGCGAATTTGGGTTAGCACGGCAATGAACCACCTGGGAGAAGAAGAGAAGTCCACGCGTGTGAGACCAACGACTTTTCATCAACGATAAGCAAGTTTTCAGGAGGCTCCTATGTTGACTGACCGTGAACTACAAGAACTAGTGAGTTATACAGCAAAATCACCCGTGCTCAGCGTCTATCTAAACACGGATCCGACCAAGGGGAATGCTGAGAGTCACAAGCTTCACCTGCGCAGTTTGCTTAAGCCGGTGGAGTTGCCAGAAGACGTGTTTGCCGTGACACGCTACTTCGAGCACGAACACGATTGGTCCGGGCGCAGTGTGGCGATCTTCTCTTGTGCGCCAGAAGGATTTCTGCGCGCGTACTCACTGGCGGTGCCGGTCCGCAGCCGGGTGCGCATCAACACACAACCGCATGTTAAACCTTTGGCCGATCTGTTGGACTCTTATGGCGGGTATGGCGTCGTGCTGGTTGATAAGCAAGGCGCGCGAATGTTCTATTTTCACCTTGGGGAGCTGAAAGAACAAGAAGGGGTGATGGGAGAGAGCATCCGTCATACAAAACGCGGCGGTGGATCGCAATCTCCCGGCAGGCGTGGAGGCGTCGCCGGCACAACGGGCTATGTGGACGAGGTAACCGATCGAAATATCAAGGAGGCGGTGGATGCCGCCACGCATTTCTTTGCCGAGAAAGGTATTCGGCGCATCGTAATCGGTGGTTCGGATGATAATGTGGCGCTTTTCCGCAGCCAGCTTCCTAAGGCCTGGCAAAGTCTTGTGATCGGCGATTTCTCGATCAGTATGACCGCCAGCCAGTTGGATGTGCTCGAGAAAACCATGGAAATCGGATTGCAGGTTGAACGCCAGCGCGAGGAGCGTTTGGTAGATACACTCGTAACCAATGCCGCCAAGGGACGCGGCGGCGTTGTCAACCTGGACGATACATTCAGCGCAATTCGCGAAGGGCGCGTACAAACACTCGTGATTCGCGAAGGTTACCGTGCACCTGGAACACGCTGCGTAAGCTGCGGATATATTTCTGCTGTCGAGCTCGAATATTGTCCCTTCTGCGGTGGGGGGTGTGAAACGATCACCGATGCAGTCGAGTTAGCCGTTCATCAGGTGATGAAATCCGGCGGCGAGGTCGAGGTATTGCAAACCGATCAAGCTGTGGGGACCTTCAAACAAATCGGCGCGCTGTTGCGCTATTGATGCCAGAAATAACGAAAAAAAGCTGCGGCCTCTGAGCCGCAGCTTTTTTTATGGGTCAAAAAATTAATTGACGTTGACTTTGATCGACTTCGGGCGGATGATCTCGGCCTTTGGAACGCGCAGGACAAGCAATCCGTTTTTAATATTCGCTTCAACCTTGCTGGCATCAACATCGACCGGGAAAGTTATTACGCGCCCAAAACGTCCCGATGGAAGCTCGTTGGTCAAAAATTGCGGGTCATCGTCGCCAAAGCTCTTGAACTCGCCTCGGATGGTAAGCGTGTTGTTCAGGATTTCGATGCTCAGATTCTCGGCTTCCAGGCCTGGTACAAAAGCATACACAACAAACGCATCTGCTTCAGACAACACATCGGCAGCTAAAAGCATTTCGCGTTCGCCGCCGGTCTTCTCGGACAACGATTCTTCAAAAGCTCGATCCATGGCCTCACGCAGGCCTGCCAAACGACGGTAAGGGGAAATATACATGGTCATCATCTTTTATCTCCTGTAAAAAATCATTATTTTGTGATAGGTTGGTTTCTCAGTGATTGGCCGAAATTGTTTTCGGCAAGTTATCTTGTAATGCCCCTATCATAAATGACCCATGTAAGAATTCTGCAAACGGATTATAGAAATTTTATAAGAGATTTTCCAATCCATTAGGAAGCAACGATGATCAGATGGGGTGAATTCTTTCGATATCGAAGGTAAGTGAAAGTTCCATAGGTCTGAAGCCGGGTAAATCCGGCCGCCTGGAACACTTCCAGGTAGGCGTTGAGCGGAAGGATGTGGTGTTTTACACCGGCCTCCAGGCGCTCTACTCTGCCGTCGGGAAGCAAGTGATCATAATACCAGTGAACCTGGAAGTATTCTTCGTCGTGTTCCCAGGCGCTGCTCACCTGGACGGGCTCATCATCCTCAGGGTGAAGGAAAACCTCCTCCACCTCCTCTGCTCCTTGTTTTGGCATTTGGGCCAGCAGTCGTGGATTTGGGAAACTGGCAGCAAACACCCCGCCTGAGGTCAGGTGTTGGCGCGCACAAGCCAGGGTCTTGCTCAGCACGGGCCGGGTTAGAGCGCTTAAGGTGTTACAAGGAAGGATAATCAGGCCAAACTGAACTGCAGTTCGGAAACGACTCATATCGGCTTGAAATAGATGGATTAAAGGCCGCGTTTCTTGGGTGATTTGATGAGCGGCAAAGCGCAGCATTTCAATGTCGCTATCCAGGCCATAGACCGTATGCCCCGCACGCGCCAGCGGCAGCAAGACGCGCCCTGTGCCGCAGCCAAGCTCTAAAATGGGGCCACTGCTGTGCGCGGCAAGCTCCAACCAAAAAGGGAGGTCTTCGGTGTACTCACTGTGGTGGCGGTGATATAAAGCTGGAAACATGGGCGGGCGATTTCCTTGACGTTTCTGCCTAATACGCATTATACTCACTGCGTTCGGGGCGTAGCGCAGTCCGGTAGCGCACCGCGTTTGGGACGCGGGGGTCGGCGGTTCGAGTCCGCCCGCCCCGACTTGAAAAATAAAAAACCATGACGTGAAACGTGAGACCCATATTGCGCGCGTTTCACGTTTTATTCTCACGACCTTAATCGGGAGGGCGAGAATGGCAAAACAAAAAGTGGATGGTGTTGTCCAGGCTGTACATTATAACCCGGATGGTCAGGTGAGCTGGGTACGGGTCTATCTGCGGCGCGGAGCGACCTATTCAGATCGCATCATGCTGGATCGCCAGACATTGATCAACCACTTGAAATCTGGTAAGCATTACTTCGCCGGCCAGCCGGTGCCGCAGATGGCGAGCACATTTAAAATCTCTGATTCGTTGCGCCTGATCGAAAAAAATGGCAAGCAAGTTTTGGCGACCGGTAACCACGAGGTCGACCAGGATCATTTGGAAGGGATTCCACTGATCTAAACGCATTGATCGCGTCGATAAAAATATAAAGTTTTCCGGCTGGGACTCTGTTCCAGCTTTTTGTTATCTATAGAAATGCCAATTGGTTTTATAATTTTGCCGTGCCTACACCCTTTTATCACCTGAGTATCGCGCAAGAAATCCTCGCCCGCGCTGACCTGCCCCAACATGTGCAGGCAATTTTAAAGGAGCAGCGCGAAGCCTTTATCTTTGGAAATACCGCGGCTGATGTTCAGACCATCTCTGGCCAGTCTCGCCAGGCGACTCATTTCTATGATTTGCCCATCCGGCGGGGCGATCAGCCTGCCTGGGAGCGCATCCTGGCCGCTCATCCTGCTTTAGCGCATCCAGCAAACCTCCCGGTCGGCCAGACTGCTTTCATGGCAGGGTATTTATGTCACCTGCAAGCAGACTGGAAGTGGGTGGATGAAATATTTGGGCCGGTTTTTGGCGCCGGTCTGAGATGGCAAAATCTACGCCGCCGCCTTTATTTACATAATGTACTGCGCTCCTACCTGGATTTACACATCTTATCGGATTTGAAGCCACATATGGCGGAACATCTACGTCAGGTTCGCCTACAGCATTGGTTGCCGTTCGTGGATGACGACGCCTTGAGCCGCTGGCGAGACTTTCTCGCCGGGCAGCTTTGCGACGGATGCGAGACGCTTACCGTCGAGGTCTTTGCAGCTCGCCAGGGTATTTCGCCCGATCAGTATTATGATCTACTCACGTCTGAAGAAGCAATGGATCGCGAGATATTCTCGCGCCTGTCGCGACAAACACTGCAAACCTACCGCCGCCAGCTCGTAGATGAGAATATCAGTATGCTGGCAAATTACCTGGCTGAAATGAATCACTCAGATCCACAAAAATTACCTATCGGACAAAATTTTGAAAAACGTCTTTCTTTCAATCATCATTCCCGCACATAATGAAGAAAATCGCCTGCCGGGGACGCTCGAGCAAATCCGACATTTTCTTCAAGCCCAGCCCTACCCCAGCGAGACGCTTGTCATCGAGAATGGCAGCCAGGACCAAACCTTTACCATTGCCAGCGATTTTGCAGATCGGCATCCCGGGTTTCGGGTCCTGCAAGAAGTAGGACGCGGTAAGGGGTTAGCAGTCCGCCGTGGGATGCTCGAAGCCTGCGGGACCTATCGGTTTATGTGCGATGCGGATCTCTCCATGCCAGTCGGTGAAATCAACCGGTTTTTACCGCCCCAATTGGCCGATTTTGATGTGGCAATTGCCAGCCGCGAGGCGCCAGGCGCAGTGCGTTACGGCGAGCCGGCTTACCGGCATCTTGGTGGGCGTTTCATCAACACCATGATTCGCATCCTGGCATTGCCTGGTTTGCAAGATACACAATGCGGGTTCAAATGTTTCCGCGCAGAGGTCGCACTGGATCTATTTCGATACCAGACGCTCCCGGGCTGGTCGTTTGATATCGAGGTCTTGTACATCGCCCGCAGGCACGGTTATCGCATTACGGAGCTTCCGATCCCATGGTATTACAACTCGGATAGCAAATTGAATGCTTTTAGTGACGCCTTGCGCATGGTAAAGGATATCTTAAAGATCCGGGCGAATGCAAAACAAGGGTTATACCAGTAACCATGCCGGCAAAATTTGAGCGCAGTCTCATCCCATCCGCCCCAGACTCAAACTTCGAGGAGGCGCTCTGGGGCGCGGGAATACAGTACGTGGCAGGCATTGATGAAGCTGGCCGCGGCGCGCTGGCAGGACCGGTGTCGGCTGGCGCGATTATTTTTCCGGCAAGCAGGCAAATGGCCAGCCTGTTGGATGGGGTACACGATTCTAAACAGATGACGCCTGAGAAGCGCCGTCAGTGGGCTGCCCGGCTGCCTGGCCTGGCAGTAACCTGGGCAGTGGGCTTCGCCTCGGCCGGAGAGATTGATGAAATCGGGATTGTCCCGGCAACGCGCCTGGCAGTCCAGCGCGCCCTGGACCTGCTAAGACCCGCCCCGCAGCATCTGCTGGTCGATTTTATGCAGCTTCCCGAATGTCCTCTGCCGCAGATGGCGCTGGTCAAAGGCGATGCACGCTGTTTGAGCATCGCCGCAGCTTCGATCCTGGCGAAGGTCGCCAGAGATGATATCTTGCGCCAATATGAGCTAGAATATCCTGGCTACGGTTTTGCGGCTCACAAAGGCTACGGTACCCAGGCGCATATCCAGGCTATTCAGCGCTTAGGGTACTCAGCAGAGCACCGGCGAAGTTTTCACATTAACAAAGCTTATGATTTAGGAGGAAACGGATGACAAACCATACGATTCGACGTCAATTCGGCCTATGGGATAGCCCGATCACCCCCATTAGCCTGGCGCGTGGGATCAACTTTGCGGGTTTGGATTGCGACCAGGGTGGGAACCTGGTCTGGCTAGAATCCCGCTCAGATCGCGGTGTGCTTGTGGTTCAGCCGGCCGACGGGCAGGCAGGGCGAGATGCGAATAGCGAGCTGTCTGTACGCGCCAAAGTCGGTTACGGCGGCGGCGATTTTTCAGTTGACCAGGGAACGATCTATTTTGTCGAATCAGAATCGGGCAGGATCTTTCGACAACCTGTTATGGGCGGGCCGGCATCGCCGGTGACGCCAACCTTCGGGCAGGCGGCTTCGCCTGCATGCTCTCCAAATGGCAAATGGTTGGTCTTCGTTCATACCTATGAGGGCCAGGACCAACTGGCGATCGTCGATGCCGAGGGCAAATTATGGCCGCAAAAGTTGGCCTCGGGCGACGATTTTTATATGCAGCCAGCCTGGAGCCCTGACGGAAAGCGCCTGGTCTGGATTGCCTGGAATCACCCCAACATGCCCTGGGATGGGACGTACCTACGAATCGGCGACCTTCAGGAGCAGAATGGCGCTCCAACGATCGAAAAGATGGTAACTATTGCCGGGGGCGAGCAGATCTCGATCTTCCAACCGCAGTTCTCACCGGATGGACGCCTGCTGGCCTACGTGTCTGATGCCAGCGGCTGGTGGCAGATCTATACTTACAACCTGCAGACGGGCGAGCACGTGCAGCTCACCCATACCCTGGCCGAGCATGGCTTGCCTGCCTGGGTACAGGGCATGCGCACCTATATTTTTAGCTCAGACAGCCAGGCGATCTATTTTTTTCGTAACCACGAGGGCTCCGCAAGCCTTTGGCGCCTGGATCTTTCACAGGGGGACGAAAAGTGTTTGCCTTTGGATGACGCCTATACCTATCTAGACTATTTATGTCGAACGCCGGATGGGGTGGCCGTGTATGCATCCGGCGGGACGATCCCATCCCGGATTTTATCGATTACCCTACCAAAAGGGAACTCACGCATCTGGCGGCGGGCGACCTCCGAGGAGCTGCCTGCCAGCGCCTTTTCAGCGCCGCGCGCGATCACTTGGCCTGGGATGGATGGCGAGGCGGTATATGGGCTGTTCTACCCCCCGAAAAATGATGCCTTTGAAGGTGTGGGGGCGCCGCCGGTGGTGGTTAAAATCCACGGCGGACCGACCAGCCAGGCGCGCAACGCCTTCAATCCTCAGACGCAATTTTTTACCAGCCGCGGGTATGCCGTCTTAGACGTGAATTATCGCGGCAGCACCGGCTATGGCCGCGCCTATCGGAACATGTTGCGCGGCAATTGGGGCATCTATGACGTGCAAGACGCCGTCAGCGGCGCTCGCTTTTTGGCAGATCAAGGCTGGGGGGACGGCGGCAGGCTCATCATTATGGGAGGCAGCGCCGGCGGCTTCACCGTTTTGAAAGCCCTGGAAGATTTCCCGGGGTTCTTCAAAGCCGGGATTTGCTTGTTCGGGGTATCGAATCAATTTACCCTGGCAGCCGAAACCCACAAGTTCGAAGCGCGCTACTCCGACACTTTACTGGGCCCTTTGCCAGAGGCAGCGGAGATTTATCGTGAGCGCTCGCCGATCTTTTTTGTAGACAAAATCAAAGATCCTCTGGCGATCTTTCAAGGTGAGATTGATGTCGTCGTGCCGCGCAAGCAGTCGGACGAGGTGGCCGAATCGCTGGCGCGCCGTGGTGTCCCACACTTATATCAAGTTTACCCAGGTGAAGGGCATGGCTTCCGCAAAGCCGAGACCATCGAACATTTTTACAAAACAGTGGACCAGTTTTTAAGACAATATGTGATCTTTGCCTGAAAGGGGGGAATCGTGTTTGTACAATTGCGGGCAGCGCTGGGCGTTGCCCGCAATTGTACAATACTTCCATATTACATTTGACACTATCAATCCATTTTGCTATTTGCTATAATTCTTTTAGATAATCATAACAAGGAGACAAGCGTATGGCTTTCAAAATCGTAAAAATTCCCGAGGGCGGCGAGAAAATCGCCATCCAGGATGGAAAATTACAGGTCCCCGATAACCCGATTCTGCCATTTATTGATGGCGATGGCACAGGCCGAGATATCTGGCGCGCCTCCGTGCGTGTATTCGATGCTGCGGTCGAGAAAGCATATCACGGTAAGCGCAAGATTTATTGGATGGAAGTCTATGCAGGCGAGAAAGCCTACAATGATTTTGGATCCTGGCTGCCAGATGAAACCATCCAGGCATTTCAAGAATACCTGGTAGGGATCAAGGGACCGCTGACCACCCCAATTGGAGGTGGAATCCGTTCTCTCAATGTGGCCTTGCGCAAAGCCTTGGACCTTTACGTGTGCCAGCGACCCGTGCGTTATTTCACCGGCGTACCTTCGCCGGTGAAACACCCTGAATATGTCGATATGGTGATTTTCCGCGAAAACACGGAAGACATTTATACCGGAATCGAGTTCGAATACGGAACCGCAGAAAACAAGCGCTTTAAAGAAGCTCTTAAAGAAAATTTTCCAAAAGAATACAGCAAGATTCGCTTCCCCGATACGGCGGGCATCGGGATTAAACCGGTCTCCAAGGAAGGCACAGAACGCCTGGTGCGGGCAGCCATCACCTGGGCCGTGGAAAACAAAAGACGCAGCGTCACCCTGGTGCACAAAGGCAATATTATGAAGTATACCGAAGGCGCATTCCGTAACTGGGGTTACGACCTGGCGGAAACCGAATTTCCCGAACAGGTTTACACCTGGGGGCAGTGGGAACGCACCCGCTATGAGGATGGCGAGGAAGCAGCGAATGCCGAGCAAGATACAGCGCTAAAAGCCGGCAAGCTGTTGATCAAGGACGCCATCGCCGATATTGTCTTTCAGCAGACGATAACGCGCGCCAAAGAATTCGATGTGATCGCCACGATGAACTTGAACGGCGATTACCTTTCAGATGCCCTGGCTGCCCAGGTGGGTGGGATTGGGATTGCTCCGGGAGGCAACATTAATTACTCCACCGGGCATGCCGTGTTCGAAGCCACGCATGGTACTGCGCCGAAGTACGCCGATAAAGATATGGTCAACCCTGGGTCAGTGATTCTTTCCGGCGAGATGATGTTCCGCTACATGGGTTGGCACGAAGCCGCCGATCTCATTATTGCCGGGATGGAGGGCGCCATCGCGGCCAAAACGGTTACCTATGATTTCCATCGCTTGATGGATGGCGCGAAGCTGCTTAAATGCTCTGAGTTTGGCGACGCGATCATCGCACAAATGAGCAAATAAAAATGGTGTATAACACACACCTCCGGCCTGTGAACCGGGGGTGTGTGTTTATACCAGAAACCATCAAGGCTTTGGCGTTACCGCAGCCGGGAGGCTGCCGGGCGGCGGGGTCGCCTTCGCTGCATCGGCAGCCGTGTTGGGCGCCCCCCCCGCTACCCAGCGCATGAAAATATCCAACACCGCCGGAGGCAGGGCTTTGGTCGGCGGCATAGGGCCAACCGGCGAAGCAAGGTCCTTCAACTCCTCACGATTGATAACCCTGGTCAGGATGCTGTTCAGATCTCCCGGCTTTACGTTTGGAGAATTGTCTCCGGTGGTCATGATTTCTTCATACGTGGACATGTAGTAATTGTTATTCTTTTTGCCGGGGCGATGGCAAGAGAGGCAGTAGCGTTTTACCAATGGAGCAATATGCACTTCGTAGGAAGGGACTTCGGTTGGGCCAAGAGCAGGGATTGCCTGGGCTTGTTTGACTTCCTCAGGCAGCGTAGAGCGGTCATCCCAGGTATAGCGCATGAAAGTAACGATTGATTCAATATCCCCGGGGGAGAGCTCGCCGCCATAAGCCTTGCCGAAAGGCGGCATGCCCAGGTTCGGTTGGCCAAAGGCAATGATTTGAGCCAGCGTCTCGTCGGTGCGGGTGTACATTTCGTCCTGGCTGTTAATGGGCTTTATAATCACGCCTTCCAGCCCTTCAACGCCCTTAATCTCTCCACCTTCGCCGTCTGGACCATGACATTCGACGCAGTTCACAGAATAAAGATCCTGGCCGGCGGTAATTTTATCGGGCAGGGTAGAAGCCACTGCGCCGGTCTCCTCTTGAGGCGGCGTCGATATCACCGCCATAATCGTTAGCGCAACCATTCCAATCACCACCACCGTCATGATCGAAATCGCCAGTTTGCGTCTTGAGAAATGGCGGGCTGGGTTGCGGTCAAAAAATGGCAGCAGGAACAAAGCCAAAACGGCAATTGTGGGAATGACAAAAGTGCCAATCCATTCGAGTTTGCCAGGAAAGTATTTCAACATTTCAAACAGGAACAAGAAATACCATTCCGGGCGCGGAACATAAGCCGCATCGTTAGGATCAGCTTTCGGTTCACCCGCTACACCGATGAAAATCGCCAGGCCAATGAGGAGTAAAAAAATTGCGAAACTAATCAATACGTCCTGGTAGATTACATCCGGGTAAAACTTTTCACCTTTAGCCTTGGCTTGAGCGTATTTTTCTTTGTATTTTTGCTTTTGCTCTTCGTTCATGCTGTGCTCCTTTGAACTAGTCATCCTTCTTCGGTACGCCGGCAATTCCAAGGCGGATTACCAGGAACAGATGGATGCCAATCATAGCCAGGATGACGGCCGGCAGCACCCAGATATGGACGGCGAAGAAACGCGCCAGCGTGACGCCGCTCAAATCGCTGCTCCCGCGCAGAATTTGCGTGATGTAAGGACCGATCAGCGGGACAGTGCCCGGGATGGAGGTGCCTACGGTCGTTGCCCAATAGGCTTTTTGGTTCCAGGGCAGGAGATATCCGGTGAAGCCCATGCCGAGCGTGGACAGGAGCAAAACCACGCCGGTGACCCAGGTCAGCTCGCGCGGATACTTATAAGCCGCAAAATAAAAAGTGCGCAGCATATGGATAAACACGAAGATCACCATTAAGGTAGCGCCCCAGTGATGGATGCCGCGAATGAGCCAGCCAAATGGGGCGCCATTCATAATAAATTGAATCGAGTCATAAGCCTTGTCTGGCGTGGGTACGTAATAAACAGTCAAAAAGACGCCGGTCACAGCCTGCATGGTGAACAAAAACAGGCTGGCGCTGCCTAAGGTAAAGAACCAGTTTACCTTGGGCACCTTTCGATCTAAAACAGTATCGTATATGCCTGAAAGCCCAAGTCGTTCGTCGAACCAATCGTAAACTTTGGATGCCATAATCTCTCCCTGGTCAGCTTAAAGATTGATGTACAGTGTACCATCTTCGATTTTCGTCTCAAAGCGGTGGAGCGGGGCTGGAGGCGGACCGCTTTCCACCAGGCCTTCGATGCTAAAATGGCCATCATGGCAAGGGCAAAGATATTCCTTCATGTCATCTTTCCAGGTTACTCGACAGCCCAGGTGCGTACAAACATTGGAAAGAACAAAAATATCGCCGGTTTCAGGCTTGGTCACATATACCCCATAACTATTGGTAGTTTTTTCCCAACCGTTGACAACCGTGCGAGTAAAACTGACCAGCGTGGGTTCCCCGGGTTTAAATTGATCCACCTTACCGACTGGCACCCAGCCGCTGGCTTTACTCACCTTCAGGCCTGGGCCTAATACGTACGCAACCGCTGGTACGCCAACGCTCACCACAATCACCGTGCCAATTGCGCCAACGGTGATGTTCACAAATTCTCGGCGGCTAAGATGATGCGATTTCGCCATTCATACCTCCCAAGGAAAAGTGATCCGATGCAGGAAAACGGCCTTTCACGGTATAACGTGTATCATTTCACAATCATTTTAATCGGATTAGCAGCGAAATTCAAGCAATTTACATAACAATAAAATGGGATACAATTAATACATTATATTCAATAAAATATCGTTATCGATCTCCAATAAATCAAAATCAATCCAAAAGGAGACCCACACATGACTCTAACCAGAAACGTAGGACTGAAAGGCCTGAAATATCGTGGGGGAGGACCAATGCTCGTGTGGATCCTCCACCGAATTGGCGGCCTGGCCATTATCATCTTCGTGAGTATGCACGTCGTCTCGTCCTTCTTTATGCAACAAACCGGCAGCGATTTCGCAACCGCCATTAATATCGTTTACGAATCAGTTTATTTCCAAATCGTGATCTACTTTTTCGTAATCTTCCATGCGATTAATGGGCTGCGAATTATTCTGATGGATTTCTGGCCGAAGCTCCTGGAGTATCAACGCGAGATGATCTGGATCGAGTGGATTATTTTCATCCCGGTCTACGGTTTGACCCTCTTTGTCATGATCCAAAACGCCATGCAGGCAGGCTGATTGGTAAAGGAGAACAACGATGTCTTCCAGACCGGCACCTCAAATTGGTTTTAGCTTTGAATATCTGATGTGGATTTTTACGCGCATTTCGGGCCTGGCGCTGATCTTATTGGCGATGATTGGCATGATTGGGGCGTTTATCATGGGGGCGCGCACACAAATTGACTTGCCAACGCTGATGCGCTGGACCTTCTTTCCCAACCCGAACCATGTAGTGAACAGCAATATCCCCGATGTAGCTCTCGGCTGGGCAACGGCTTACTGGCAAATTATGGAGATGATGGTGGTCTTCTTTGGTTTAACGCATGGCGTCAACGGTCTGCGGGTGGTGCTCGAAGATTACCTCAACGCCAGTTGGCTTAAAATCCTCTTGCGTGGTTTGCTGTTCCTGCTTTGGATCTTTATGATCATCGTAGCGGTGTACGTCATTCTGGCTTCGTAACCTCAGGAGAGCATTTATGAAGAATTATCATCAATTTGACGTCGTTGTGGTGGGAGCAGGCGGGGCGGGTTTGATGGCCGCGCTCTACGCTTCGAAGAGCGCCAGCACAGCCGTATTGAGCAAACTCTACCCAACGCGTTCGCATACCGGCACAGCTCAGGGCGGGGTAGGCGCTGCGTTGGGAAATATCGAGGAGGACCATTGGGAATGGCACGCCTTCGACACCGTGAAAGGCAGCGATTACCTTGGGGATCAGGACGCGATTGAATTCATGTGCGAGGAGGCGGTGCCGGCGGTTTACGAGCTCGAGCACATGGGGCTTCCGTTCTCTCGCACCCCAGATGGGCGGATTGCCCAACGCCCATTCGGCGGGCATACCAACAATGTAACCGGCAAGCCGGTCTCACGTGCGTGCTATGCGGCTGACCGCACCGGTCATATGATCCTGCAGACGCTCTACCAGCAGTGCATCAAGAATCACGTCAATTTTTATGACGAATTCCAGGTGGTCGACCTGTTGGTGGTGAACGGCGCGGCAGCCGGTGTGGTGGCGATCGAGCTGGCGACCGGAGAATTGCACGTCTTTCACGCGAAGTCGACCATCTTCGCCACCGGAGGCCACGGGCGTATCTGGGAAATTACCTCCAATGCTTATGCTTACACCGGCGACGGAGTGGCGATCACGCTGCGCCGGGGTTTGCCGGCTGAGGACCTGGAATTTTTCCAATTCCACCCCACCGGCATCTACCGGCTGGGCATCCTGATCACAGAAGGGGTGCGCGGCGAGGGCGGGGTCTTGATCAACGGCGCTGGCGAGCGCTTTATGCCAAAATATGCGCCAAAAGTGAAGGACCTGGCCTCGCGCGATGTGATCAGCCGTTCGATGTACCTGGAGATGCGCGAAGGGCGCGGGATCGAGGGCAAACGATACCTATACCTGGATATGCGCCCGGATGTGGTCAACAAGTTCGCTACCGAAGACGGCCGGAAGCGACCCGATGGCACACCCTATTCAACTACAGCCGAGGAGCTGCTTGGAAAGCTGCCGGATATCGTTGATTTCTCTCGCACCTATCTGGGGATCGATCCGGTGGCCCAGCCGATCCCGGTGCAGCCGACAGCCCATTACGCCATGGGCGGCATCCCAACCAATAAATACGGTGAAGTCGTGATCGATGCCAACGATACGGTGATGCCAGGTCTCTATGCAGCGGGCGAGTGCGCCTGCGTCTCGGTACACGGCGCCAATCGCCTGGGGACGAATTCGCTCCTGGATTTGATCGTGTTTGGGAAGCATACCGGACTGAAGGCGGCTGAGTTTGCCAAAGGATCAACGTTTCCCGTACTGGCGGGCGACCCGACGGATTACTCCCGCTCCGAACTAATGACGATCCTGGATGCCAAGGGCAGTGAGAAAATTATGGATATCGCCCGTGAAATGAAGGGCAGTATGTTTGAGGAGGTCGGTGTTTTTCGGACTCAAGCAGGCATGCAAAACGCCTTGGAAAAGGTGCACGAGCTGCAGGAGCGCTTAAAGAACGTCTCAATCAGCGACCGGGGTAAGATATTCAACACCGAGCTGATCAATATATGGGAATTGGGAAATTTACTCCTGCTAGCGGAATTAACTACAATGTGCGCTCTGGAGCGCACCGAAAGCCGGGGTGGGCACGCCCGCGAAGATTACACGAAGCGTGATGATGCTAATTGGCTGAAACACTCCTTGATCTGGAAACTCGATGATCGAGTGACCCTGGCCTACAAACCGGTAAAAATTACCAAATACCAGCCCAAGGAACGCGTTTATTAGTACGGGAGGATGTGATGAAGGTAACATTGAAGATCTTCCGTTTCAATCCTGAACAAGACAAAAAACCACATTACGCGACCTATGAGGTCGAAGCAGAACCTACCGACCGCGTCCTGGATTTGCTGGAGTATGTCAAAGGTTATTACGATGGGACCCTTTCCTTCCGGCGTTCTTGTGCGCATGGCATGTGCGGCTCCGATGCTATGCGGATCAATGGAGTTAACCGCCTGGCCTGCAAAATATTGGTAAAAGATATCGGCTCAGACAGAATCACCGTCGAACCGATCCTGGGACTGCGCCCGATCAAAGACCTGATCGTTGACATGGAACCGTTTTTCGATAACTATCGCTCGGTGCTACCCTACTTAATCAACGACGAACCGGAACCCAGGCAGGAGCGCTTGCAGAGCATCGAGGAGCGTGAGCGCTTCGACGATACAACCAAGTGCATCTTGTGCGCCTGCTGCACCACTTCCTGCCCGTCTTTCTGGGCCAACGAGGAATACGTTGGGCCGGCGGCGATCGTCTCAGCCCATCGTTTTATCTTCGACAGCCGAGACAGGGCCGGCGTAGAACGCTTGAGAGTGCTCAACGGCCAGTTCGGCGTCTATCGCTGCCATACGATATTCAACTGCACCGTCGCCTGTCCACGCGAAATCCAGGTGACCAAAGCCATCGGCGAAGTCAAACGGGCAATCGCCACCGGGAAAATCGATTAATGTCTTAACAAAAACCCTGGTCAATTGACCAGGGTTTTTGTATAATGAAAAGTATGCCCCAGTAGCTCAAAGGATAGAGCGAGGCACTCCTAACGCCTAGGCTGTGGGTTCGACTCCCGCCTGGGGCACAAAACGGGGTCCATTGGTTGGGCTGTACCTGGACCAGTCGGGCAAGGAACCGGTCAAAGGCCGCCAATTTACGAAGCGGAACTAATGGGATCCCCTCTCTTAGGCTTTGTGTTCGCAAACGTTCTTCGAGCGCCCGTCTGAACGCTGACCCGGTTTGATATGTAGCCATTAATTCTCTGCAGCCAGAATTTTTTGGATAATACGCTGGGTTCTACCACCACGGCGGGATGCCAGATTTTGCAATTCATCCTTACTTACAAGTCCTTGACGAATTGCCGAGTGGACCGCCAGATAAATATGTTCGACTGAAAGCCCACTGGCGGTTACATCAATAATCGTTCGAGTTGGGTTGGTAACCGGAAGCCCTTCACGCCAGACCACCTGATCGGGTGTCAGGCGATTGGTATGCAGATGGATTCCTTTTCGACGTCTTGAGCCAGTGCGAGGCATAATCACATGCACTTCACCAGGAAGCACATCCGAAAGGTTGTAGAGATAAAGGGCGCTCTCATGAGAAATTACCGAGTCGGGTCCTGTTCTGAGCCAGGCGACGAAAAGGTCCTCATATGAAGAGGCCGGAAATTGCACCAGGCGATAAACACCGTGGTGAACTCGAGAAAATCGACCTGTGGCTGCATAATAAGAGAGGCGTTCCCAGGAGAACCCTGCACCTTGGGCCTGGCTGGCTGTAAAGTAACCCGCCTGGTTTTCTGCGATCTCGTATAAACGATTGAAATTGGGTTGGTCCCTCATATGTGCATTACCTTAGGAATAAGCGAAGGTATTGCACACATTATCATGGAAACTATTCAATTTGTCCAGGTCCGCATCATGAAAGCCGTAAAATCTTATAATTGTTGCCAAAAAACAACGTCCTTCGTTGTCAAAAATCTCTATGAAACGACCGTAGCTGACTCTCGATCTTAGACTTTCATCTTCGGTAACATCGAAAATTTCATACGGTCACCTGGGTATAGGTGTTGGCAGTCCATGATTCATAGCCCTTCTTCTAATCTTTTGGGATACCCCCGATTATTCCCTGGTAAGCGTGTTCCAAAAACTGTTGAAATGACCATTGGTACATTTCTTGGATCTCGGCCACTTCTGCGGGGGTAGCCCAGCGACGATGCAAGAACCATTGCCAGCATCGGTTCTGCGACGCCAGGTTGACCCCCGGGTAACGACCGACTTCAAACAAGCCGTGGTTTGTCAAAGCCAGAGAATGGGTCACACAATCCATAACCAACCTGAAAGCGTATTTGTTCTCTCGCAGGAGCTTAACCGATGTCTCGATCTCTCGGATCATCTCATCGGGCGAGATTCTCTTGATCTCAATGGATGACATAACCGCATTATAGAGGAATGATTAGCGGAATTAAAGGCCCAACATCTGTATCATTATCTTGGCAAATATAACAGTAAGCCTGTAGGCAACCTGATCCGCAATGTGTTGCTAATTGGTTGTCCATAGCTTAGATATTCAAAAAGAGCGGCTGCTTCCAGGTCATCCCAGCGACATTCTTGCTCGGTCAAAGCATCGTACAGGTCCATCCCGGCATCGAAAGCGGTAGATGGATGGTGAACACAAATGATCAACCGATCAGAATAACCCTGCAAATCCATCACATCTGATAACCACCAGTATCGGGTTGGGTACCCAAGATTACCTGCCTGCTCCAAAATATTACGAACATCCTCTTCCCTGGCGTCGGCCTGATCGAAGATATAAGCGGCATAAAGTGGCCTGGGTGAAGATCTTCGGGTATCAAAAATCTGCCTGGATTGGCGGAAGGTTCATTTTCCTTTCCTGGCATGGATTGATCGTAGCAGAAAGAAAAACCGAATTCAACGTTGACCTGCTGGAATTTAAACAGCGAGGGGCTGTCCTAAAAGTAAAGGGCAGCCCTTCACTTTTTAACGAAAGCATGATTCAATAGGGGAATGAAAAGAAAAGAAACCGCCCCAGTGTTCAAGCCCTATGTAATGGATCAGATGGCGT
>JAYRNN010000368.1:0-4640 GCA_041912175.1 Anaerolineales bacterium | reverse complement strand
TAGGCTTTGAGCGCGCCGGGGATCAGCCCCCAAAAGGCGCCGCCCAAAAATCCAAGCAGCAGGCAAAGCGGAATGATCGCCCAGCCCGGCCAATTAGGGAGGGCCAGGGCCGCGGTTGTGGCGGCCAGCCCTCCCAGGATCATTTGGCCTTCGCCGCCGATGTTGATCATCCCCCCACGAAAAGAGACGCAGATGCCTACGCCGACGAAAAGTAACGGAGTCGCCTTGACGATGGTATCGGCAATCGCATTCGGGCTGCCAAAGGCCCCTTGGATCATGGCTGCATATGCCTCGAGCGGGTTAACGCCCAGGGCAAACAGCATGATCGCCCCCACCAGAAAAGCAGCCAGCGCTGCCAGGAAGGGAACCAATGGGCCGATCCAATAACCGTGGGCGAAACGGTTCAGCATGGACCGTTTGGTTGTCGGCATAGTCATCTCCTGATTTGAAGCAGGCTTAGTCTTGCACGATCCAGGTGCCGGTTTTTCCGTCCAGCGCGTCCACAATGTGCGCCGGGTCGGTCACCAGGCCTTTGCCGTTTGGATTGGCCTCCAAGAAGGCGATCATCGCCTCGATTTTCGGCCCCATACTCCCGGATAAGAAATGCCCCTCGGCGTATAGCTTCTTCGCCTCGCTGAGCGTCATCTTCTCCAGCCAGACCTGATCCGGCTTGTTAAAGTTGATCGCCACCTTTTCCACGGCGGTGGAGATTAACAGCAGGTCCGCTTTTAGCTCGGCGGCCAAAAGGCTGCTGGCGCGATCCTTGTCGATCACGGCGTATACCCCTTTAAGCTGGCCTTTTTCGTCTTCGATCACCGGGATGCCGCCGCCGCCGACTGCCACCACGATGAAACCGTTATCGATCAGGTTTTTGATCACGTCCAGCTCGACGATTTTCAGCGGTTGCGGCGAAGCAATCATCCGCCGCCAACCGCGGCCGGCGTCTTCCTTGACGATCCAGCCTTCGGAGGTAAAGATATCGGCCTTTTCTTTGGTGGTGAACCCGCCGATGCCCTTGGTTGGGTTCTTGAAACCCGGATCCTCGGAATCGACCACTACCTGTGTGACCACCGCAGCAGTCGATTTTTTGACGCCTTGTCGCTTGAACTCGTTGTCCAGGGCGCGCGTGATCATATATCCGATCGAGCCTTGTGTATCGGCGCCGATCACATCCAGGGGCGTGGAATGCACCTCCGGATACGCCAGCTCGTTCCGGCGCAGGATGAAACCCACCTGCGGCCCGTTGCCGTGTGTAACGACCACGTTCCAACCCCGGTTGATCATATCGGCGATATGTTTGCAGGTTTCTTCGACCGCGTTCACCTGTGAGCCGACATCTTCATGCTTTTTGTCAGTGATTAATGCGTTCCCGCCAACCGCAACGATGGCGACCTTCGGTTTCTCCATGTTTGTCTCCTTCGGATCAAGATTACTTCATCGTCAATGCCATGACCGCTTTCTGGGCGTGCATGCGGTTTTCGGCTTCGTCATAAACCACTGAATGCGGGCCATCCATGACGCCGTCGGTGACTTCGATGTTCCGGTCGGCGGGCAATGGGTGCATATAGATGGCGTCCGGCTTGGCCAGGGCCATCTTGCGCTCATCGGTAATCCAATGTGCGTATTTTTTGATGATCTTTGCGCCTTCTTCAGGATCGGGGGTGTGCACCATGGCGCCCCAGGACTTCGCATAGATGATGTCGGCATCCTTGAAAGCGGCCTCCATGTCGTCCATCACTTCGAAGCCAACTCCAAACTTACGCGCTTGCGCCTCGGCTTGCTCCATAATCTCTGGCATCAGCTTGAACTCGGGTGGGTGGGCCAGGACTACATCCATCCCAAAACGCGGCATTTGTAAGACCAGGCTCTGGGGCACCGACATCGGTTTTTGATACGAGGCGGCGTATGCCCAAGAAACAACCATCTTTTTCTTGCGCAGATCGCGGCCTTTTTTCTCGATGATGGTCATCAGATCTGCCAGGCATTGGAAGGGGTGGTAGATATCGCACTGCATATTGAGGATCGGCACGCGCGAGGCCTTTGCCACCGCGTTCAAATAGCCATTCCCGATCCCCCAATCGACATGGCGGATCGCAATCCCATCGAAGTAGCGCCCGAAAATCTCGCCGATCTCTTTGGGTGTATCGCCATGCGCGATCTGGGTTGTTTTGCTTTCAATAAAGGCTGCGTGACCGCCGAGCTGGGCCATGCCCGCTTCGAAAGATCCGCGCGTGCGGGTGCTGGAGAAGAAGAACAACATTGCCAACACTTTATCACGCAGGTACGCATGGCTTTCGCCCAGGGCGCGTTTGCGCTTCAGGTCAAAAGCCACATCCAGCACAGTTTCTACCTCCTCCTTGCTGAAATCAAGGTCGCCGATCAAGTCACGTCCACGAAGATCTGTCTGCATTTTATCCTCCTGTAAAATACAAGGGCAACTGCGTAGATTTCAGTTGCCCTTGTTTTGATTTTTATTCCATCGCTCCCAACACGAGACCGATCAGCGCCATGCGCATCACCACCCCGTAGAAAGCTTCTTGCCAGTAGCGGGACCAGTGGGTGATATCCACATCTGGCGGGATTTCATCCATGCGCGGCAGGGAGTGCAGCAAGATCGCGCCTGGTTTGGCCTTGGTCTCCAGCAATTCGCGCGTGATTTTGTAATTGGCCGGGGTCATGCCGACATTGCCGCTGCGTTCATCGCGGGACTTCGTATAGTCGGGTTGCACCACCGGCTCTACCAGGATCACATCGGCTTTGGCGATGGCCTGCTCGACGTGCTCGGCCTCAGAGAAGTTCAGGCTGTACTCTCTCAGCTCTGCCTTAAATTCATCGGTCAGCGACATTCCGGGGGGCGAGACAAAGGTAATCGGGCAGTCGAACTGGGTCAGGGCGTAGCCGAGTGAATGCATGGTGCGCATGCGCATATCGCCGACCGCCAGCCAGTTCAAGCCATCGATCGTACCCTTCTCGCGTAGCACCGTGTACAGGTCGGTCAAAATCTGGGTGGGGTGTTCGCCCCAGCCGTCGCCGCCGTTGATGATCGGGATCGAAGCCCATTTTGCCGCTTCGTGCGGCGCGCCTTGTTGGAAATGGCGCATGACGATCACATCGCCATAAAATTCCAACATCTTCACCGTATCCTTGATGGATTCCTGGTAAAAATCGCCCGCCCGCGTCATCTTGGCGTCCGAAAAGCCGGTCACGTGCCCGCCCAGGCGGTGCATGGCGGCTTCGTGGGCCAACCGGGTGCGCGTGCTGGGCTGGTAGAACGCCGTCACCATCGTCTTGTCTTTCAGCATATCGCTATTGCGCCGGCTGCGTGCGATCGGCTCCATTTGCTTGGCGACTTCGAGCACATGGAAGAACTCATTGCGCTCGAATTCCTTCAGGGAAAGAATATCTCGGCCTTGAAAACTACGCATTTCTAAATCTCCTTTTTTTGGTTGGTATAGTTTGCCTCTGTTCGAGGCTGGCGCATGCTGCCTGGCCCTTGAAATTGGTTTCCAATCCGGCGAACGACATGGAATCGGAAATAACCAGGCAGAAAATTGCTGATACTATAGTCGATGGCCCGCCCGTCCTCGGCGTATAACAAACCCGTGAAATTCAGCAAGACATCTCCGCGCTGGATGCCCAGCGCCCGGGCGTGCTCGGCGGTGGCCGTGACGGCGGTGATCTCGGTGCGTGAAAACACCAGCGGCGGCGTCCCGCGCTGTAAAAGCAAATCGAGCACTGAACCGGTAAAGTCGGCGCTGATCGCCTCGGGAGGCAGGATTTCCTTGGGAAGGATATCCACCAGGAAAGCCACCGGCCGGTCTTCTGCCTCGATCACGCGGGACACCTGGACGACCTGGCAGTGTTCGCCGATTCCGAGCAAGCGGCATTCTTCTTCACTCGCCGGACGCAGATCAATTTTCCAGGCGCCCATCGTGGCGCGCAGGCCAATCCTTTCGGCCAGGGTCTCAATGCTTTCCAGGATTTCCAGCCCGGTGTCGATCACCGCCGTGGGATGGGTCACGAAGGTGCCCGATCCTTGCCGGCGACGGATCAAGCCTTGCGACTCAAAGGTGCGCATCGCTTCACGTAACGTGGCCCGCGAGACCCCGAGCTGGTGGGCTAACTCGGGTTCGGAAGTCAGTTGATTGCCTGGCGGCGTTGCGGCGATGATTTGCGTTAATTGGTCATGCAGTCTTTGAGAAACAGATTGGTGGGGCATAGGGCCTTTTTTATTTTCGATTCTGTAAAGATTTTGAATTTGCTGGCCAGAACATTATTCGAGCACCGGGATAAATTCGAAATGGTTCACATCCACCAATCCCAGGTCCGAAATCCTGAGCTCGGGAATCACCACCAGCCCCAGCAGGCTGAGTTGCATATTTGGATTATTCAGGCGGCATCCACATTGCCGGAAGCCTGCTAAAATACTGGCTGCCTGGGCGGCGACGATGGCCGCCTGTTCGTTCGACATCAGACCCGCAATCGGCAGCGCCACTTGCCCGATCACTTTGCCTTGCTTGACCACGATCTGCCCGCCGCCAATGCGGGCCAGCTCATTGGCCGCCAGGCGCATATCCGCCTCGTGCGTGCCGACGACGATCATCTGGTGGCAATCATGCGCGACGGTCGAGCCGATGGCG
>JAYRNN010000367.1:0-3155 GCA_041912175.1 Anaerolineales bacterium | reverse complement strand
TTGGAGCGTCGACAGGCCGTGGGTGATCTTGGACATTTCAAGGGAAGCCTCACGGCCAATGGAAAAGACTTGCACCGCGAAGCTGATATCGCAGACCGCTTCGGCTGACGCCAGGCTGAAACCACCCTGGAACACAGCCAGGCGGTTAAGCAATGTGCGTTGGTCGAGCGGCAGCAATCCATAGCTCCAGCCAATCGCGTTTTCCAACACTTGGTCAGGTGGGGTTGGTTCACCGGGTCCCTGGGGTAACCCTGGCAGTCGATGTTCCAGCCGCTGAAGCAATTCTTGAGGGGAAAAGAGCTTGATGCGCGCCGCTGCCAGCTCGATGGCTAAAGGTAAACCATCTAGTCGGCGGCAGATTGCTGCGACAATGGGGATTAATTCCGGCGTCAGGCGGAAATCTGCCCGGGCTGCCTGCGCTCGTTCGCAGAACAACTGTACGCAAGCGGTTTTATCGGCATCCACCAAACTACTCGCTTTGGGCGCTGCTAAAGGCGGTACGACAAATTCATGCTCTCCATAGATATGCAAGGTAGCTCGACTGGTGACTAATACTCTCAGGCCGGGCGCGCGGCGTAACAAGTCAGAGAGAAAACCAACTGCAGGTTGTAAATGTTCGAAATTATCAAAGATCAGCAACAATTCCTTATGAGCCAGCGAATCGGCGATGGATTGTACCAGGTCCATTCCGTGCGATTCGCGCAACCCCAATACGGTTGCAGTAATCAATGGCACGAGTGCTGGATCTTGAATGGGCGCCAACTCAACCAGGTGCACGCCATCCTTAAACTCTGCCTGCAGGCGCAGGCCTGCTTCGATTGCTAGGCGAGTCTTACCTACGCCCACTGGCCCAGTAAGGGTGTGCAGGCGAATTTCCTTGCGGCGCAGATAGTTGGTGATCGAGGTGAGTTCTTCTGTTCGTCCGATCAGCGGGGTCATTGGACCGGGCAGGTTGCTTGTCGAGAGTCTGCCATTAGATCGCATGAACGGCCTGGACCTGTAAATGGATCGCTCGCCAGCAGCAACTGCAAGAAATTCGATTGTTTCTTCTGGGGATAACGCCAGGCATTGAGCCAACCGTTTGGCCATCTGGCGAGATGGCCGGCGCTCGTCGGCCTCGATCTTGCGCAGGGTGACCGCAGCACAGCCTACGCGGTACGCCAGCTCATCCTGAGTCAGGTCGAGCATTTTTCGCCGTCGCCGCACCCAATAACCGAATGAATCGCCTGTGTCCACCGCCGCCTGACCTGGGGTTGATCATTATTGCCGAAAATGATTTTTGGACTAATCACATATATTGTATCTCATTTGTATCGAAAAGCGATACCCGGCTACGTCGAATTCACGTTAAATTAAGGCGATTATTCCAACCCTAAACAATCCTGCCCTCACCTCGCTGACCATGGGTGCTGACTACATCGGCCTGCTTCCCATCCTGGCCTGGATGGTGTGGTCGGGGCTCGTGCAGTTGCGCCGCAAAGTTTGCGCGTAAGCACGTAATCTATGTAACCTGTCATGGAGGTATTTCTGTGATTACCAACGTGCTCGCTTTAGTCTTAATCATCGGATTGGTTGTTCTGTTTGGTTGGCTCACCTGGCGTGCGTTACACGCCAAACGATTATGGGTGAAGATTGCTGGCGGGCTGGTAGCGGGCCTGCTCACACTGGTGTTGGCTGCCATCGCCTTCATGGGCGGCAAAGGGATTGCCGCCGTATATTTTCCTGGCGCCAAACCTGCGCCTGACTTGAAGGTAGCTGGAACACCGGAGCAGGTTGCCCGCGGCGAGTACCTGGTCAATCTCTCTTGTATCGGCTGCCATGGCGCCGTCGGCGCCGACGGCAATCCCAGCGGTGAGTCCCCACTCAGCGGCGGCTGGAACATCGCCGCGGCTGAGGGATTTGGCTTCGTCGGCAATCTGGTCACGGAAAACCTGACTCCCGGCGGTAAACTGGCCGGTTATAGCGACGGCGAATTGTTCCGTGCTTTACGTTATGGCGTCAATCAGGATGGTCACCTACTCGGTTTCATGGCTTTGTTGCCCTACAGCCAACTAAGCGACGCCGATGCCGAAGCGATCGTTGCTTACCTGCGCTCCCTACCGGCCGTCCAGTCGAACAATCCGACCGGCGACAAGATCAACTTCATTGGTGTCTTGTTTTTCGGCTCGGGTATGTTCCCGGCGCCTCAGCCGGCGGCAGCCACGATCACCGCGCCGCCTCAGGGCGTGACGCCGGAGTACGGCAAGTATGTGGCTACGTTTGGCGAGTGCCGCGGTTGTCATGGGCCGGATGTGACTGGCGTCCCGGCCAGCGCGGTTGGATCCGCCGTTCCCAACCCGCGCCCCATTATCGCCACCTGGACGCAAGAGCAGTTCGTGCAAACCATGCGCACGGGCGTACGCCCTGGCGGGGTTTCCTTCAGTGAAGCCATGCCCTGGCAGAACGCCTCGAAGATGACCGACAATGACCTGGCCGCGTTGTACGCCTATCTCACCGCCCCGGTGAAGTAACCCAAGCGATCCGCTCCGGCAGTCGCAGATCATTCTTTTTGACTTAGAGGGTCTCATGAAAAAACTTACCTGGTGGTTTCGCATCGTTGGAGCATTCTACCTGCTCCTGGGGATTATGAACATGTACGGCATGTTCATTAATCCTGCATTCTTTGCGGGTAACCTGCCTTATCCGGCCGAGCCTGCCGTCGCAAAGGCGTTTGTACATGGTTGGTCTCCCTTCGCCTTTGAGATCGTCGGGTTAGCAACCTTTATGCTCTGGGCTTCGCGGAACCCGCGCAGATATCTCGGCGCGGTCTGGCTCCTTGTCTGGTTAGAGTTCCTGCACGGCGTTCTGGATGACCTCTACCTGATTGCCAATGGGTTCAGCGCAGGATTCTACACCGCATTCATCGTCGTACATCTGATCATCATTGTCACCGGTGTGCTGGCGGCACGCGCGGCTGAGACGGAAGCAGCCGGCGCCCAGGACGCCGGCTGATCTCGCCCGGCTTTGTTTGGTGAGCGCCTTCTATGGCAGCAAGGGTTTGATCTCAATATATGTCCCTAAGTCTATGGACGCGATAAAGAGAGGAGATTGAAAATGCCTGTCGAAAGTAATCGTGAAATGATGTTACGCTATCTAAACTCGGGGCATGGCGATGG
>JAYRNN010000366.1:0-1909 GCA_041912175.1 Anaerolineales bacterium | reverse complement strand
TTTAGCTAACACAAAAATACTATTCGACTGCGCTAAAAAGGCTGGTGTGCAAAAGATCATTCATATCAGCGTAACCAATTGTTTGGAAAACGATGAACTTCCGTATTATCGCGGTAAAGCCTTCCAGGAAAAAGCCTTGATCGAAATGGGCATCCCATATGCGATTATCCGACCAACCCTGGTGTTTGGAAAAGAAGATATTCTGGTCAATAATATCGCTTGGACCATCCGAACTTTTCCTGTGATTCCAATTTTTGGCCGAGGAGATTACCGCGTCCAACCGATTTTCGTCGGCGATCTCGCCAAAATTGCCATCGCTCAAGCGAACCAGATAGGTTCAAACCGGATAGATGCCATCGGTCCAGAAACCTTCACTTATGAAGAATTCGTTTCTCTGATCGCTGCAACATTGAAAAGGAGCGTTCTCCAGGTGCAACTCTCACCGCGCCTGGGCATCCTATTAGGCAATCTGATTGGCTTATTTGTCAATGATGTTGTATTGACCTCAGATGAGTTAAAGGGGCTGATGGTCAACAAATTAACTTCACAGCAGCCCCCGAATGGTCATACCCTATTCACAGAGTGGTTATTAGCAAATCGAGATCTCGTCGGTAGAACTTACACCTCAGAATTAGACCGGCACTTTCGTTGGCGGCGCACTGCATGAGCTATTGCAGCAGTCCTCTGCCTTAAGGGAAAAACGCTAAAAAGGGTCTCGGGATTGCGTCCTTTTCTTGCGGCGCATCAAATCCGTAGGCAATCCAACTATCCTGTATACCAGGGATCTGATTGATTAGCTATCTCGAGCGCACCACCAGGCAAAAAACTGGATGTTAAGTAATGATAGGCCTGGTTTCGATCCTCGCCGCTCCCAAGGGTAAAGAATATTTCCTGGCAGAAAGCTGCAATATCTTCGATGACCCGTTCGTACCGGTAATATGCCAAGGCGATCGAGTTGATCTCCGCCAGACCGTAGGCCTGATAGAAGAAGAGCTCTTCGTCTTGATTGGTATGCCCGGTGAACCCCTGGCCGCCGCCGATAAACATCAGATCCCGTTCTTTGGGCGCCAGGATAGGGTCATCCCAATCAACGATGTAAAATGCGCCGTCGCCATCGATCAGGATATTGCCGGCGTGGATATCAGAATGACACAGAACAAATTCAAGAGATTTGGTCTGAAGCATTTGGGCGTATTTTTCTGCCCGTCCGAGGATATCAAGTATTTCGGCACGCCTGTCTTTCAAAAATGCGGCTAATTTGGCTGATACGGGGTCATCAAAAACGTCATCCGCTTGCTCGAAGAAACTCAGCGTAAGTTCGCGCCACTTCGAAGAATACGTCTCTCTTCGGATGCGCTCGTTTAATTCAGGGGACAGTTCGAGTGAATGAATCCTTTTAAGTGCATTTCCAAAATCAC
Source organism: Anaerolineales bacterium (assembly GCA_041912175.1). Lineage (GTDB taxonomy): Bacteria > Chloroflexota > Anaerolineae > Anaerolineales > UBA4823 > CAZAGA01. Next base: position 491 of record JAYRNN010000366.1, on the reverse strand, counting down.
CCCAATGCCGTTCTGACAAATCAATTTCATATCCATTTTTACCATCCACGTATGGATAGAGAATTACTGTATAAGCATTCATCGTCACCCAGAGACTCCCTATTTTGGTCTCTAAAGCGGCAATGACTTGGGTGAGGCCATTCTCGACCAAATATTTTGGCAGCAGCACCGAAAGCGGATCAAAGCGACCGCTGCGCAATTTCACAAAGTATTGTGTTCCATCTTCGGACAAGCCGCGATAAACGGCAGTATTTTGATCAGCCCCGATGGGCAGGAATGTCAAATGGGTAATCTTTACCCCATAGCCATCTTGCAAGCAATGGATAATACTTTGGTCCTGGATTGCGGGTTTTTCAAGCATGGAATGAAAAGTTTCGTCTTATCCGATTAGCCCTGTCCTTGCCGCCAATTGCGTATCGCTAGGGAGTGTATCGGGTAATGGCTGTACGTGTCGAGGCGCAAACGGCGTCGAAAGCGCGTTTCGGAGGTAA
>JAYRNN010000365.1:0-30392 GCA_041912175.1 Anaerolineales bacterium | reverse complement strand
TGTGTGGGGGGGGGCGCCGGCGGCGCGGTCGGCCCCCCCCCCCCCGGGGGGGGGGGGGGGTGTGGCCCCCCCCCCCCCCCCCCCCCCCCCCCCCCCCCCCCCCCCCCCCCCACCCCAAAACTTTTTATCTTGTATTTATATTCTATATATAATCATAGCAGAACATCCTTGATTTGTCAAGTTATTGTTCATATAATATATACAATTCCTGTACGTCTCGAGGAAAATGAGCCATATCTGGCTTGCATCGCCTCTTGACGCACGTAGCATATATGCTATACTGGGGTATAGTATGTATCTTCGTTAAAAGGTGTCATCATGCCTCTGTTTGAATATCGATGTAACGAATGCGGCAACGAGTTCGAGAAAATCGTCCGGTTTTCAGAAGCCAGCCAAAATCCCGACTGCCCGGCCTGCCAGGGACAGGATACAAAAAAGAAAATCTCAACCTTCGCCTCGCGTGGGAGCTCGTTCAGCAGCGCCGGCGTCGCGGCCAGCAGCAGTTGCGGCTCGCGCGGCGGCTTCAGTTGAGCAGGTTAATCCTTATGCCGGCCGTGAGCCGGTTTTTCGTTTTTGGAGGATGAGGAGATGAAAATCCGAAACCTTGAAGCCAAAGAAAAACTTACCCAGCGCTTGCGAAGAATCGAAGGCCAGGTGCGCGGGGTTCAAAGTATGTTGGACGAAGAGCGCGATTGCGGGGAGATCATGCAACAGCTTTCGGCCATCCATTCAGCCGTTCAAGGCGCAAGCCGGATTTTCCTCCAGGAATATGCGACGGCCTGCCTGGTTGAAATGGATGCAGAAAGCCAGCCCGAAAACGACGCCAACCGGCGCGAAAAAAGAGAAAAACTGATTCAGGACATGATTGCCTTATTGGATAAGGCGCCATAAGGATTAACAATGGGAACTGCAACGGTCAAATGGGTCACAGGGAAACAATTCGTGGGGATCGATTCAACCCACCATTCCGTGGTTTTATCCACGCCGGACGAAGGGATCGGCATCAAGCCCTCCGAGCTGCTGCTGCTTGCCGCGGCTTCTTGCCCGGCGGTGGATGTGGTCGAAATCTTAACCAAAAAGCGCATGCAGCTTAGGCTGTTGGAAATCCACGCCAGCGGCGAGCAAGATCAAGGCCCCCCCTGGACCTTTCGGAAAATACACCTGCACTTCAAGGTCAGCGGAACAAACCTGACCGAGAAAGCGGTTGCGCAAGCCATCGAGCTTGCCGAGAGTAAATATTGCTCGGTCACCGCCAGCCTGCGCGCCACGGTTCAGATCAGCACGGATTTCGAAATTATTTAACAGAAATGGAGTTTTTTTATGAACGAACCTGTACACGTAACAGACGCCGCCTTTGAGAAAGTTGTTCTCAAATCATCTCTGCCGGTGATCGTCGATTTCTGGGCGCCATGGTGCATTCCGTGCCGGATGGTCTCCCCAATCCTGGATAAGGTTGCAAAAGATTACGCCGGTAAACTGATCGTCGCCAAAGTCAACACGGACGAGCATTCACAATGGGCGATGAAGTACGGCGTCCAGGGTATCCCAACCATGCTGTTCGTAGACAACGGCAAAGTAGTGCATAAGCAGGTCGGGGCGCTGCCTGAGCCAAGGCTGCGCGAGGTTTTAGAGCGTATTTTGGATCTTTCGGTTTCCCCCAATTGAAGACCGATCAGGTCTTGAGATCGCAACATGAACAAAATTAAAGTAGCAATTCCCACGGAGGACGGCGAAACGATCAGCCGTCATTTTGGGCAGGCAAAATATTTCCAGGTGATCGTACTCGAAAACGGCCACGTTAACGGCTCTGAACTTCGCGAGAAGGCAAGTCATCAAATGGGAGATCACACCCACTCGGCAGGCGTACACCCAGGGCAGCAAATGGTCGATGCGATTGCGGATTGCCAGGCGCTCATTTCCGGGGGCATGGGCGCCCCGGCTTATAACCGGGCTGTAACTGCCGGCCTGGAAGTTATTTTGACCCAACAAACATCAATCGACTGGGCTATTGAAGCTTACGTCGCAGGAACGCTCGAAAACGAGTTGCAATTGGTCCACGCCCATTAAACGAGTCCAATAGGCGTTCATCCAGATTTTTGTCTCGGTGTGCACTCAAAACTTCCAGCATGGCTGAGCCGAGTGCTGCTTTGTGTTACCAGGCTAGAAGTCGGGTAGGCAAAGGTTTTACACGTTTACTTTACAGGCAATCCGCAAGCCGAAGCCCAGGCGGAGGGGAATGGTTGGCGACGGGGAAATCAATGCGATAGGCTGTGTTTTCAAGGGGTCAGGCGATAAAAGGCCAGGTGCGTGAGTAGGATATTTTCCAGGCGAGCAAAACCGGCTTGGTGGGCCATTTCCGCAATATCCGCCGGTTTCAGTCGGTGCGCCAGGGGAGGTCCAAATTCACCCTCAAGATAAGGCCATTCCAGGATACATACGCGCCGCCGGGCTACCCGATAGGCTTCTTGCAGCGTCCTAAGCGGTTCATCCGATTCGTGCAAAAGCAAACCCATAAACACCAGGTCAAACGCGGCTTTCGCGTATGCCAGCGCTTCAGCGGCGGCCTCACAAAAATCTCCATGCGGTACGAAATGCCGGGCAGCAGGGAACATTTGCGGATTTAAATCCACTCCAGTGACGTTTAAACCTTGCCGGCAAAAAGCCTCGGCAAACAAACCAGACCCGACTCCCACATCCAATACAGTCTTGAAACTGCCTCCTGCTAGGCACAAATCAATTACGTGCGCCACTTCCAGGCGTGCAACCCTTTCCGGAGCACGCAGTCGCTCGATCGCGCCTTCAAATTGTTTTTCGTGCATAATGTTTTCCGCAATTCTCAGGAGCTGACCTGGTCAGCCTGGCCTTTATGCAGCCAGGCTTTGAACCGCGCCGTCACTGCTTGGTAAATCGGGCAGCGGTCATACACCGCGCTGAAAGCCGCCAACGCGCCTACTCCTGCTAAGATTAAATACCATCCCGAAAAATAGCCCCGGAAGGCCAGGAAGAGCATGACAGTTCCAGCCCCAAATCGCAACAAGCGATCCAGCGGCGCGAGGCCCGCATTGGCCGGTTTGCTGCCAGACTGGGCAGCCTCGAACAAACCTGAAAGGTCTGCTGGAGAGGCTGCCCCGGTGCGCCGGGCAATTTCCTGGCCGTCATGGTAGGCCGCCAGGGTGGGTATCACATAAAATGGAAAGCCCGAATGGTTGCAGCATACGAATATGCCTAACGATAAGTGTATCGATTGGAGGTGATTAGGCCGGCGCGTTAATAGTCAAAATTATAGTATCATTCCCGGGGAAAAACCGATATTTTAAGGAGCTGCTATGTCCCGCATGATCCCCGCCGCCGAACGCGTCGTGCGCGCCCGCGCGCTGATCCAAAAAGCGCGCGACCTGCCCGTCCCTGCGGATGGCGGCAAATATAACCTATCCTACATCGCCAGAGTCAAAGACTACCTGCAGCAGGCGCGCGACCTGGTCAAGTTTATCCCGATGACGCCCAGCGCCACCGCCGAGATCAAGGAAGAAGTCAAGAAAATCTTCGCCGAGGCCGACCAGGCGAACCAGGAAATTCTACACTGACAAGCGCGCCATAAACCCCCTCGGCATCCATCGCCAGGCCGATCGAGAATAACGGAATTGTGACGCGCGCCATCCTTCGCTCTGCTTACCGGCGGGCGCGCGCCCGGTTACAGCCCGTCGCCAGGGTCAACCGTTATAACTACTTTCCCCTGGGCGTGTCCTTCGATCAGATAGCGCAGCGCGTCCGGGGCCTCATGCAGCGGGTAGCGGCGATCGATCACGGGCAAGACCTTCCCGGCTTCAATCAGCTCCTTGATAAAAATCAGGTCCTTCTGGCTTATTTTCGCCGACAGTGCGCCCATTTTCTTGCCGCCGTCCTTTGAAAGCCAACGCCCCAGGAGAATAGCCTGGAAAAGCTGCGCCATGGAGCCCCCGGCTACAACATAAATTCCTGCGGGAGTTAATGCGCGCCGGTAATCCAAAATCGGATGATATCCGTTCGCGGCGAGGATCAGGTCATACTGCTGTCCATTTTTGGTGAAATCCTGGCGCGTGTAATCGATGACATGCTCCGCGCCGAGCGAGCGCACCATCTCGATTTTCCCGGCGCTGCAAACCGCAGTGACCTCGGCTCCGAACGATTTGGCAATCTGCACCGCAAACGTACCCACACCGCCGGAGGCGCCGTTGATCAACACTTTCTGACCCGGCCGAATCTGCCCTTGATTGCGCAGACCCTGCAGGGCAGTCAGCGCGGCCATGGGCACGGCCGCGGCCTGCTCAAAGGTCAGGCCGGACGGTTTCGGCGCCAACAGTTTTTCACGCGCACAGGCATACTCGGCAAACCCGCCGCCGCCGATATCCCCGAATACATCGTCGCCCGGCTGAAACTGGTCGACCTGGCTGCCGACGGCTTCGACCCGACCGGCGATGTCTGCGCCGAGGATGGTGTTCTTTGGTCTTAGAAACCCACCGCCCATCATGCGCACCAGGAACGGGTCGGCTTTGAGTAAATGCCAGTCATAGGCATTGATGGACACGGCATGGATTTTTACCAGCACTTCATCGTCCTTGGGAGCGGGTTTTTGGATGTCTTTGAGCTGTAGGACATCCGGCGAGCCGTATTTTGTGTAGACAATTGCTTTCATGAGTTAACTCCTGGGGTATGGTTATCTTAACCCAAATCTGACCGGCCGTGTACGCAGCGCCGCATCAGCGATTATATCCCGGCCGGGCGGCAGCATACGCCAGCGCCGAAGGCGATTGGCAACCGACGATGGCCGGAGCTTCGTGGATGAGCGTGTCATCCTCCAGCGCGGCCACCATGAACAGGGCAAAGTCGATGCGCCGCGTCAGGTTACTCTCCAGGATGGGGTCGCCCACGTGCCGGCTCCATACCGGCAGCCCCTGGCTGGGGCCTTCTTCGAGATCGCTCCCGCGCACCACCGTCCAGCGCGTGTCGCTGGCAAATATCCGCCGGCAGGCTTCCACCTGGTCGTTGATGTCGATCAGGCGGGTGAGTCGCCCGATCCAACCGGCAAGCGCCTCCTGCCTTTTTAGGGACTGCGAGTATACATCCTGGCCATCGCGGGTGATATGCCAGCCGCAAGAGAAAATAAGCCGCGCCTCGGGGTGCGCGTAGTCCATCACCGCCTGGGCCGTTCCCGAAGCGTATTGGTGAGCTCCCCAGGGAACCAGCACGGTCAGCACGCCAGCGCAGCCGGCTAGCGCCTGCTGGATTACGGCGCGGTCGTTCGTCGCCCCAGGGATGACAGTGATGCGCCCCTTGAAGCGCTCGAGCTTGGCAACGCTGCGCTCCCGGCAAACCCCGGCCACCTCATAGCCCCGGTCCAGCGCGTGCTGCAGCATGTATTGCCCGAGCTTTCCGGACGCCCCCACGATACAAATCTTATTTACTTTCTTTAAAGAAAACGCACCGGGTTCCATGTTCTCTCCTTTCAAAGCTCTATATCGTAATCACTACATTCCCTTTTTTATGCCCTTTTTCGACATAGCGGTGAGCCTCGACAATCTGCTCTAACGGATAGCGTCGATCGATCACCGCATTCAGCTTGCCTGCCTCAATCAATTCTTTGAGGTAGATCAGGTCTTCTTTCTTTAAGCCAGCGCCGGATCCAGAATCCCTGCCAACGTTCAGATAGATTCCTTTTTCCTTCAGACACTTTTTCGCGCGTGAAGGCGAAAATTTGTCCACCGCGTCAAAGATCACATCATACGTCTCGCCGCGCTGCGTAAAATCACCCCGGGTGTAATCGATCACATGATCCGCGCCCAGCGATTTGATCGATTCTAAATTCGCCGTGCTGCACACCCCGGTCACCTGCGCCCCGAATGCTTTTGCCAGTTGGATCGCATAAGCGCCGACGCTGCCCGAAGCGCCATAGATCAGGACTTTTTGTCCGGGCCGGATGTTGGCTTTACGTAAAACATAGTATGCCGTCAGGCCTCCGCCAGGGACAGCGGCCGCTTCCTCAAAGGTCATATTAGCCGGTTTCATTGCGACCAACCCGTCTTTAGGCCGGCCGTCTTCAGGCATACATTTATACTCAGCATAAGCGCCAAAACCAAAACCTGTAAAGGCGAAAACTTGGTCGCCATTTTTAAATCGCTTTGTATCTTTACCCCTTGCCTCGACGGTGCCAGCCAGCTCAAGTCCAAGGATGGCGATCCTATTCGGTCTTATGAGACCATTGACCAACCTTGCCAGAAATGGGTCAGGCTTGCGCATTCTTACATCCCCGATATGTACCGTCGTCGCATGGACCCTGATGCAGATCTCATCGTCTTTAGGGATTGGCCTGACGATCTCTTTGAGCTGAAGAACTTCAGGCGGGCCATATCTTTCGTATACAATCGCTTTCATCGACAATCTCCTTAAGTCGCCGGGGTTTCAGCGCAAGGATACTCTAGCCCCCGGCCGCTTCGTCATCGGTAGTGTACGAGAACACCTCTTCCAGGGGCGTGTCGAACGCCAGGGCAATCCGAAAAGCCAGCTCGAGAGAGGGGGCGTACTTTCCGCCTTCGATGGCGATGATTGTCTGGCGCGTCACGCCCACTTTTTCCGCCAATTGCTCCTGCGTCATTTCGGCGTGGTGAAAGCGCAATTTTCGAATGTTGTTGCGAACGCCGCGTTTATCCATAGCGGACCCCGCCTCGATACAAATAGAGCCGCAAAACATCCCCAATGACTTCCGCAAGCACGGAAAAGAAGATAATCAGGCTGAACATCACCAGGGGCGGCCGGTCAAAAACGAAGGTCAGCATCGCCAGAAAGACGCCGATGGAAAAGGCGATGTAAGCGCCGCGCATCCCTTTCAAATCGATCAGTTTATCGCGCTCATCCTCGATGAAGCGCGGCTCTTGATCCGATTGGGTTTTGATGGCATGGGCGATGCTAAGCACGATACTGGTGAGAATGCTGCCGAGGATATTCAGAACGATGGTAGCGACGATGACGATCAGCCAGAGGCGGAAGACTTTGTCCGCATTGAGGCCTTCTGCCTGGTACATTTGCAGCCAGTTGAACAGGTAGTAGACCATCACCAGCAGGGAGCTGCCCAAGGATACAGAGATGTTGGTTTGGCGGTATGACATGGGTTCCTCTTGTTGTACGTTCGATGTTACTTATTGTAAGATACAATGTACATATTGTAATATATTATTTACATTATGTCAAGAGTAAGTTACATTTTGAGGGCGTGTCCATTTCGACGCGGGCCGGGTTTGAGAGATAATGATAGTGACATTCTCAGATCATTTCAATGACCATTAAATATGTGTCTGTCGCAAAACCGGTTGGTAGGGGAAAAAAAGAAGCAGTCTCTGGTAAGATAGGAGTGGAATAGACAACCATCAGCCGGAGACTGCCGTGGCGATTATTTTCCTGAAACTGCCAGATGTCAAGGCTGAACCCGAAGGTCGACCAGAAAAATTTCCGGCCTGTGGATATGACATCCTGCAACGTTGGGGAGGCCAAGCCAAACAGTTACGAGACCCACAGGTAAAAGAAGCGGTAGTGTATCGCTATTATTGTTGTCGCTGTCGACATACCTTTCGGATTTATCCAGCCGGGGTCGATCAAGCCCAACAGAGTCAGCGACTGCGCAAGCTGGCGGCGATCTGTTGGGCGCTGGGGTTGAGTTCGCGCGGGATCGAAATGATCTTTTCTGCCATTGGTTTTGGGATCGATCATATGGCCGCCTGGCGGGATGTGCAAGCGCAGGCCGAGCATTTGCGGCAGCAGCGGAAGCAACAGCCAGTGCGCATGTTAGGGCTGGATGGGGCATATGTGCGCGGTTGGGGAGAGACCCAACCGGTGCTGGTGGCGGCTGACCTGGGGAATGGTGAACCGGTGGCGATCGGGTGCGTCGATGTAATTCGGGATCAGGGTAACCGCTTCGGCCGGGGGGTTGCCGTGCTGCCGCCATTATAAACGACAACTTCAAGAGGTAATGCGCTGGCAGCGCACTACTTCTTGAAGTTGTCTTCAAATCTGGTAGACAGGTTTCTAAGGGAGGTTGAAGTTGACGTCGGCGGGCATGCCGGGTTTCAGCGCCTGGTCGGTGTTGGGGACGTCGATCTTGATCGCAAATACAGTGCTCTGGCGGCCCTCGGCGGTCTGGACGTTGCGCGGGGTGAACTCGGCCTGGTCGGAGATATACGCCACCGTGCCGGTGAACTTGCGCGTGGGGATCGAATCCACGGTGATGGTGACGTTCTGGCCCAAGGAAATCTTACCGTATTGATCTTCTGGCACGTAAACGGTCAGGTTGAGCTTTTCTAATTCACCCAGGGTGAGCACGACGCTGCCCGCGGAGATCAGCTCGCCGGCGGAGAAGTTGGAGGAGAGCACTACGCCCGAGGTTGGGGCGGTAACGACCGTACGCGGCTGCTGCAGTTTCACCAGATCCAGGGAGGCCTGGGCCTGGGCCTGGTTGGCCTCGGCCTGAGCGACGGCGGTCTCGGCCTGGGTCACCGCGGCGCTGGCAGATTGAACTTGCAGGGATTCTTCGGCGGTTTGCAGGGCGGTGAGCATGTCCAGGGTTTGGTTGTAGCGATCTTGAGCTGTTGCCAGGCGGGCGCGGGCTTCGAGCACGGCGTCAGCGGCGGTGGTGCTGAGCATACGGTCATAGCTCAGTTTGGCGGCATCCAGCTCTGCCTTGCTGGAATCTACCTGTTCCTGGGAGGCGGTAACCAACTTTTCACCGTTGAGGGCGTTCTTGGCTAACTGCAAGGTTAGATCGGCGCTGTTGTAGGCAGCCTGGGCCCGCGCCAGGCGGTTTTCGGCGGCGATAAAACTGGCGTTGCTGACTGCCTGCTGTTCTTGTTTCAAATTTGCCTGCTCGGTCCGCAGATCTTGTTCGGCCACACTGAGCTCGGCCTGAACGGCGGTGATGAGCTCGTTCTTCTGGAAATACCATGGCGGTAGATCGGATACCTGCAGGGCGGTGTTGGTCCAGGTAAGGGAGCGGTTCTGCTGGTCGGCCAGGCGCGCCTGCTGGACGACGACATTGTACTGCGCCTGGGCGGAGGCTAATTGGGCGTTGGCTGCTTCCAGCGTGGTATTTGCCAAATTCACCGCCGCCTCGGCCTGGTTGATCTGGGCAAGCACCACTTCGTCATCCAGGCTGAAGAGCACCTCTCCTGCCTTGACGTTATCGCCTTCAGAGACGGCGATATCGACGATCTTACCGCTGATTTCGGGAGCGATGCGCACCTGGTCGGCGGCGATGAAGCCGGAGGCGGTCAAGCCGGAGGCGCCATTACCATTGGACGCCAGGTTGCAGGCGCTGGCCAGGAGGGTTAGAAGCACAAGCAAAACGAGCAAAGGGGTTTTTATTTTCATCGTCTTTCTCCATTGATATACAGAAAATCTGCCTAGATGCGCTTACGGAAAGCAAACACGCTGGCGGTGAAATAACCGATGCTGAGCACCAGGAGGGGCAAGATTGAGGAGTACCACAACTGCCTGGCCGGAATGCCGCGCACGATGATGCCCCGGGTGATCTCCAGGTAGTGCGTCACCGGCAGCAGCTCACCGTACCAATAGGTAATCGCGGGCATGTTTTCGCGGGGGAACATTAAGCCGGAGAGGATGATGGCAGGGATGAGGACTACGAACACGGACAGGTAAACTGCCTGGAGCTGTGATTGAGAAATGTTCGAGACCAACACGCCCATCCCCAAAGAGCCGAGGATGAAGATCAGGCTGAGCCCATACAGCTCCCAGGGATTGCCGGCGATGGTAACCCCAAACAACAGGCGCGAGAGGAAGAGCATAACGGCCAGGTTGATAATATTTACAAACATGTAGGGGATGATCTTGCCAAGCATCAGCTCCCATGATTTGATCGGGGTGACGATGAGCTGTTCCATGGTGCCCTGCTCGCGCTCTCTAACGATAGCCAGGGTGGTCAGCAGCAGCGCCTGCACTTGTAAGATGACGGGGATCAGGCCGGGGATCATAAAGAGCTTGGTGTCGCCGTTGGGGTTGTAGAGCGTTTTGAGCAGGGAGGTGACCGGGTTATGTAAATTTGCAGCCAGCGGATTGATGCTGATTTGTTCGACAAGGATGTTTTGAGAGACAACCTGGCTGATGGCGCTGAGCTTGAGCTGGATGGTTTGTACGTCGGTGGGGTCGGATGAGCCGTCGATGTAAAACTGGACCGTGGCGCCCTGGTTTGTATCCAGGTTGCGGCCAAAGTCTTCGGGAATCACCAGGCCCACATCCACCTTATCCTGGTCGATCAGCGAGAAGATTTCATCCTCGCTCAGGGCATCGTAAGTCAGCTTGAAGTCATCGCTGCTGGTGAAGTTTTCGATATAACTGCGGCTGGCGTCGCTTTTTGAGTAATCGACCACCGCCATGGGGATGCTGGTGCGCTCGCCGGAAATACCATATCCGAGCAATATCAGCAGCATCCCCGGCAGCAGGATGATCAAGCCTAGCGTAAGCGGATCACGCTGGATATGGTAAAACTCCTTGCGCATGATGGTCCATAAACGATCCATGAGTTATGCTCCCTCTACAGCCGCTTGATCTTCGGATGCGGCGCGATTTTTATCTACCATATAAATGAAAACATCTTCAAGAGATGGTTGGATTATTTCAATCTGATTGACCCGTAAACCCGCCTGAGCAAGGGCTTGCTCAACTTCAGCTTGCCTTTCAGGCGAATCCAGGGAAACGTGCATCAGTGCGCCGTGGACCGATGCCTCGATAACGCCAGGCAGATGATCTAAAAGCGCCTTGGCTTGATTGGGTTGGTCGCAGTCCATCTGGATGAGCGTGCCCGGCAGCTCATCGCGCAGGCGGTCGGGGCTGGCCAGGGCGATCATTTGGCCGCGGTACATCATGCCGATGGTGTTGCAGTACTCGGCCTCGTCCATGTAGTGGGTGGTGGCGAGCACGCTGACCCCCTCGCCGGCCATGCGATAGATCAAATCCCAAAACTCGCGCCGCGAAACCGGGTCAACCCCGGCGGTCGCCTCGTCCAGGAAGAGCATCGGCGGGTTGTGGACGATGGCGCAGGCCAAAGCCAGGCGCTGTCGCCATGCGCCGGAGAGGTTGCGAGTCAGGTAGCGGGTGTAATCGGCCAGCCCGGCCAGCTCGACCAGCTCGGCTACCCGGGCAGCGCGGGCCTTCTTGGGCACCGAATAGATGGCGGCGTAGAAGGAGAGGTTTTCGACCGGGGTCAGGTCGTTATAAAGTGAGAAGCGTTGCGACATGTAGCCGATGCGCTTCTTGATCTCCTCAGGCTGCCTGGCGATATCAAAACCGAGCACATGTCCTTGCCCGGCGCTGGGCAGGGTGATGCCACACAGCATGCGGATGGTGGTGGTCTTGCCGGCGCCGTTCGGGCCCAGCAGACCGAAAATCTCACCCTCGGGTACGTAGAAGCTCACCCGATCCACGGCAGTAAAGCTGCCATAGCGCTTTGTGACCTGGTCGGTTTCGATGGCGTTGCCGCCTGATTTCTGGGCGTTGCTCATTGTGCACCCCGCTGTTTTTCCACCAGGTGGACGAAGACATCTTCCATGGAGGGTCGCGCCTTGCGCAGCAAGCGCACATCCAAAGAGGCTGCCTGAAATTGTTCGCTCAGCGCCGCCATGATCTGCTCCTGGTCGCCGGCTCCGGGGGAGACGGACAGGCGCAGGCGGTCGCCGACGGGGCGCCATTCAATGACGCCAGCGGTCTCGCTGACGATCTGGCGCATGTTTTTACGCGGCTTGGCTTTGACTTCGATAATGCCGAAAGGCATTTGTGAGGTCAGATCATCAGGCGTACCTTCGACCAGCAGGCGCCCGTCGAGCAGCATGCCTACCTTGTGGCAACGCTCAGCTTCGTCCATGTACGGAGTCGAGACCATTACGGTGACGCCTTGCTGGACGACGTTTGCCAGGATCACCCACAACTCGCGCCGGGAAACAGGATCGACCCCGGTAGAGGGCTCATCGAGGAGCAAGACTACCGGGTCGTGCACCAGGGCGCAGGCCAGGGCGAGCTTTTTTTTCATGCCCCCGGAAAGGGCGCCCGCGCGACGCTGGCGAAAGCGATCCAGACGAGTGAAATCCAGCATTTCTTGGATGCGGATTTTTTTGACGTCGGCGGGGATACGGTGAATATTGGCAAAGAAATTCAGATTTTCAAGGACGCTCAAGTCGGGATAGAGGCTGAAATTCTGCGGCATGTAGCCAATCTTGCGGCGGGCTTTCTCCGCCTCCGTGCGCACGTCGTAGCCTACCACCCACGCCTTGCCGCTGGTTTGCGTCATGACCGTGGACAGCATCCGCAGCATGGTGGTCTTGCCGGCGCCATCTGGCCCAACCAGACCGTAGAGCTGCCCTTTTTGGATGGCCAGGTTGACTCTATCGATAGCAGGCCGGTGCGCCTTGGAGGTGTAATTTTTGGTGAGGTCTTGCGCTTCAATAGCGAATTCCATAGGTACCTTGATCTGTGATCGGTTTCTGTCAGGCAGACATAAAGCACTCCCGGCAGGTATTATTTTTACCCGGTGACGCACTCCCGGTACAGGTATCGTGAGCCACTTTTCGAAGTTACTGGCGTCACCATCTTTGTGACCGATGTCACCTTACGGGTGACATCGGTCACAATCTGAAGCCGCCCTGGCGCCGGCGATGGGCAGTTATGATATGATTCAAGTGTGAACACCACGATCCGGCCAGGTTTGGTGCGCATTTTTCGTTATTACACCGCAGTAGCCATGGGCTATTACGCTCTTGTGGCCGTCTTCGTAGCCCAACAAAGCAAGCAAGCCTTCAGCTCATCCCAAAACCAGATCTACCTTAACCTGTTGGCGAATGCGGTGTTGTTTGTTTACCTTTCGTGGGGATGGCTACAGCGCAAGCTAAAGGCCTGGTACCTGCCGGTTGCCTTGCTGACAGCGACGGTGGTGCCGATCTTCAGCAACCTGTTCTACCTGGCAGAGACAGAGGTCAATGATCCGTCGACGATCATTGTGAGGAGCTGGCTTCTTTTCCCGATCTTGCTCATCCCGTTGGTGCTGATTGCTTGGCAATATAACTTTTATTTTGTGCTGATTTTTGTGGTGCTAACCGCCCTGGTAGAGATGATCGTGATTTACCCGGCGGCGACAAGCTTGAATATGCCCACAATTTCGATCCTGGGGCTGCCGCTTATGCGCGCGTTTGCATTTGGGGTGGTAGGACACATTGTCAGCCGCCTGACCTCCACCCAGGATGAGCAACGGAAGATGCTACTTCAGGCGAACTACCGGCTCAGCCAGCATGCTGTTACGCTCGAGCAGCTTACGATCAGCCGAGAGCGTAACCGCCTGGCGCGTGAACTGCACGATACACTGGCGCACACGCTGAGCGGACAGGCGGTCAACCTGGAAGCGATCAAGCTGATGCTTTACCCGGAACAGACGGAGGCGCAAAGTATGCTCGATCGAGCCCTGGCTGCCACCCGCGCCGGGCTGCATGAGACACGGCGGGCGCTGAAGGACCTGCGCTCGCTGCCAGTGGATGACCTGGGGTTAGAATTGGCGGTACGCAACCTGGCGGCTGATGCGGCTTCTCGCGCCGGCTTTGAGCTTCGGCTAGAAATTGCTAACGCACTTCCCGAACTGCACCCTGATGCAGAGCAATGTTTTTTCCGCATTGCCCAGGAGAGCCTGGAGAATATCGTCCGCCATGCCGATGCAAGCCATGTCGCCTTGCACCTGGAGATGGTGCAGGGCGAATTGCAGTTATCGATCCGCGATGATGGAATTGGCGCAGACCTGGAGAAACTCAATTTCCAGGATCGCTTCGGGCTGCAAGGAATGCAGGAGCGAGCGGCTGAGGTTAATGGGAAGCTGGTTGTAAATAGCCAGCCCGGACAGGGCACTGAAGTTCTGCTATCATTAAGGATACTTGATGATTAAAGTATTGATTTGTGACGATCAGACGATTGTGCGCGAAGGCTTGACCCGCATCCTCGGCTCGGATTCTGAGCTCAAGGTGACCGGGGCCGCTCGCGATGGCGCTGAGGCGCTCGAAATGGTCGCGGTTGATCCGCCAGACGTGGTCTTAATGGATTTAAAGATGCCATTGGTAAACGGGATCATCGCCACGCGGCAGATCAAGGCCAGGTTTCCCGGGATCTTTGTGTTGATCCTGACCACTTACGATGACGATGAATGGCTGAACGACGCCCTGCGCAGCGGCGCGGCGGGTTACCTGCTCAAGGATACGCCATCGGCGGATCTGATCGCGGCGATCAAAGGGACCGCGGCGGGAAAGACCTACCTGGACCCGGATGTCGCCGGGAAAGTTATAGGAGGTTATATCGGGCGACCGGTCAGCGCTCAGAATCCCCCTGCTGACCTTCAATTCAGCGAGCGTGAACTTGCGATCCTGCGGTTACTGGCGCAAGGTCAGAGCAATGTGGAAATTGCCCAGCAGCTCTTCCTGACCGAGGGCACTGTGCGCAATTACACCAGCGATATCTTCAAGAAGTTGGGCGTTTCTGACCGGACCCAGGCGGCGATTATGGCGATCCGATTAGGGTTGGCGTAGAACGAAATTGGGTTGTGCCAGCAGGTGAATATCAATCGAGAAATAATAATAACACTCCGAGCACGGCCACGAAGGACCCGCACACCGCCTGCCAACCGATCTCTTCTTTGAAGTAGTACTTCGCAACCGGAAGCAAAATCACCGGCGGCAAGGCGGTCAACGCGCCGACAACCCCCACATCCGTTGTCTGTAAAGCGATCAACACCAGCCAGTTGCCAAGTAATGGGCCGAATACGGCTCCCACAAAGACATATTTCAGTACTACCGAGGATGTCTTTAGTTCTATGAAAGAGGTCTTAAGCCTGCCCTGGATCGCCATCACGAGCAGGAGCAGGAACAGTGAGATGACGGTCCTCAGCAGGTGTCCTGACAGGGCGGGTAAGCCGTTCGCTAATCCAAGCTTGGCGGTGATGCTGCCAAAGGCAAAAAAAAAGGTCGAGCACAGCGCCATCCGGATGCCTTTCCGGCGGCTGGAGCGATCCGAAGCTGGGGCCTTTCCATTGCGATCTGAAACGACCCAGGCAATTCCCGCAATCGTGGCTGATATACCGATGATCTGCTGTGGGGCCAATTTTTCACCCAGGATAAACCACCCCAGAATGGCGCTGATCACGGGGTTTAGGCTGATGATCAGCATTCCTAAGCGGGTTCCGATCAGGCTGAAGGCGGTAAATAGCAGGCTATCCCCGAGCGCCAACGTGAACAGGCCGGAGAGGCCCAGCCAAAACCAGTTCTGTGGTTGCAAACCACTCGGGATAAAGCTGCCATACAATATCCAATGCAGCAAAAATATGAGCAACGAGGTGATCGCCAGCCGCGACACATTGAGGGCGCCGATGCTCACCCATTGTGTGGCCAGGGTGTTCATTGTCGGGCCAATGACAAAGCAAAACGAGGCCAGCAATGCGGCCATCTCTCCAAGATATTGAGTCAGCATTGAGTGAATTTATTTCGTCTCTTCGGTTACAACCCGGATGGAGCTGAATAGAATTTTAAGCAAATCGGTTTATTTATTTAATCAAATTGATTTATTAATTAGAGTATAATTGCCCCATCCGTAGTTGTCAAGGTGAGCCAAGACATCCGCCGCCTGAGAATAACGTATCCCTATGTTTCAGAAGACGAGGCCAAACCATGTCCGATATCAACGATTATCTGAATATTGCGGTCGAAGATTTTTCTCGTTTTAGCCGCCTGCACGTCGAGATCCTGCCTGACCCGCCAAGCCTGTTTGCTCGATTCGCCCGCACCCTGGCGGATGAGATTAAAAACAACAATGCGGCTGGTAGGACCACCCGGCTGATTCTGCCGGTTGGTCCTGTTGGCCAGTACCCGCTCCTGGTGGATATCTGCAACCGGGAGCGAATCAGTTGGCGCAATACCTATACTTTCAACATGGATGAATACTGCGATTGGCAAGGCCGTTGGATCCCGGCAGACCACCCGCTCAGTTTTCGAGGGATCATGCACCGGGTTTTGTTCGATCGCCTTGATGCTGAATTGCGTATCCCACCTGAGCAGATCCATTTCCCCGACCCTCTCAACCTGGATAAGATCAGCCAGGATATCCAGGAGATCGGCGGCATCGACGCCAGCTATGGTGGGATCGGTTACCATGGTCACATTGCTTTCAATGAGCCGCCAATCTCTCGCTGGGCTCACATCTCGCTTGACGAATTTATGAAATCGAAAACCCGAATTGTGCCCCTGGCAGAGGACACGGTGGTCATGAACAGCATCCGCAATACCGGAGGTAATCCGCGCAATTTCCCCCCAATGGGCGTTACCCTGGGGATGGCAGATATCCTGGGAGCCCGGCGAATCCGCATCTACTGCCCGGGTGGCATGTGGCAACGCCATGCGGTGCGCATGACGTTATTCGGTGAACCGAACGTCGAATATCCAGCGACCCTCTTGCAGACCCATGCGGACTGCGTCCTTTATGTGGATGTTGAAACCGCCCAGCCGGCCAGCTACACCCCGTAAACGGGATTACAGGTTCGATTTCAAGCTGTGGGCTGGCAAATGCGGGTTAATTTTGCTCCATTTTGCCAGCAAGGCGCGATTGTGCTCGATCGCCCCCGGCAGATTATAGCTGGCAAAGATCGGCGGCTCGACGCCATACGCAACAAGGCGTTGGACTGTCTCGGTCAGCAAGCAGTTCCAGATCAGGGCGCCGATCAGAGTCGAACTGGCGGCGGCCCGCCAGGTTGAGCCCTCGACTTCGACCAGGGCGTCGCCTGGCGTGCCGCCGTTGTCGATGACAAAATCAGCGACTTCGAACAGTTTTTTCCCAACCCGGGAGAGCGGCGCCAGGTGGGCGTACTTCAGCGAACAAACTCCCACAGTGATCAACCCGCGGGCTTTCGCCTCGATTGCCATTTGAACCGGCAGTGCATTTGACCCGCTGTCGGCATAAATGATCAGCAGCTCTCCCGATTCGGGCTCGTATTCATCTAACAAAGCCACGGCCAGCTCGGGAATCCGTTCGAGTTGGCTGCTCATGCGGGCGCTCTCGTGCAGCATTAGCGCCTGAGGGGTAAAAATAGGCGCCGCCGCAGCCAGTCCACCGGCGCGAAAAAAACCTTCTTCCGCCAGCAGGTGCGAATGACCCGTACCGAACAAGAAAATCCGCCGGTCTCGCCGAATAATCTCAGCCATTATTCCGGCAATCTGGCACAACCGGTCATGCTGGTTTTCGATAACCTGAGACTGAATCTGGGTGATTGCCTCATAATACAAATTGACGCCTGTTGGTTTTTCCATGGTATTCACCGGTTCATTCTGCCTGATTACACACCGGGGACCGGTTCATCCGCCATCATCAGGTGAACTGCGGCGGTCTTAAAACAGCGGGGCAATGCCAGGACCTTCGGATCCGGCCCGACATAGCGCCGGGCATCGGCTAGAGCGCTATCGAACGTGGGACGGGTTTTCAAGCCCATCGCCCGGGCATACCCCGGCGCATATGCACCAACAATATAAGCGGCAGCGGTTTGCATTTCGGTGATGTGTCCACAAGAAACCATTGAAAACGCATGGTAGGGATGATACCCGTAATTAAAGCGATACTTGTCAATGTATTCCTGCTTATGGCTGAAATATTCCCCATATTTAGCAATATCGGGCAGAGTCTGGTGATAATCTCCCTGGAAAAGCTCATACAGCTCCCGGTAGGAAGGAAACTCTTCATCGTGGAAGTAGCCGTTGCAGATCGATGAGCAAATCACCACAAATTGATCTTTCATCACTCTTCGGTGGCGGATAATATTCGCCCCGATTGCCTGTAAGATCAGGATCGGATTGGTGCCATGGCCGTTTCCGTAATGAAAGTTTTGCGGCATGCCGAACATCATGACATCGAATTTTTCTTTTGCCCAAGGCACATAGGTGCGCTGGTTGGCAATTTCCCAGGAGAGCGGCTGAATGTCTTTGCCGTAGCCGGAAAACACAGCAATCTGACGGGAGCTGGTATCCAGCACGGCATCGCACATGAAAAACTTGCGGCCCATCCGCTTTTCCATGTGTTGGCCGATGGCATCGAACTTGGCGCGCATCAGGCTTTGCGGAGAAACCGGGGTGAAATCGGCGCGGTGCATGACTTCGGGAATATGATGAGAGGCGATCGATCTCCAATGGGTGATGCCGGTGGCGACCATTTTATAACCGCCAGAATAGCCGCCGTAAGGATTGCCCATGACGTGGCCAACCATGATCGCCAGGTCGGATTCGAAGACCTCACGGTTCATAATCACCGGGTCGCCCAGCTCATCATAGCCCAGATCAACCAGGTTATCCCAATCTTCAGAGTCGTGGTTGACGATCTGGTGGGTGGGCATGAAGTCGGCGTAAACCTGGTCGCCCAGGATGGCCTTGATTTCGGCATCGGTGTTCTTGCGGTGCAGCCCGTTGGAGCAAATTAAGCGGATATCCTGTTTGGCCACGCCCGCCCGCAGGCATTCTTCGACCAGGAGGGGGATGGCAACCTTGCGGTGGGCAGTGGGCTGATAGCCGCCCTTGACTCGGTCAGGGAAGCTGAGGGTAACTTTCGAACCAGGCCCAACCAGTCCGGCGATTGGCGGCATGCCGATTGGGTTGTGGATGGAAGCGCGGGTTGCGGCGATTACATCATCCAGGGCGGGGGGATCGGGCACGGTTTCGCCGGGGATGAAGATCTCGGCCGAATCGGGCAGGCTGGCGCTGAGCGTTCCTTCGCCGTATTCAAATTGCACAGTTTTCATTGCACGCTCCAATTTCTTAGATCAATGACTCGCGGCAGCGGGTGGTTTCAGGCTTGCAGATAGCGATCGATAATGCCCTTGAGCTCGTCCACGTAAAAGCCAATCTCGCCGCTGAAGCGGGTGAGGGCGACCAGGCCGCCGTCGATCGTGGGGATGGCGGCGATCATCGCCGCGTTGGCTTCTTTCAGACCGCCGCCGTAAACGACTGCAGCGTCAGCCTGAAAATAATCGCTGATCGTCTGTTTGATAAAACTCGAGACGAAATGGATATATTCTTGATCCGGCGGGGTCTTGCCCGGGCCAATCGCCCAGATAGGCTCGTAGCCGATGACGACTCGACCCTGCTGGAGCGCCGGCCCGGCAGCCTGGAGATCGACCACAAGCTGAGATTTCAAGACGGTTTCGACCCGCGGGCGCTGATCAGCAAAGTTGCCCTCGCCGCGTTCTTGCGCCGTTTCGCCGACACACAGCAGCGCCTTCAAGCCAGAGGCCAGGGCAGCAGAAACCTCAGCCTGGATGAGCATATCGACAGTCCGGTTTGCGTGGAGAAGCTGGAAGGGATCGGCGCTGGCTTTTGGATCATAAGCCTGGATCACCTGCAGCTTGGCCCGGCGCTCTTCGGAATGGCCGATTATAGCCCATCCAGCGCCCAGGCCGACGGCAGCAGCAGCCGGAAGACTGGTTGTGAAAGCGCCAAAATTCTTGCCGGGTTCGACGTTCTCCCAGTGCACCCCCTGGCAGCCCACGGCCAGCATGCTGGTCAGCTCGGCAGGAAACTCCTTCAGCCGCTGGACTGCTGCAGGAATCAGTCCCTCTGCCAAAAGGTATGTCAGTCGTAAATTCGGGTTGACGCCAAACCCCAGTGCTACGCTGTCAGCGATGACGCTTTCGATCCAACTGATCGGGTTTTCCTGTGGGCATAGTCCTCCGGCTGCCCGGGCGACTTCAAAACGCTTGAGGTTGACAAAAATTTGGCGCATATCTTACTCCTGATGGACCGTAAACAACACAAAGGTGAGCGGATCTGCCCAGTCTATTCGTATAACGACTGGTCCCAGAAGTTGGTGAAGCGGCGGATGCCATCCTGGGTATAGGGATGCTCAAAGGCTTCCTGATAAACGGAAAGTCCGGCGGTAACAATGTCTGCGGCGGCGACAGCCGAGTCAATAATCTGCCGCCCGTTGCGAACGGCCGCGACAATAATTTCAGTCGTAAAGCCATAATTATCGCGGATCGCCACGACATCTTCAACAAATCCGCGTATTTCCTCGCCGTTGGTCTCCTTCCAGCCAATGAAAGGTGAAACAAAGTAAGCGCCTGATTTCATCGCCATCAGGGCCTGAGCGGCGTTAAACACCAGGGTGACATTGGTGCGGATGTTCTTTTTCGCCAGCTCGCGGGTCGCTTTGAAGGCCGGTTCAATGCACTGCAGCTTGATCACGAAATTTGGCGAGATCGCCGCCAGCTTTTCAGCTTCCGCCATCATCTCCTGGTAGGTTACGAAGTGCGGGTTGACTTCAACGCTGACTGGCTTATCGGTGCCTTCGACCAGGCGGGCGATTTCGCGGATGGTGGTCATAAACGGCTTGCCCGCCGCCTGGATGTGGCGAGGGTTGGTGGTAACGCCATCGATGTCAAAAGCATCCAGCGCGTACTCGATTTCATTTACCTTTGCACTATCTAGAAATAGTTTCATTGAAAATCTCCTCTATATATATCATTTGTAGAAATAATCGCCAGGCTGGCAAGCCATGCCTGGTCATATCTGTTCCGGATCCAGGTAAAACAGGTTGGTCAATACAAGCGAAGCGGCTCCGGCAAGGCCAGCTTGCCAGCCGAAACTGGTGGTGCGTAAATCGATTTTTTCGCCCAGGCCAGCGAAAGCACAGCTTCTCAGAGTTTCGCGGGTTGGTTCTAGCAGCAAATCTTCACCAGGGACAAATAATCCGCCAAGTACGATCATTTGTGGGTTGAGTAAGTTGACCAGATTTGCCAGCGCAATGCCCAGGTGTCGGGCAGCTCGCCCTAAAATTTCAATAGCCTGTGGGTCTCCCTGGCGAGCGGCGGCGAACAACCGGTTACTAAGCGGGTACTCAGCGGATTGCAGTTCTGAGGCAAGCACGCCGTTTGGGTAGATGCTGGCTGCTTCTGCTGCCTCTTCCATCAGCGCCGGTTCAGAGATCAACGTTTCTAGGCAACCGCTCTGGCCGCAGAAACATTTTTTGCCGCCCGGATTCAGCAGGAGCATATGACCAATCTCGCCGGCGCCCAGGTTGGCCCCCTGGAGCAGGCGTTTGTCGATGACAATCCCCGAGCCGACGCCCGAACGGGAATAAATAAAGGCCAATGAGCTGGCCTGGCGGCCGCTGCCGAAAAAGGCTTCACCCAAAGCCATGGCTTTGACATTGTTTTCGACAATCACCGGCAGATTCAACCCTTCGGAAAACCAGTCGCGAATGGGCACATTTTGCCAACCCAGTTTAAAGGCTCGGACATTGACCCCGGTTTGATGGTTTACCAGGCCTGGCATGCCGACGCCAACCCCGAGAATGTGTTGGCGGTCCAGGTTGTTTTCGGCCAACAGCGCTTCGACCTGACGGATGATTTCGGGGATGACCATCGCGGGGGGCGTGCCAGGCGGGAAAGAATCCTGACGGTAATCTAGAATCTCGGCGCGTAAATTGGCCAGGCCGATGCGGTAGAAACCGATGCCGAGCTGAATGCCAATGGCATAACGAGCATCTTCGAGCAAATACAAGGCCGAACGCGGCCGGCCGATTCTGCGGGGGCCCTGCGTTTCTTCCACCCCTTGCTCAACCACCAGCCCGGTTTCGATCAGCTCGTCGATGAGATTGGTAATGGTAGTGGTGGAAAGCTGCATTTCTTCAGCAATATCGACGCGGAAGGCAGGTTGGTGATTGAGCAGGTAAAACAGGACAGCGCGAATGTTGTGCTGCTTGATTTGGTTCGGGTTGCTGCCTCGCGAGATGCGAACGTTTGCGGTCATAGGTGAGTCCACTATACTTATTTAATCAAGGTGAATAATTAAGTATTATTGTAAACATAATTCATCCTACCGTCAAGGGAAAAGGGATAATTCAAGCATTGAACACCACCTCGCCGGCGACAAAGGTGCGCACGATATTCAAGTCTGGGGTCATCAAGACCAGGTCGGCGCGAAAACCAGGGGCGATCTGCCCAATTTCGTTTTCCAGCCCGAGCAGGCTGGCGGGAGTAGTGGTCAGGCAGGTGAGCGCTTCCGCCAATGAACAACCGCTAAAGGCCATCAGGTTACGCAAGGCGACAGGATGGGAAAGAACGCTGCCGGCGAGGACGCCGTCGACCAGGCGGGCGCTGGTCTCATCCACAATTACGTCCTGTTTCCCCAAACGGTAGCGGCCGGGGGGCATCCCCAGGGCCGCCATGGCATCGCTCACCAGGGTCAACCGGCCGGCGCCGGTCAGCTTCCAGACCAGCTCCACCAGGGCGGGGTGAACGTGGATGCCGTCGGCGATCAAGCCGAAGGGCAGGCCAGGCTCGGCCAGGACGGCCCCAGGCAAGCCTGGATCGAATTGCGTCAGGGGCGACATGGCATTGAACAGGTGAGTTGCATAGCGAAGGCCGGCGCCGAAACCCGCCCGGGCCTGCTCATAGGTGGCCAAAGAATGACCCGCGCTGACCACTACACCCTGCCGGCTCAAGGCAGCGATCGTCTCCAGGGCGCCGGGGAGCTCGGGGGCCAGGGTGACCAGGCGGACGCCAGTCTCGGGCGACCAGTTAGCGGCCTGAGCTGGGCTCGGCGGGCGGATAAATTCGGGGCTGTGGGCGCCCTTGCGTTCCCGATTCAGAAACGGCCCTTCAACATGCAGCCCCAGGGGAAAGGCGCCGCGGAAGCGCGGGGGCGGACCGGATTGGAGCACTGCCTGGGCGCTGGCGATGTGCTCAACCGGAGATGTGATAATGGTAGGCAGAAAACTGGTAACGCCAAAGGCCGGCAGCTTTTCGGCCACCGGGAAGATGCTCTGCGGGTCTGCGGTGAAATCCATCCCGAAGGCGCCGTTGATCTGGAGCTCAACCAGACCAGGCGCCAGGAGCAAACCGGCGGCGTCGAAGCGCTGCTCAGCGGACCAGGCGACCGATTCGGGTAGGGTGGACACCCTCTCAATCTTGCCTGCTTCAATGAGAACGGCCCCGCCGGAGATACGCCGTTCTGGGGTAAAGATATCGGCGCCTTGAATCACGATCCTGGATGGTTTCATCGCCCTGCTCTCCTGTCTGGAAGGTTGGTGTTCCTGTATGGAGGATAGTATACTCGATTTTTGATGATTTTGGGATTAATTAATCAAATTGATTAATTAATCCCTTGACAGAATCCAACCTCCTCTATTATCATTGAGCATATTCAGCAGAACCTTCGATAGATTCAACCTCAATAGCACTCTTTGACCGGAAGGAAGGGCGCATGGCAGAAAACATAAGTTCCAAAAAGCCAACAAAGCTCAAGGATTTTGGTGAGGGCAAAAAGAATGTCCGCAACCTCACCATGATTGCCTCGCTGGCAGTGGGTATCTTGATCTGGTATTTATTATCCATTCATCCAACCATCGGGATTATTCTTGCCGGCCCCGATGATGTATTCAAGGCCTTCCAGGAAGAATGGGCCGCCGGCCGGCTGCAGAAAAATATTCTCGTTTCCCTCTGGCGAGTGCTCGGCGGATTTACCATCGCTTTCCTGGTGGCCATCCCGGTTGCTTTCCTGAGCGGCTGGTACACCACCTTCAAAAATATCGTCGATCCCTGGCTGCAGTTTTTCCGCACAATCCCACCCATTGCCCTCATCCCCCTGGTTATCCTATTTATGGGAATTGGCGAACAGGCCAAGCTGACGGTGATCTTCATTTCCGCCTTCCTGGTGATGGTTGTGACCATCTACCAGGGCATCCGCAACATCGATCTCACCCTGGTGAAGGCGGCGTATACCTTCGGCGCATCCGATTTTGATATCTTTTACCGGGTGATCGTGCCGGCTTCCTTTCCGTTCATCCTTGTCGCTGCCCGCCTCGGCGTTTCCACCGCCCTGACCACCCTGATCGCCGCCGAGCTGACCGGCACGGTCTACGGCCTGGGCAACAGCATTCAAGAAGCCCAGTTGTACTTCCGGATGGATAAGGTCATGCTGGGGATTATCTGCATCGGCATCATCGGGTTTGTATTGGACCGCACGATTTTATTCATGGAAAAGAAGCTGACCCGCTGGAAATAAGGGAACCATAATGGCAAATGAACCTTTAATCAAAATCGAACATGTCAATAAGACTTACAAGGGCATCAGCGGAGACGTAATCGCCCTGAAGGATGTCAACCTGGAGATCCACGAAAACGAATTCGTGACCATCGTCGGGCCGTCGGGCTGCGGTAAGACCACCCTGCTGAACATCCTGGCCGGGCTGGAGGCGATCGATTCGGGCTCGGTTACGATCAACAACGAGTCGATTGTGGGACCGGGGATCGACCGGGGGGTGATCTTCCAACAGTATGCCCTATTTCCGTGGATGACGGTGCGCAAGAACATGGAATTTGGGCTGAAGTACCGCGGCTATTCCAAAGCAAAGCGCAAGGAGATCACCGACCACTACATGGAGATCGTCGGTCTAACCGAATTTGCCGACTCCTATCCCAAGGAACTTTCCGGCGGGATGAAGCAGCGGGTGGCCATTGCCCGCGGCTACGCCACCTCGCCCAAAGTACTCCTGATGGATGAACCTTTTGGAGCGCTGGATGCCCAAACCCGGGCCCAGTTACAGGAAGATGTGCTGCGAACCTGGGAGACCGAGGCCAAGACCATCTTCTTCATCACCCACGATGTCGAAGAGGCCGTGCTGTTATCCCAACGGGTGGTGATTATGAGCGCCCGCCCTGGCCGGGTGAAAGATACCGTCGAGGTCGACCTTCCCTACCCGCGCAACCAGGAGACCAAGATCCTGCCGCGTTTCAACGAAATCAAAAATGCCATTTGGGCTAATGTTTACCAGGAATATTTGTCCGTAAAGAAATGATCACCCGTCTCAACCTGGAGGGCATCACCTCCATCCTGGCAGTTGAAGATCTGCGAGCGGCGATTCAGGCTCACGCCGTCTCTCTGGCTACTGTCTTGCACGGCAAAGTTGGCGGGTCGCCAGACCTGGGATGGTTCCATCCCGAGCGCTGGGAAAACGCCCCCCTGCTCGCCCAGATCGCATCCCTGGCCGAGAAGATCCGGGCTGAAGCCGAGGTCTTCGTCCTGGTCGGCATCGGCGGCTCGAACCGCGGCGCCCAAAGCGTGATCGAGACCCTGGGCGACCGGGTGGTGGAGATCGTCTATGCCGGAGATAATTGTTCTGCTCACGCCCTGCAGGATGTGATCCAGCGCATCCACGGCCGCTCGACCTACTTGAATGTGATCGCCAAAGATTTCAACACCCTGGAACCAGGCGTTGCCTTCCGCATGCTGCGCCAGGCCCTCGAGACCGAACCGGGCTGGGCTGGCGCAGAGCGGATCATCGTCACCGGCAGCGCCGGCGACGGCCAGCTCCTGTCCCTGGGTCAGCAGCAGGGCTATACTTGCCTGCCATTTCCGGCGGATATGGGCGGGCGGTTCAGTGTGCTCTCGGCGGTGGGATTACTGCCGATGGCCGTGGCCGGGGTCGATATCCGGGCGCTGATCCACGGCGCCAGTGCGGCGGCGAACGAGCTAAAAGCCCTCCCCCTGGAAGAAAACCCGGCCGTACTGTATGCCATGGGGCGCAACCTGCTGGCCGAGCGGGGCTTTTTACTCGAAAACCTGGTCGTTTTCGAGCCGGCGATGAGTTATTTCGCCCGTTGGTGGAGCCAGCTTTTTGGCGAGAGCGAAGGCAAAGAAGGCCGCGGCATCTTCCCCGCCGCCAGCGCCTATTCCGAAGACCTGCACGCCATCGGCCAGTATATCCAACAGGGCAAGCGCATCGTCATGGAAACCTTCCTGCAGGCCAATTTCACCCACCCCGAAATTGTGATCCAGCCCAGCCAGGTTCCGGACGGCTTCGCGTATCTCGATCAGCAACCTTTTGACCGATTAAACTCGGCGGTTTATGCCGCCGCCTTTGCCGCCCACATCCATGCCGGCGTGCCTTGCTTTCAATTCCAGGCCGGCGAAATCAGCCCCGCCATGTTTGGCGAGCTGTTTTACTTGTTCATGCTGAGCTGTTGCCTTTCGGCGGTCATCATTGGAGTCAACCCCTACGGCCAGCCGGGAGTGGAAGTCTACAAACAAAACATGTACCGCATCCTGGGAAAACCAGCTCGGGAGGCAGCCTGATGAAACCAAGAATCGGTATTGTCGGAACGGGCCAGACCGTTGGAATTGCCCATTTTCATGTCCTGGGGCTGTTGGCTGACGGGCGGGCCGAAATTGCCGCTGTCTACGACCTTGATCGCGCCGGCGCGGCGCGCTTCTTAACAGCGCATGGCTTGGACCAGGCGCGGGTGTGCGAGAACTATTCCCAGTTGTTGGACAGTGTAGATGCAGTCGATATCTGCACACCAAACCACGCTCACATCGATTATGTTCTGGGCGCGATCCAGGCCGATAAGGCAGTGTTTGTCGAAAAACCGCTCGCCCTCTCCGCTAGCGACAGCCGGCGGGCAGTGCAGGCTTTGCGAGGCAAGGACCTGTTCAATATGGTCGGCTTTGTCATGCGCTATGCCTTCGTTATGCAGGAACTTCGCAAACTGGTGCAAAACGAGCTCGGGCGGGTCTACACCTTCCAGGCTTCCTATGGCGGCCGCAGGCTTGCCGACCCTAGCATTCCAATTGAATGGCGCATGATACAGAAGTATTCTGGCTCAGGAGCGCTGGGGGATTTTGGCAGTCACCTGGTAGACCTGGCGGCCTATACCGCGGGGATGCGTTTTACCGCAGTCAGCGCAATGGCGAGCACGGTCATCCCGGTGAGGCCAGCAGACCCCCGGGGGAACACCAGGGTGGAGAACGACGACCAGGCGGCTTTTGTCGCCCGGACGGACGCGGAGGGACTGGCGGCCTTTTCGGTCAGCCGGGTGGGGATGGACGACATCCGCCTGCTGGTGGTCGGCGAAGGCGGTCTGGCTCGGGTGAACGTGGCTGCTCCCGAGAGCATCCAATTTCTTCCCGCTCAAAAGGGCGTCTACAACCAGGAAGTAAAAGAAATACCTGTCGCCGCCCAAAAACCATTTGAAGATTGGTTCGCCGGCCAGATGCGAGCCTTTGTGGACGGGCTGAGCGGCGAACCGACCGAAGCGGCAGATATTCCCCAGGGTCATTACGTCGAAACCGTACTCGAAGCGGCCCAGAAAGCCAGCGCCCAAGCAGCGGTTCCGGTAGAAACGGATTGATCATTTCATGAATGTCGCCTTTCACACCAACGCCTTTGTATGGGCCGGCCTGACCGACCTGGAAGAAATTGCCCGCTTTGCGCTTGAAAACGGATTCACCTCGCTCGAGGTCGGCCCGGGTTTCCCACTGGACGAGCGTCTTTTTCACGCCGCCCAGAAAATTATTGCCATCAATAATTTTGCTTATGCCCGTAATTTCATTGATGACGACCGGGATAATGCGCGGCGCGAACAGGACGAGTTATACCGGCGGATGATATTTGCCTCTCAATTAGGGGTTAAAAAATTTATGTTTTCCACAGGCATCTCCCAGCGTCTGTCGATGCCGGAGAGTGGAGGTATGGACCCCCTGGCGAGCATCGATCCGGTGATCGATTTCCTGGAAGAAACCCTCGAGCTGGCTGAGAAGCTGGACCTGGTGATGATGCTTGAAAACTGCCCAATGTACCGCAATATCGCCACCTCGCCGGTGATGTGGCAGGAGATTTTCGAACGCATCCCAGATCCACGGCTGGGGTTGTGCTACGATCCAAGCCATTTTGTATGGCAAATGATCGAGGTTTACGGCCCGATCGGTGAATTTGGCCACCGGATCAGGCATATTCATTTGAAAGATACCGAGCTGAACCCGGCGCTGCTCAGCCGGGTGGGTATTTTACATAACGTGGGCAAAGAACGCGGTTATTATCCTAATCAATGGTGGCGGCATACCATAATCGGAGGAGGTGAAATTGACTGGAGTGTATTCAAATATGAATTAGATCAAATCGGATATGATGGTTGTTACAGCTTCGAAATGGAAGACTATCAGTATGAGCTGGAACCCACAAAGGTAAAGCAAGGTTTATGCTTGCAGCGCAAGCGCCTTGGTGAACTGTGGGATATGTGAATATTTAGAAAGACAAGACCAACTACTTTGGAGGAGTAATGAATAAGAAAAGTTCGCTGTTTATCGTCCTGGTCGTTTTAATGATTGCTGCGACCGCCCTGGCCGGCTGCGCACAGCCCACTGCTGCGCCCACCGAAAAACCTGCTGCAGAACAGCCTGCCGCAGTTGAACCTACGGTTGCGCCCACCGAAGCGCCAGCGGCAGTTGAACCGACCGCCGCCGCCACCGAGGCCCCAGCCGAGGCCGCCTGCACCGATCCTTTTGTCGTCGACGTGATCTACCACCCGACCATCGGCGGCTCGACTGCCTTGGCCATCGCCGACGCCTACAACATGTGGGATGAAGAATGCTTGAAGCCGCGTTACCAGCGCTTCACTTCCGGCCCACCGGAAATCGCCGCCATGGTTGCCGGCCGCGGCGACATCGGCTTCATCGGCTCGGGCGCAGCCTGGTTGGCCTTCCGCGGCGATGTGGACATCCTCGCCCTGGATAACCTGGCCCTCACCGACGAAATCATCGCCAAGAAGAGCAGCGGGATCAACACCCTCGCCGATCTCAAGGGCAAGACGATCGCCACCCAGGTGGGGGCGGCGGGCGACAGCCTGCTCAACCTGGCCCTGAAAAAAGCCGGCCTGACCCGCGATGATGTGACCATCGTTAACATGGACAACAACAACCTCGCCTCGGCGATCCTGAGCACCGGCGGCGATGGCGTCGATGCCGTCGCTGGCTGGATGCCGGGCACTACCGCCATAATGAAAGCTCTCGGCGATGATGGGATCAAGCTCGCCGGCAACGCCGACTTCCCCGAAGCAACCTTCCCCAGCACCTGGGTTGCCAACAAGGATTTCGTCAAGAACAATCCCGAAGTCGTGCAGCGGTTCATCAACGTCCTCACCAAGGCCCAGGCCTACCGGGCTGATAACATGGAAGAAGCCTGTGAATGGGCTTCGGAAAAATCCGGCCAGGCAGCCAATGATTTGTACGCGCAAATCCCCACTGCAGTCTGGCCTACCGGCGCCCAATTGAAGGCCTTCTATCATGACGGAACCTTCGAACAAATCCTGCTGCAGCTTCGCGAACAACAGATCGCCAGCGGCAAGATCACGGCCGACCAGGTTCCGGATATCAAAGAAGTTTTGATCGACGCCTTTGCCAAGAACGCGACGGCAGGGTACTAAGCACTGAGCGAAAATTAGGGTTGAGGAGTGGAGACCGCCCCGGTGGTTCTTCACTCCTCACCAACCATCAAACAAGAGATGGGGAATATGACTGCCGTTCAAACCGAGCTGCGTTCGACGGCCAATTATTTTCTGCGCCCGTTAGGATTTTTACGGGGCTACCGTCGAGAATACTTGCGGGCAGATCTGCTGTCCGGGCTGACTATTGCCGTAATCCTGCTGCCGCAGTCTATGGCCTATGCCTTGATCGCCGACTTGCCGCCGGAGATGGGGTTGTACACGGCCATCGTCGGGTCGATCGTAGGAGCTTTATGGGGCTCGTCGCGCCAGCTCCAGACCGGCCCAACCAATGCAGCCTCGCTCTTGGTGTTGTCGATCCTGCTGCCGGTGGCGGCCTCCGGTTCACCCGAATATATCGTCGCCGCGGGGCTGCTGGCCTTTTTGGTCGGCGTCTTTCGCTCAGCGATGGGCCTGGCGCGGCTGGGCATCCTGGTCAATTTTGTATCCGATTCGGTGATCACCGGTTTCACCGCCGGGGCCGGGCTGTTAATCTTTTTCAACCAATTGCGCAACTTATTGGGTCTCACCTATCCGGCCAGCGAAAGCCTGTGGAAAACGTTGCAGCTTTTGGGGCAAAACATCGGTGAGACGAATCTGCTCAGCCTGGCGCTGGGCATGGCCACCGCCCTGGCTGTGGTAGTTTTGCGCCGGGTGAACCGGCGCCTCCCCGGCGCAATGCTGGCGATTTTGGGGGCGAGCCTGATCACGGCGGCCTTCCACCTGGACCAGTACGGCGTGCGGGTGATCGGGCCGATCCCACGCGGGCTGCCGCCGCTCAGCATCCCGCCCTTTTTCAACCTGGAGCTGGTGAGCAAGCTGGCCCTCGGCGCCTTATCCATCGCCGCGATCGGCCTGGTGGAAGCCATTTCCATCGCCCGGGGGATCGCCAGCCAGACCGGCCAACGCCTGGACAGTAACCAGGAATTCCTGGGCCAGGGTCTGGCAAATATTGCTTCATCTTTCTTTTCCGGTTACACCTGCTCGGGCTCCTTCACCCGTTCCGCAGTCAATTACCAGGCCGGCGCGCTGACCGGACTTTCCAATG
>JAYRNN010000364.1:0-7362 GCA_041912175.1 Anaerolineales bacterium | reverse complement strand
TCGGGCGCCCCCTCGATGGAGCTTTTTGCCGCCGGGGTGGGCAAGACGCCGCAGATTATCGCTTCGGCCTACGTGGGCCGGGGGGCGCGCTATGACCGCCAGGCCCTGGGTGAGATGGAAAGCCAGTTACAGCGCGCGAGCCCGGGTTTGAGCCGCGCCAACCTGCGCTATTCGGGCACCGAGCCGCTGTTGCGCGTGATGCTCGAATCCGACGGACGGCAGAGCGAGCACGACCTGGCCTGGCTGGCGTGGAAGATCTGCCGCGACGCCCAAAACCTGGCTCAGGTGCAAGATGGCGAGATCGATATCCTGAACTGCACCCACGGCGGCGTGATTGCGCCCGACCCAGGCTGGTGAGGAACCTCAGGAGAGGTATAATCGCAACGCTATTATGAAAGGATCGACGATGCGTAAAATCCATCAGGCAATTATCGTGGTCTTGGACAGCGTCGGGATTGGCGACGCCCCCGATGCGGACGTCTTTGGCGACCTGGGATCGGATACGCTGGGCAATACCGCCCGCGCGGTCGGCGGGCTGCGCCTGCCCAACATGGCGGCCTTGGGCCTGGGCCATTTGGGCGAATTCCTGGGCGTGCCGAAAGTCGCCCAACCCGGCGGGGCATTCGGCCGCCTGGCAGAAGTCTCGGCCGGCAAGGATACCACCACCGGGCACTGGGAGCTGGCCGGGGTGTCTTCCAACACGCCTTTTCCGACTTTTCCGCATGGCTTCCCGCAGTCTTTCATCTCCGCCTTCGAGCAGCGCGTCCATCGCAAGACGATCGGCAACTACCCGGCCTCGGGCACCGACATCCTCGACCAGCTCGGCGAGCATCACCTGCGCACCGGCGACCTGATCGTCTACACTTCGGGCGACAGCGTCTTTCAAATCGCCGCCCATGAGAAAGTCGTCCCCCTGCCCGAGCTGTACCGGATTTGCGAGATCGCCCGCGTCATGCTGAGCGGCGAGCTGGCGGTGGGGCGGGTGATCGCCCGCCCGTTCGTGGGCGAGCCGGGCAATTTTACGCGCACCGAAAACCGGCGCGATTTTTCGCTCACCCCGCCGCGCCCGACCATCCTGGACCGTTTGAGCGCCGCTGGCTGGATGACCGCCGGGGTCGGAAAAATCGAAGATATCTTCGCCCACCGCGGTCTGACCGATTCGGATCACACCGGCAACAACCTGGCCGGCGTGGATGGCACAATCCGTTTTATCGAAGGCCGCAAGCCGGGCCTGATCTTCGCCAACCTGGTGGATTTCGACGCCCTGTACGGGCATCGCAATAACCCGCAGGGCTACGCCCAGGCCCTGGAGACCTTCGACCAGCACCTGCCGCGCATCTTACAGGCCATGGCCAAGGAAGATATCCTCTTCATCACCGCCGACCACGGCAATGATCCGACCACGCCCTCTACCGACCATTCGCGCGAACGCGTCCCGCTTTTGATCGCCGGAGACCTGGTACGGCCCAATACCTCGATCGGCGATCGCGCCTCCTTTGCCGATTTAGCAGCCACCCTGGCGGAGTTGTTCGGGGTGGAGGGCACGGGCGAGGGCAGCAGTTTCGCCGGCCTGATCCTGGAGGGAGCCTGACCCAGGCGCGTAGGGCACGATGTTGATCGACACGCATTGCCATCTGGATTTCGACGTCTTCGACCAGGATCGGGAACAGGCGCTTGAAAGAGCGCGCGCCGGCGGGGTGGCGCGTTTCCTGAACCCTGGGGTGGACCTGGAAAATAGCCGCAATGTGGTCGCCCTGGCCGAGAGGTTCCCGGACGTGTACGCCGCGGTGGGCGTGCACCCGAACAGCGCCCTGACCTGGGAGGCGGGGTCGCTGGAAAGCCTGGAAGCGCTTGCCCGCCATCCTAAAGTAGCTGCAGTGGGTGAAATCGGCCTGGATTATTACCGCCAGCGCGCCCCGCACGAGCTGCAAAAGCAGGTCTTCCAGGCTCAGTTAGAACTGGCCGGAAAGCTCGATTTGCCGGTGATCATCCACACCCGCAACGCTTCTGCAGAAGACCGCCAGGCTACCATCGACGCGCTCGCCATGCTGTCCGATTGGGTCGCCGGGTTGGCAGACGGATCGCCGTTGTCCGGCCGGGCGGGCGTGCTGCATTCCTTCTCGGATCACGCCGTCGCCGCCCAGGAAGCCATCGGGCTGGGTTTTTATATCGGCATTACCGGGCCGGTTACCTTTAAGAACGCCCCCGAAATCCAGCGCACGGTAGCCGAGCTCCCCCTCGCACGTCTGTTGGTCGAGACCGATGCGCCTTTTCTGACCCCCCATCCTCAGCGAGGCAAACGGAATGAACCTGCCTATATTGGGTTGATAGCTGATAAAATAGCTATGATTCACAACCTGCCCATCGAGGTCGTCGCCCAAGCGACAACCGCCAACGCAGCCAGGTTATTCAATTGGCGAGTAAATCATTGACAACGGTTAACTTTTTAAATCCAGTCCAAGAATTAATGCCGCTGGTCGAAGAGCGCATGCGCTCCCAGGCGGCTTCCTACAATTCCGCGCTTGGCGCGGCAATCGAACACCTGTTGACCTCCGGCGGGAAGCGCGTGCGCCCGGCCATGTCGCTCTTGATGGGCGGGCTGCTAGGGGCAGATTCCGAGCGCCTGGTGACCCTGGCCAGCGCCATCGAGCTCTTGCACACCGCCACCCTGGTGCACGACGATTTGATCGACGGCTCGCTGCTGCGCAGAGGCATCGCCACGCTCAACGCCGAATGGTCCCCGGCCGCCACGGTGCTCACCGGCGACTTCATTTTCGCCATCGCCGCCCGCCAGGCCGCCGAGACGGAATCGCTGAGAGTGATGCGCCTGTTTTCCGAAACCCTGGCGATTATCGTCAATGGCGAAATCGGCCAGCTTTTTGTCGGCCGGGGCGTCGCCAGTCGCGAGAACTATGACCAGCGCATCTTTGCCAAGACCGCCTCGATGTTCGAGCTGGCTACCGGGGCGGCGGCTATGCTCAGCCCTGTGGACGATGAGATGGTCGACCAGGCGCGTGCGTTCGGTTATCATATCGGCATGGCCTTCCAAATCGTGGACGATGTGATCGATTTTACCGGCGAGCAAGCCACGGTCGGCAAGCCGGTCGCCAGCGATCTGCGCCAGGGGCTGATCACCCTGCCGACGCTGTATTACACCGAAAACCATCCGGATGACACGGATATGAAAATGCTGCTGGGGGGCAACCGCTATAACGGCGCCATGCTGGAGCGCCTGATCGAGTCCATCCGCCAGAGCGAGGCCATCGACCAGGCCCTGGCCGAAGCCAGGCGCTACATCGATCGCAGCCAGGAGATCCTGGCCCAATTCCCCGCCGGGTCGGAGCACGACGCGCTCGAAGAATTATCCTACTACATCTTACAGCGTAATTCGTAAAACGTACCCTCGCAGGATAGATCATTTTGGGCGGCGGAGCCTGGATGGCCTTGGGAGCGTTGGGCCAATGCCTGGTTGACAAAATGCGAATAGCATAGTAATATTCTGCCGCTTCACGCAATGGCGAGGTAGCTCAACGGTGGAGCAGGGGACTCATAAGCCCTTGGATGTGAGTTCAAATCTCACCCTCGCCACTGACAGGTTTTCAAGGCATCCAACCCGTAACGATGGGGGTCGGATGTTTTGATTTTTTAACTTAAATAAAGATCGGCAATTAATTGCCAAAGAATTTAAAATAGGGGAATAGGGGACAAACCTAAACTACTGTTGTCGCCAACGGGTAATCCGTGGAATATTCATGCAGTTTGGTATCTATCAAAATAAGGATCGTAATACAACCGCCATTTGGCATTAAATTTACGACTGTCCGGCATCATCCAATTGGTACCAGCAATATTAGCTGATCTGAACAATCGGTCGGAATTTAATTCGAGCAAATCAAAAATCAGCCCGAAGATTTTTATTGTTGTCGTTGAACATTTGGTCAAATACTCGTTAAGACGAGCCAGATCCAGATCGTCCTCGTGCTCTTGCAGCGTTTCAATTACCAGATCAATCGAATACTGGCTCCGGTGAAAGCTGATCATGTCAATCAAGGCCTTTTCCGGCGTGGCAATCCGGGCATTGTAGCTATTGACCTTTACCTCCTGCCAGCCAAAATAATTGTCCGGCTTGGTTTTGATAAAGCTGTACTCCATCCCGTTGAGATTTACAGATTTGTACATCTTGGTGGCCACAGACACCGTGTTATCGGTTAATTGATCAAACATGCCATGGTGCTGGAGAGCCGATTCAAAAGAGACATAAGAATCGGCAACTAAAAGATTGGCGACTATACAAGGCGACAGGGATAAAAACCCCCGGCTACTGAGATCAGAAATGGCGTACAATCCCCTCTTGATCCTGATCAACCAACCGTTTTGCACCAGTTTGGTCGCCAGGTTTTTAGCTTGCTTGTAATCCCAGTAGACTGCCGCTTGGTCAAAAATCTGGTCAGCAGTTACAATTTGACCGTATTTGACAATCAAATTCTCCAGGAGTTCACTCTGTTTAGCTGACAAAATAGTTTTATTCATATATCGTTAGTCATTATATATTATGACTTTATATATACATAATAAACAATTAGACGGGTTTTGTCAAGAAGTCGAGTAATTGATGGTTTATTGCGCCCTACGAAATCAAGCTCTCGGTAACGCCCCGAGAAAAAGGACAGAGATATCATTCCTGGAGATTGAGATTGAGATTGAAGATGCTAGAAAAATAACAGCCCAGCCTCGCTGTATAATATTTATTGAGAGAAGTAGAATCAGCGGAGGTGGAGATTGATTGTGAACCTGTCCGATGTATCCCGAACCGCCATCTTGACCTTGCTCGGCCACGTCGTCGCTTCAGAGAAGGAAAACGTCGCTTTCGATGACCCAATGGCAGTCCTCTGTTTGCAGAGGTTGATGTCGATTGCATCCACGCAAGAGAAGAAATGGATTGCCTGGCAAAAACGGTTGATCTCCGCGCCGGATGCCAGAGCGATGGCCAGGAGAGTCGGTGCATTCGACAGGAGCGCTAATCTTTTTATCGCAGACCACCCACAATGTACGCTGATCAACCTCGGGTGCGGGTTTGATACCAGATTCTGGCGGATTGAAACGAAGGGCTGTCGCTACGTTGAAATGGATCTGCCAGAAGTTGTGGCGTTGAAAAGAGAGTTACTCAAGGATCAGCTCGACTATCAACTCATCGCTTGTTCGGTCCTGGACGCTGCATGGGTGGATCAGGTCGCTTCAAATGGAAACAGCGACTTCCTTCTGCTCGCTGAGGGCTTATGCATGTTTTTGCCTGAGCAAGATGTGAAAAATCTATTCCAAATCCTGGCGCAAAAGCTTGTTCGCTCGCAACTCGTCGTCGAAATGGCGCATGAAAAATGGACGAAGGGATTATGGAAAATGCTTTTTGCCCTTCAAGCCCGCGTGTGGGGTCTGGATGTCTCATTCACCTTCGGGATCAAGCATCCACGCCAACTTGAATCTTATGCGCAGGGTCTGAGGGTGCTTGGCGATCTAAAAGGCTCCTCCATTGGCCCGATCATCATCGTATCCATCAACGCCGCCTGACGCCGGCGGCGGCGGGCTTCCCATCCGGTGCGCCTGGGCAAACTCCTCGGTTGCCTGCGCCATGCAGCGGCTCAGCGCTTGCCGGCCGGCATGCCCTATCCGTAAGGGGGTTATCTCGCGACCAGCGGCAAAAATACCTTCTGTGCAAAATCGACGTCTTTGAAGCTTTCTACGCCTAAAGGTGAGATCACCAGGCCTACCACATCATAGCGGTAGAACAGGGGGGTGCGCGTGTGCGCCAGGGGCAGCAAGGGCAGCTTGTTGTGCACCTCCTGGCTGATGGCCTGGTATTGGAGCTCTTGCTGGCCAAGATCGGGCTCTTCTAAGGCAGCCTGCACGTTGTCGCACAGCACGGGATCCAGGGGCCCAAGACCAAAGTTGGTAGGGTCGCAAAGAAGTGGGCTGAAGAAGTTATCGGGATGGAGATAATCAGCGACCCAACCCAACAAGAACAGGTCAAGCTCCCCGTTGTAATACTTTGTAATGAAAGTGCTGCTATCGTATTCAATCACATCGGCGTGAATGCCGACCGCCTGTAGATACGCAGCGATCTGGTTGGCGGTTTCAGCCGAGTTGGGCAGGTAAGCACGGATGACGTCCCGGTAGGCCAGGGTCGTGTTGATCGGCAGCGGATAACCTGCCTGCGCCAGGAGATCCTGGGAAAGCTGCGGGTCGTAGGTGTAACCTTGCAATCCGGGGTTATAGCCCCAGATCACCGGCGGCAAGAGCTGATTGGCAAGCAGGTCGCCTGGGGTGTACAGGCTTTCGATCAAGGCTTGCTGGTCGATGGCGTGCGCGATGGCCTGGCGCACGAGCGGATCATCCAGGTTGCCATGGGCGCGGTTCATCCCCAAGTAGCCGACATTGACGCCGCGATAGCCAATCCTCAAGAGCGGATTTGCGGCCGCCGGTGGAACCAGGCTTTCAGGCAGGTCGTAGGCGACCTGGATCGTCCCGCCTGACAGGGCATTGTAGCGGGTTGTATCATCTGGGATGATCTTAAAAGTCAGGTTATCGATAAAAGGCGCCTGCCCCCAGTAATCCAGGTTTGCCTGTAGGGTGATCGCGTCGCCGGCGGTCCAATTCACGAAGCGGTAGGGACCGCTGCCGACCGGTTGGGTAGCGACCTGCCCGGCCTTGATGTTATCGGGGCTGGCGATGCCAAAGGCAGGGATGGCCAGCATACTGGGAACCTGCATGTACGGCGCATTCATCTCGACGATGACCTGGCTGCTGCCAACGGCGGAGATATCCGCGATCCGGCAGGCTGCATCGCCCTTGAAACCGCCGAAAAGGGCAGCAAAGTATTGGAAGTCATCTTCATGGTAGGGGTTATCTGGATCCCACCAGCGCAGCAGGTTGAACAAGACTGCGTCCGCATCCAGGGGTGTGCCATCCTGAAAGACGACCCCAGGCCGCAGGTTGAACGTCCAGGTCAGGCCGTCCGGTGAAATTTCCCAACTTTCCGCCAGGGACGGTTTGGGGGTAGAGCCGCCAGGCTGGTAGGCAACCAGTGTGTCGAACACCTGCGTTGCGACGAGCAATTCGTTGCCTCCGGTAGCCAGGGCTGGATCCAATACGAGCGGGTCGCCGTTGATCCCTACCACGATCGGTCCGGCCTGGGCCGCCTCAGGTTGAACGGATTGCCAGGCTGCTCCCGGTGGTATCAGCGTTGGGGAGAACGACATGCAAAACAGAATAATTAGCGGAACGAAAACTTGGAAAAAGCGCTTACCCTTTGGTTGCATATCTGCCTCCCCGTGAATATTGAAACGCTCCAGGTTATATTGGTTTTTG
>JAYRNN010000363.1:0-19292 GCA_041912175.1 Anaerolineales bacterium | reverse complement strand
TGAGCATCCCGAGGCTTTGGAAGACAATGAACGCCTGGAATTTCTAGGCGATGCGGTGCTGGATTTCCTGGTTGGCGACTGGCTGTACAATCATTTTCCCGAAATGGCCGAGGGAGAGCTAACGCGCATGCGTTCAGCGCTTGTGCGCACCGAACAACTGGCGGAATTTGCTGAATTAATCCAATTGGGCAAAGCAATGCGCTTAGGGCATGGCGAAGATGAGAGCGGGGGGCGCAAGAGACCAGCTTTGTTGTGTGGTACATTTGAAGCGCTTATTGGGGCGCTGTATCTGAACGCGGGCATGGATGTGGTGTGCAGCTTTATCGAGCCATTATTGCGCGATGCGGTATACCCGATCATCAATGACCGACGTGATCACGATCCAAAAAGCCTTTTGCAAGAATGGGTACAGTCCCAAGGCTTTGGGCCGCCGGTATATACCACTGTAGGGACGAGTGGGCCAGAGCATGATAAATCATTCGAGGTTGTGGTGTCTGTGGATGGCAAACCTTATGGGCGCGGAACCGGACATAGCAAACAACTCGCCGCAAAAGATGCTGCGCGCGAAACGTTGAATTCGTTGGGGATTGGATAATTTATGCCGGGTGGGCTTAAGAGCTTAGAATTACAAGGCTATAAAACCTTTGCCAACCGCACCCTTTTTGAGTTCGCGGAGAAAGTTACCGCGATTGTTGGCCCGAATGGCAGCGGGAAGTCCAATATCGCTGACAGTTTGCGATGGGTGTTGGGTGAGCAATCTTATACGCTGTTGCGTGGCAAGAAGACCGAAGATATGATTTTCTCCGGATCGGAGCTGCGCCCTCGCTCCAGCATGGCGGCTGCCACCGTCACCTTTGATAACCAGGATAACTGGCTGCCGATTGATTTTAGCGAAGTGGCTATCACACGGCGCGCCTACCGGGATGGCACAAATGAATACCTGATCAATGGCCAACGCGTGCGCTTAAAAGACGTCTCGGAACTCTTGGCCCAATCGGGATTGGCAGAGCGCACTTACACGATCATCGGCCAGGGTTTAGTAGACGCGGCGCTGGCGCTGAAAGCAGAAGATCGCCGAAAGCTATTTGAAGAAGCTGCAGGGATAGGTCTTTATCGCGCCCGTCGTGAAGAAGCCCTACGTCGCATGGAAACCACCCGCCGTAATTTAGAGCGCGTTGAAGATATCTTGACTGAATTAGAACCACGCATGCGAAGCCTGGAACGTCAAGCCAGGCGCGCCCAGGAATATGAGCAGGTCAAAAATGACCTGCAGCTCTTGCTGCGCGATTGGTATGGCTACCATTGGCATCGCGCCCAACAGGAGCTAATGGAAGCGCGTGACGTGGAAAAAGCGCAGTCCACTGCACTGGAAAAATCTCGCGCCGAACAAATCGTGCTCGATGCCCAATTAATGGAACTTCGCCAGCGCATCCAAAATCGACGCCAGGAATTAAATGAGTGGCTACGCCAATCTGCTGAATTCCATGCCCAGCGAGAGGTTATCCATAGAGACCTGGCGGTCGCCGATGAACGGACACATTTTTTTGAGACACAGGCTCAAAATACTCAGGATGAGTTAGCGCGGTTGGAAGACGAACGAAATTTGCAGCACGAATTGGTTAGTTCTGTTAATCTAGACATCCTCCGTATCGATGGGGAACTTAAAGATGCGCGTACGCAGGTGGAACAAGCACGCCAGGCTTATACGCACCGTCAAAGGGAGCGCAGCCAGATCGATGGACAGGTACAAGAGGCGCGTCAAAAACAGAGCACCTTGAACGCCAGACAGGGTCAACTTCAAGCACGCCTGGCAGAGAGCAAAGCACAACTCGAACGTGATCATAAGACGCTCGAAGAGGCTTCCCAGGCTGTGAAGCGCGCCCAGCAAGAGCAGGAAGAAGCAGACCTTCGCCAGCAAGACGCTCAAGAGCAATTATCCAAAACTGTTCAAACCCTGCGGCTGGCCGATGAAGCTCTGCAGGTAAAACGCCAGGAACTTGCAGAAGCGGAAACTCAGCGCAAACAACTCATGACCGAGCTTTCCCAATCCAAGGCTGATCTGGAACGGTATACAGCCCGTTGGGAGATCATAGAGCAAGCAGAGGTTGCCCTGACAGGCTATCCTGAAGGGA
This sequence comes from Anaerolineales bacterium, assembly GCA_041912175.1. Lineage (GTDB taxonomy): Bacteria > Chloroflexota > Anaerolineae > Anaerolineales > UBA4823 > CAZAGA01. Next base: position 17,160 of record JAYRNN010000363.1, on the reverse strand, counting down.
CTCGCCGGTTGCTGCAAGCCGTGCGAGATGAGAGACTCCCGGGAAAGCCCGGTGCGTTAAATCATTATATGGAAGTACCCGTAGACCTGGAACAGGCGATTAGCGCGGCATTGGGTGAGTTTTTACAAGCTGTATTATTGGATACGGATCTCGAAAATGCGCTCAGCAAATTGGAGGACGGGGCGGGCCGTGGGGCGCTATTACCCTTGGCTTATCTTAAAACGGCGCGTTCTTTCGATCCGATCCAATATGGCTTGCCCGGGTTATTGGAGGAAGAAAATGACTGGATCGGGGCGGCCAACGAACTCGTGCAAACATCGGCCGATCTTAGGCCGGCGGTGGACCTGCTTCTCGGATCGGTTTGGGTGGTTCGAGACCGGTATGCGGCACGCGCTATTTTGCAAAAGCTTGTTTGGGGTGACCAGGTTGATCCAGACTTCCTGCGGCTGCGGATTGTGACGCTTGCCGGGGAGGTTTTTTATGCCAGCGGTGCGATGCTCACCTCTTCAGGCCTGTCTGAAGAGAAAGAGACAAACTTATTGAGCCGCCAGCGCCAAAGGAAGGAATTGGAGGCGTTACTTCTAGTCGCCAAGGACCATACGGAGGTTCTGTCCGAGAAATTGATTGCCCTCGCCGACGATATCGATCTACTCCAATCTACGGCAGACAACCTGGCGCAAGAACAACGCTCAGCTCGCTTAGGAATGGAAGAAAACAGCCTTGGTTTCCAACAAGCCCGCCTCGCGGCTGAACAAGCTTCTCGCCAGATGGGTTGGCAGCAAGAACAAGCCCAGCGTATGCAAGATCAGATAAAGCTTGGAGAAGCTGAAACCGAGAGGTTGTCTGGGGAGCTAGGAGAGGTGGAAGCCCAACTCAACCAGGCGCGTGAGTATTTTCGCGAGCGAAGTGCGGCCCTGGCCGGTCTCGTGCTGGATGAATTTCAAACCCAGTTGGCGCATTGGGAAACTCGTACGGCCGTGGCAGAGCGCTCTCTTGCAGATGAACGGCGTAGGCTCGAAGAACGCCAGCTGGCAGTCGGGAAAACCATCGCGCGCATCAAAATGCTGGAACAGCGATTGGTTGAGTACCAATATGGGAAACAATCGCTGATACAGGAAAAAGAAATCGCGCGTGTTGATGAAAAACGAATTACCCAGTCGACTATTGAATTGCAGCAAAAAATAGAGCCGGTCGAAAGCGAATTAATTCACCAGGAAAAAGAGCAAGGCGGGCTAGAAGAAGCTGAAACCGCCGCACGCCAAACCGTCAGCCTGGCCGATCACCGTCATGCACAATCAAGGATCGTTTTAGCTCGTCGCCAGGAGGCCTTGCAGTCGCTGCAGCGGCGGATCGAAGAAGACTTCGGATTGGTGGCATTTTACTATGACGAACAAGTTTCCGGCCAATCTCCATTGCCTCTGGAAGGGATGGTAGAGAAACTGCCCCGCCTGGTCGATCTTGCCCCAGAGATTGAAGAGGCGATCAAGCGTCAAAGGGCGCAACTGCGGCGGATAGGCCCGATCAATCCCGAAGCTCAGGCTGAATATCGATCTGTTGTTGAGCGGTTTAATTTCATGACCGAGCAAATTGCTGATTCGAGGCGCGCTGAAGAAGATATCCGAGAAGTCATTCATGAATTAGATGGATTGATGCAGCGCGAATTCAACAAGACTTTCGAGGCAGTAGCAGCGGAATTTAAAGCCATCTTTCAGCGCCTGTTTGGCGGTGGAACAGCCCGTTTGGTGCTGACGGATCCAGATAATCTGGCTGAAACAGGCATCGATATCGAAGCACGTCTACCAGGCCGGCGTACGCAAGGTCTGTCTTTGCTCTCAGGAGGCGAGCGCAGCCTGACAGCAACATCACTGGTCTTTGCTCTGCTAAAAGTGTCGCCGACTCCGTTTTGTGTTTTAGATGAAGTAGATGCGATGCTGGATGAGGCGAACGTTGGGCGGTTCCGCGATTTGTTGCGTGAATTAAGCCAGCGTACTCAATTCATCATTGTCACGCATAACCGTAACACGGTTCAGGCGGCGGACATTATTTACGGAGTAACGATGGGCCGCGACTCGGCCAGCCAGGTAGTCAGCCTAAAATTGGACCAGGTTGCTGAAGTTTTTGAATGAGCGATTTATTAAAGCAGAACCCCAGGGTCATTGCATTGAGTTTGCATCAACCCTGGGGTTCTTTTGTTAACAGCTTTCGAGCTTGTGCGTTTTAAGGAGCCGGCGTAGCGTCCGAAGAAGGCGCTGCGGTTGGTTGGACTTGTTGCTGTTGCGCTTGGGTGATGAATAGATCAAATGCATCTGGCCAAGCCGGTTCAGTAACAACGTTCGCTTTCCAGAGCTCCTCATTAATAGTGATGGTGTGCTCTGCCTTACGGGCATCCAACCATTCATTAAACTTGCTAAGTTGCGCAGATTGGTATGCGCTATCGGTCAGCGGGCGTTCTTCATTGCCGAGGGATTGGATGATATGGTAGCCAAAGCTCGTCTTTACGGGCTGGCTGGTCCCACCTACTTTTAAAGCAAAGGCAGCATCTTCAAATTCTTGAACCATCTGACCTTTGCCGAACCAGCCGAGGTCGCCGCATTGATCCTTGTTGCTTGTATCGGTTGATAATTCGGCGGCCAGCTTGCAGAAATCCTCGCCTTTTTGCAGTCGGTCGTAGACATCTTTGGCTTGCTGTTCGTCCGCCACCAGGAGGTGACGCGCCCATACCTGCGGTTCGGTGCGGCTTACGTTTTCTTGGGCTAACACTGCTTCTTGAACTTTTTCCCGGTAGAGTTGGGCTTTTAGGACGTCAAAAAGAATGCTTCGGAATTGCTGTTCGTTGACCCCGAAATTCGTATCGAAGGATTTGATCGTTTGGGCGTAGACATCCAACCCCTCCACCGTCTTGGGTGTGGCTGTGGGTTGGGATGTCGCAGTAGGCAGAGAAGTTGCCGTCGGGATGGCGGTTTCTGTTGGAGTTGGGAGCACCTGGGTCGCCGTGACAACCTCGGTTGGCAGGGGCGTAGCGGTCGGCGGTATCATGGTTAACTGTAACAATGATAAAGTTGAAGTCGCCATTGGGGCCAGGGTTGGTTTGGATGTTGGCGTCCCGTTCGGATAGTATCCGAAGACATTATCGAAATTCTGCTGGACTTCTGCCTGGCTTACCGTGACGCCTAGCTTCTCAGCCTGTTTTTGGATCACGATATCTTCTACCATACTGTCTAAAACATCCTTGCCGAGTGTTTGCGCATCCAGTTGGAGTTTGATCTGCTGAAGTTGGCTGGCGAATGAAGACTGGAAGCTCGGGTCAGAGAATGATCGAGCAAACTGGTACGTATTTTCTGCACTATTCAATAAATTCGCGCGTTGGAACCTAGTACGTCGCTGCCATTCCTGCATGGTAATTTTTTGACTGTCTACCTGAGCAACAGCTTGATTACTCTTGATGATGGGTTGAAATACGAGACCATATAGAAGTATTCCAGCCACCAAAACTAAAACCACCACCGTACCGATGATGAGATATCGCCGATACATCTGTTCGCGTTGTAGTTTTGCAAGGTGTTTTTTAGTGAGCGTTGGGGGTGTCGATGTTTGAGAGGTTTTATTGGACATGATGAGGCCTACAAATTTTAGACCTCCGAGGTCGGAAGACATCGGAGGTCCGATTTGAGAAATTTAACGAAGGTGCTCGCCCTTGAACGGAATCAATGCGATGTGGCGCGCACGTTTGATGGCCACTGCCAGTTCTCGCTGATGCTTTGCACATGTGCCGGTCTGTCGGCGCGGACGAATTTTGGATTCATCCGTAATGAAACGACGCAGCAAATCGACATTCTTGTAATCGATGCTTGCGTTCTTGTCAGAACAAAATTGGCACTCTTTTGGGCGGCTAAAAAAACGTCGTGGTCCGCCCTGGCCTTCCATTGGATTAGGTGATTGATTACTCACTTGCATACTCCTATCAATGCCGCACTCGGAAACTCAGTCCTGCGGCTGCTGGTAATTAAAACGGATATTCATCTTCGCCGCCTTCCTCGATGGGTTCACCCGTCTGGGCGCCTTCGCGGCGATCGTCTAACATGATCATCTCATTAGCGACGATTTCAATCGCGGTATGTTTATTACCTTCCGGATCTTCCCAGTGTCGGGTTTGTAGACGGCCTTCAATATACACCAGGCGATCTTTGGTCAAGTATTGCTTGCAGATTTCTGCCAGGTTGCTCCAGGCTACCACATTAAACCACTCGGTTTCTGTGCGGCGTCCACCATCCGATGTATTCCAGGTACGGCTGGTGGCGATGCTGAAGGTCGTCACTGGACGACCAGAGGGCGTGTAGCGCATCTCTGGATCTCGCCCAACGCGCCCGATGATCATTACCTTATTAAGACCTCGAGCCATATCCAGCTCCTATCCGGGATTGTCGATTGAAAAGATTTTTCAGTTTTCGTTCTCTATTATTTAGCGACCAACAAGAAACGCAGCACCGGTTCCAAGAACCGGATATTGTGCTCCAGAGTTACGCCAAAAATTGGAGCCATATTAATATTCATCAGAACATAATAGCCATCCGATTGCTTGCGGATGGGGTAAGCAAGTTTACGCTTTCCCCATAAGTCAACTTTGCTGACCTCGCCGTTGGCATCCGTAATCCAACTCTTCACCCGATTGACGACATCATTGAGCGCTGTCTCATCCAGGTCGGAGTTGGCAATAAAGACCAATTCGTATTCGCGCATGGGAAATCCTCCTTTCCACGGGATTGCCCTCAATCACTGTCGTGGACATGTTGGGGGCGGAAAGCATGTCGCTGTTTTACGAGCGACGGGTGATTTTAACATAAAGCACGGAAATTGGAAAGAGTAAATTTTATAAAAAGACCTTAATATACTTCATCTCGAAATTCGCAGAGTATAATCAGACCTGGAGGCGCTATGAGCGAAAACCAAAGAAACCCAGATCACCAACCCGACTTTGTAGAGCCGGCTCTGTTGAGATCGGCAATGCGCCAGTGGGTAACCGGGGTAACGATCGTAAGCTCTCGCTGGCAATCCGAATACCATGGTATGACCGTAAGCTCTTTTACGTCGATCTCACTCGATCCGCCATTGATTTGTGTTTCTTTGGCCGGCGATACACGGACGCATCGTTTGGTTGAAGCCTCGAATATATTTGGGGTTACTCTCCTGAATGAAAATCAACAGGAGATATCTGATCGATTCGCAGGCAGGATTGCAGATAGCCAGGATCGCTTTTCAGGTTTACAAATATTTTCTTTGCTTACCGGGGCGCCTTTCTTGATGGATGGGTTAGCGTGGCTGGATTGTGAGGTTTTTAATAAGATCATCGCCGGAAATAACACGGTATTCATCGGTCGGGTCGTAGCGGTTCAGTTAGGCCAACCTAACCAGCCATTGCTTTATTACGATCGCGATTATCGCAATATTTGTGACTAAATAAATGTCACTACGCGAAAATGGATTTTGGGGATTATTGCCGGCGGTGAAGCCGCCGGCAATAATCCCCAAAGAACCATTTTTTTCCTTCAGGGTTTTGGATTAAGAAAGGGCCAATATGACAGATCGTCTGACGGATGAAGAAAAAGAGATTTTATTGAAGCTGGCTCGCCAGGCCTTGACCGAAGCGGTTTGCGAAAACACGCCCTCGTCGCTTGATCTAAAAAGTATGCCGCTAGCATTGCGAACGCCAGGGGCTTCGTTTGTGACACTTACCCGACGTGAAATGCTGAGAGGTTGTATCGGAGCGTTAGAACCTCATTTGCCTCTCGCAGAGGACGTGTGTGTGCATGCCCGTGCTGCGGCTTTGGAAGATTATCGTTTTCCACCGGTACAACCAGAGGAGCTGGCTGAAATAAAGATTGAAGTCTCGCGCCTGACTACTCCACAACCGCTCGATTATGCAGGGCCGGTAGATCTATTGGATAAACTTCGCCCGGGGATCGATGGCGTCATTATCCAGGACGGTATTCATCGCGCCACCTTTTTGCCACAAGTTTGGGAGAAGCTCCCGGATAAGACGACCTTCTTGGAGCATTTATGCCAAAAAATGGGAGCGCCGCCAGATGCCTGGCGGCGGAGGAGATTGCAGGTATTCACTTATCAGGTTGAAGAATTCCACGAATAATTTAGATCTCAAATGTGGTGAAAGTGTTCCACATTGATTACAAATAAATTGGCCCGGCTGGCGCCAGGTTCACCGGGTGAGGTTAAGTTCTCCCGCACCACCTGGAAGGCGCGCTCCACTTCCGGATCGTCAACACCAATCATCAATGTACTCGAGCCTCGGCGAAGAAAACCACCTGTCGACGCGATGCGAGTTACGCGGAAGCCCTGATTAACCAAAGCCTGGGATACAGGTTCATTATCAATATCGCGTAAGATAGCCAGAATGAGTTTCACCTGATTTCCTCCCATTTTTCGACATCTAGGGTAAATATTGTTGCGCCGCCTACAGTCACCGGGGTTGATAGGGGAGGATGAAATGGGGCGCCTTCCAGGCTGGTAGCCATATACTCCACTCGCCTCCGGCAGCTTTGGTCAAGCGCTTGCACAGCGGAATCTTCTTGCTCCTTGGGCATGCCGATTAATAAGGTGGCATTGCGCATGCCCAGGAACGCGCCAGTGCTAGAAATGTGCGTCGCGTACATCCCAATCGCTTGCAAGGCATTGATCGCGTTATCGGCATCCTGGATCTGAACTACAGCCATCATCAAACGCTGGATAGAACGTGTTGAATTCATCTTGTCACTCCCATGCCTCGGCTAACTTTGTTAGGCTTCTAAAGAAATGACTTGCGGAGAGGGATCATCGATTGTGATCGCCTGGCCATCTGGGAAAATTACTGTACTTTTATCTTTCATACGTAACACCGTCAGACCTCGATATTTTACCGTAATAGGCCAGGGAAATGGGTTAAATCCACTCAACATTACTCGTTGCGTAGAAAATAAACGGACTCCTAATGTCTCCAGGAAGAGATTCAGTGGAGCCAGTCCTTGTAAGGCATTCAGCTCTCCCATTCCCTGACCAGTTTCTGCATGGTAAAAACGTCTGAAAGCCTTTTCCTGTTTTAAATTTTGTACAATCCCATTCATGATGTGCTGGACAAGCTCTGCTGCGGCTTCACGATAACCATAGCGTAACAAACCTTCACCAATAAGATTGTTCCAAATTAGGTTGGCGCTCTGGCATACCATCGCATCAGACGAAGTAGGCGGATCCATACAAGCCGGTATGCCGGCAGGACGCCAGAAACGGGCTGGGTTTAAGATGGTTCGTGTGATCAAAGCGCTGGCACGCTCATGATTCGGAATTCCAGACCATAGAGGTAGCAGGCAGGATTGATCTAGAATATCATAGCCAGCGGTGTAGATTTGGATCTTATCTTCAGCTTCGATATCTAGGATTTCGATTCGTTCAATAGCCTGGTATACCCGCTCGCCTGTATAGATACCTCTTCCGAGGTACCACTTGAAGCGTTCTTCTCGGATACGCTCAAGGCGTGGCTGTCCGCTGGCGCTCAAGCCGTGAAGCACCAAGGTTGGGCGGCGATGTGTTCCATTCGAACTTTGTAGACGAATTAACAGCCTGACAGACTGCTCGAATTTTCGGTTTATCCACACCGTGCCGGGTCCGACCTGTTCTCCTAATAATTCATTCTTTGTACAGAAGTGGGTATCTCGATCGACATCCAGATAACAGCTCTGTGTGTCATCCCAGGAAGTCTCTACTGCCAGTCGCAAGCGTTCGGAGGTTGCTTGTAGTTCAGGTATCAACTCTTCTCGCTCGAGAAGTTTTGCCATCTGGCTCAAGCATTCGTGTTCGCGATAAAGAAAGGCGCTTAACGCGGGACTCTCCGCTGTACTGATGTCAATTCCACGCGACCAGTCATGCCAACGGGAATAAAGGGGATGATCCTCTGCCCCGGATTGCGAAGGATGATCCCATTCTGGTACTCCATCACCATCTCGATCACGAGTCGCCAAAAACCAGGCCCGGTTAAATTTTAATAACCCATCGAACACTTCAGATAGGAAATGAATATCTCCGCAGGCTTCATAAATACGCCAGGCCAGGTTGGCCAATATTGGCGTGGCGATTATAAAGCTCCGTTGTCCGGCCAGCCCTGGTTTCCAATCGATGAAGCCGTCCTCATTTTGTGTAGAGAGGTAATTGTGTAGCAGGCCTTGTAGAACAGGTATTGCGCTAGGGAGTAAGAAACCAGCAAGATAGTCGGCCTCTAAAGCCGGCTGTCCATTCCAGAGATGGTTGTAATCGCTGCCATCACCGCGGATCGAAAATCCCTGATCTGGTTGTCGACTGAGCACAAAAGAGGCATATGGAAGATGGGGTGTTGGACCGACCAAGAGAGAGAATGCAGTCCGTTGAGCGAGCATAAAGGCGGCGTCCCAATCTGGGTTGCCGCTGTAGATTTCGACCTGGCCGGCATTCAGTAGATCCAGGTAGGTTCGCTCCGAATCCCATTTTCGGGTTGCGGTTTGGCGGGCTAATTCAAACGATTCGCCTAAGCTATTCCTGGCAGCCAATGTCCACAGGACCTGATAGGTTTCGTTTGCAGGCAACTCCAATTCATGCAATAAGGAAGGATACGATCCGGTCCCGGTTTGAGGTCCGCCGGTCAAGAATATTAATGGATAAATCCCACTCGTTTCTCCTGCTAAAACCCAGGCAGCCTGGATTTCGATAGGCGCCATACGCTGGCCATGATTGGGGTTAAGCTGACCAAGCAATTCCACACGGATATGGCGCTCCTGGATGTCGCGATTGGTGATGAAATACCGGCCAGCGAATGTATGGGGTTCGGGAACCCAATACTCTGCTGTAACGTCAATATTAGGAAATGGAGAGAAATCTAAACGAATAAAGTTTGGGTACAGCCGGCGCACAATTGGAGGCTTCGTGTAGTCGCCTGGATTCGTCAGGATATTGTCGCCCTCGCTGAAGCGGGGCAAAATTCGGAAAGAGCGTGCCCGCAAGCCAAAGGTTGTCTGAAGGGCAAGCCCGAGCGGTTCGCCGCCCGCCAAGGACAGCTCCCAAATATGATCATCGGTGTAGTCGGTTGCTCCAAGGCGAGAGTCGCTTACCAAAGACAGCGAAATTGGATCATCAGACTTAAGGGACCATTCACGCATGGATTGATTCTATGGCAAGTTCCGCCAATGGTCAAAGGGTAAAATTGGTGAATTTTTGTGCTAGAATGGGGAATATTTGATATCCAATTCTAGACAAATTAGACAATGGTCGAGATCAGCATATTTTAGGAGTTTCCCATGAGTCCAATTCACACCGGCCCGCGAGGATACTATTTTGACGAATTCCAGCCTGGATCGCAAATTGTGACCGCTGGACGTACGATTACCGAAAGTGATATTGTCCATTTTGCTGGCCTATCTGGGGATTTCAACCAGATCCATGTTGACGCGGAGTACAGCAAGAAGTCTTTAGCCGGCCAGCGTGTCGCCCATGGACTGCTTATCCTTTCCATTGCTTCGGGTTTGGCGGTCCAAACGGGTATTTTGGAAGGAACGGTGGTTTATTTTCGCGAGGTTAGCGAATGGAAGTTTATCAAGCCCGTCATGATTGGTGATACGATTCATGTGCTGGTTGAAGTGAAAGAGACCAAGGAGATGCGTCGAATTGGCACAGGCTCGGTCAAACTCGAACTAACCGTAAAAAATCAGCAAGACGAAGTTGTAAATCGCGGGATGTGGGAAGTGCTCGTCGCGCTGCGACCCGCTTGATCGATTGAAAGGATAATGAAACTTCCTAAGGCTCCTCTGAAGCTGGTCATTGGGAAGCAATGAAGAACTATGGATAATCGTAATAAATCCGAGCAGTTGCCTACACCGCAGGCACGTTTCCGGCAGATCTTGTCCGCAGTGGGAGATGAAGAATCTAAACTGACTGCCGAACCGGAAAAGCAGACCCCACCAGATTTCGCCGGCGGACCGGCGACATCACCGCTATCCAATACAGCCTCGACACGACCGCTCGCCGAAGCAACGACCCTGGCTATCCCGGCGGACGACCAGGCCGCTCAAGGCCCTTTATCGGATACTCAGCCGGTCAGCCTCAAGAGCCGGCCAGCCGGTCAATCAACTCCATCCAATTCATGGGCAGAGCCACCCAGGCAGATCACCCAATCTGATACTGGCGCGACGCGGGTGACTGAAGCCGCATATCAGAATTCTGTTTCTACCTCCAAGGATGGGGTAAAGACCATCGCTTCAAACCCCAACTCAAACGCCTCCTATTCGAATTCAGGGCAGACTACTTTTACACAGCATGGAGCTCAAGCGCCAGTCAAGTCCGTGGCGCACAAACCCCTTAAAGCTCAACCAAAACAATCGAATGTTTCTGGCTGCCTGGTTCGCCTGGCGTTGGCCGGGATGTTGATAGGGGTGGTTATCGCGCTGGCGGTTATTACCGTAGTGTTCTATCAATACTACAAGATCGCCTCGCAACTGCCTGATATCGGTGATTTACGGCAAAAAGCCGCCCAGTTTGAAACCACGCGTATTCTGGATCGTGAAGGAAATGTACTATATGAGATTTTAGATCCAAATGCTGGACGACGAACCTATGTACCACTTGATAAAATCTCCCCCTATCTTGTAGCTGCCACCATCGCGACCGAAGACAATGCTTTTTACAGTCATCCAGGCTTCGATCTTTTTGGCATCGGACGGGCGTTTTTACAAAATTATCAAAGTGGTGAGATTTCCTCAGGCGCATCCACGATTACACAACAATTAGCACGCAACTTGTTATTCTCCCCTGAAGAGCGTGTTGAACAATCATATCGTCGTAAATTACGCGAGGCCATCCTCGCAATGGAAATTACGCGCCGTTATTCCAAGGATGAGATTCTGGAACTTTACCTGAATGAGAATTATTATGGAAACCTGGCATATGGGGTCGAGGCTGCTGCGGAAACCTACTTCGGAACCACTTCCGAAAAATTGACCTTTGCCCAGGCTGCTTTCCTGGCCGGTCTACCACAAGCGCCTTCGATTTATGATATTTATACGAATCCAGAGGCTGTCTACCAACGGTTAGAGGACGTCCTGACTTTGGTCTATCAGACGAGCCAGGAACAGGGTTGTATTTTTGTCAGCAATTCACCTCAACGGGTTTGCATTGATCCGGTGATGGTGATTAATGCCGCAGACGAAATAAAAAACACCCAATTTAAGAAACAGGAAGCCCAAATTCGTTTCCCGCATTGGGTTACTTATGTGCGTTCTTTGCTCGAGGGGCAATACGACCCGCAAACAATCTACCGGTCTGGATTCCAGGTATATACCACTCTCGATCCGGCATTACAAGAATTAGCAGAAAAACTGGTAAAAGAGCAGGTGGACGGGATGGTCGAACAACGCGCCACGAATGGAGCGTTAATTTCGATGCGCCCCACCACAGGTGAAATCCTGGCAATGGTCGGGTCGGCTGATTTTTATAACGATCAGATTGACGGACAGGTCAATATGGCCGTCAGCCCACGCCAGCCTGGTTCCTCCATTAAACCGCTCACTTACGCAGCCGCGTTCGAGAAAGGTTGGACGCCGGCCACCCTCATTTGGGATGTCCCAACCGAGTTTACCCCTTCCGGGCTTCCAGACGACCCTGGACCAGCTTATGAACCACAAAATTACGATGGACATTTTCATGGTCCGGTGACAGTCCGTACAGCTTTGGCGAATTCATTCAACATCCCGGCCGTCAAAACCTTACAATTTGTCGGTATTAATGATGACCCCAATACAGGAATCCCGGATGGATTTATCAATTTTGCCAAGCGTCTCGGGATAAACACCTTAACCAGAGATGATTATGGTTTATCTTTGACACTGGGCGGCGGAGACGTTACCCTGCTTGAATTGACCGGCGCGTATGCCACCTTTGCGAACAATGGGAGACGTATCCCTCCGGTTGCTATCACGAAGATCACAGACTACAACGGTAACATCGTCTACGAATATAAACAGCCTCAAGGTGAACAGGTACTCCGACCGGAATATGCTTATCTAATTTCTTCAATCTTGTCGGATGATGAGGCGCGCCGGCAGATGTTCGGCCGGAATTCAGCGCTTAATTTGCCGTTCGATGCGGCGGCAAAAACAGGTACGACGAATGATTTTCGAGATAACTGGACTATGGGGTACACTCCTGATCTTGTTACGGGGGTATGGGTGGGAAACGCTGATTATACTCCCATGGTGAATACAACAGGTTTGAGCGGCGCGGCGCCGATCTGGGCGGAATTTATGAAAGACGCTGTCTCCAGGGTCACCAATGACAACCCGGCTCCGTTTAGCCGCCCGGCTGGGATCGTTGAACAAGTTGTCTGTGCCATATCGGGTACGCTTCCATCCAAATGGTGCCCGGAGCAAACAACAGAATTATTTGCAGCAGATCAACCACCGCTCCCGCCCGAAAAAGATTTATGGCAAAAACCCGTCATCGATACCTGGACTGGTTTGCTCGCTTCCGGCGATTGTAGCGAATTTGTGGATGATCCGCTCGTTCTAAGTGTAGATGATCCTGCGGCTAAGAAATGGATTCGTAAAAACCCAGATGGACGGGCTTGGGCCGAGGAAATGGGCTTTTCCGACCCGGTGTCGTTTGCCCCTGACCGAGAGTGTCGGGCAGATGATCCACGACCTACTTTACAATTTGTCTCTCCGCGCGATGGTGATACGATTACGAACAGTCCATTGGAGATCTGGGTGGTCGCGAATGCTACGGATTGGTTCGAAAGTGTTCGTTTAGAGTATGGCAGAGGGGACGATCCAGTTGAATGGAATACTCTGGAAGAGCTTGATAATCCCTTACAAGAACCGGATGTGATTCATAAATGGGATTTATCGGGCATGGAGCCGGGGATTATCACATTACGCCTCCGCATGCAAAGTACAGAGGATACATATGCGGAAAAGATTATCCGTCTGAATATACAGGTGCCCACCCCAACGCCGACGCCCACCGAAACGCCATTGCCGACGCCAATGCCTACCTTTACTCCCTTGCCGACGGAAACGCCCACGCCAAAGCCTACAGAGACTTCCGTACCTACACCTACTGTAGTCTTGTTTCCTAAGGCAACCGATACGCCTTCCCCATAAGAAAGGGTTGTGCGCGGATTACAGATTAGGGTACAATTTATGCAACATGATCAGAGCTGCTTAAGTAAAATATCCGGTTAGGCAAGTGATAAGGAGGGAACATCTCATGACTCGAAAAATTCTGATCTGTCTTGTCGTCGCGTTTCTTGTGTTGGGCTCGGCGGTGACCCTACAAAACGCACAAGCTGCAGCCCCGAAAAAATTTTTTGATATCAGTATCGTCAACATGATCAAGGCTGACGATATTGGTTATCCAGTTAACTACCAGTTCGTGTTCTCTGTGTATCAAGGCGGCGCGCTTTTCCGCCAGTACTTGCTACGACGCGAACAGCGTGTTGATACCCAGTTGCCAGCCGGCTGGTATTCATTCAAATTAAGCGATCGGAATGGCAAAGTACTTGACAGAACCGGTTATTACCGTATTCTGCCAGGCGCAAATGTCCGCTGGCAATCCAACCTGGGGCCGCCAGACCTGGCGCCGCAGATTAAACTAAAATTTAAATAAACCGCTCGCACCGCCGCTCAGATAAAGGAGATTTGAGGGTCCTGGCTTGCCATCGGATCCAGGGCTAGTTGATCATCTAGAGTTTGGCGGTTGAGCTGCTCGCTGTCTGCGAGACGGCGAAGGTGGCGGAATTTAATGAAGCGCCAGCCTTGATCTGTATAAGCTTTCAAACGAGGATCGTTCTGTAGCTTATATCGGATCAGGGCTGCGCGACCGCCTGGATACACCAAAAGGCTCCGTTGAGGTGGGAAATCGGAAAGGCTGATGACTTTCCCGATCACAGCCGAAGCCATTGGATAAAATGCATAGCTGGTCTCTGCAGTTGCATCTTTCCAGACAACCCAGCGCTGTTCATCTGTGGGTTGAGAGACAGTAAACCCCAGGCGTGTTCCAAGCGATTGCAATAAGCTGAATACCGATCCGATATCTGCACGACGTAAGCGCGGCTGTTCTTGGGGACGCAGCTTCCAATGACCGCTCTCAAGTGGATCTTGGATGGCATACGACTCCAGGCAAATTTGTACCAGCTCTAAATCCGGAGTGAATAAACCCCTAAAAATCGAAGTCAGGTGTTGGTCGAGCTCAGCCAGGCTCAACTCATTTTGTTTAACCAGGCGGCGAATAATTTCCATTTCGACACGATCAGCCAGGGAAATATCGATGGATCGAACAGGCGTTTCTACAGAGTCGGACGTTCGCACTACACTTTCCCCTGAGGGGGTTTGTTCCGGCGGGACTGATATCGGAGGCGCTGTCTGGCGCGTCGTTTCTCGGAGCCACCACAGGCCGACCTCGAGCGAGTTAGGGCTGCCGTGAAAACGTACAAATCCATTGCGATAGGAGAAGGCTTGTTGGAAATTATTGTGTACCAGTGAAAGTAGTTCAGCAGGAGTAGGTTCTTCGCCTGTTTTGCCGGCTGCGCCCCATAGATGGGGGAATAGATCTGATTCGACAATCTCAGCCAGCGCTGCGGCATGGATCTGCAGATAGCTGGATGGTTGGCCACGCTGACGTAAATATTCCAGGCCAGCGTGGCGCGAGATATCGCGCGTTTTATTGGGCAGATACGGAATTGTTTCGGTGGTAGGCTTCATCGCCTCAAGATTGGTCCAGCGCCAATCAAGTTGTAACTGATCTTCTGCCAGGCGTAAAGCTAAACCGGTAAAAGTCAAGCCAGCCAGCCTGGCAGATAGAAGCGTAGCCGATAGAAAACCCGGCTCTGCTTCACCCACCAGGCCAAAAATGGGTGTGCCAGGGTTAAGCATACGGATCAGGGATGAAAATGATGCTTGCAACGCAGCGCAATGCCAGTTCCAATCGTAACGTCTACGACGTAAAACCACCTTGAAAGCCGTGGCTGCCTCGCGTCCCCATAGCCAGCCCGCCCAAAGCGCTGAAAGAGTCCAGTAAGCTTGATTCGGGCGGGGAATAGCAGCAACCACCGCCTGGATCGTTATATCGGAGTGAGTTTCATTCGGTTTTCGAACCGGCATGTATGTAGGCAGCCCAGTCGAATCTTGATTGGGTGGTCCACCCCATTTATCTGCGAGATCTTTCAGACGACCTTCGAAGAGGCTAATTCCCCCACTCTCTGGTAGGGGATGCGGCCAAACCACTACTGGTAGGTGATCGTTGGTTGGTGGGAAAGCGTTTGTCCAACTTTTGACTGCTTCTTCAAGGGCAAACCAGATATTATTTTCACGGAAATGCGGCGGGGTAGAGAGCTGGCGAGGGCGTGCGCGTTGTGTTGTAACCGGCCAAAGGGTATTTGCCTGGTCGAAGGCCGCCAGAAGGAGCGCAGATACAGTCCTCCTGCGAGGGCCTGGCAGGCTATCCAGTTTATTTACCAGGGTAAAAAGAGCATAGATTGCACGCGGCAAATAAACATCCAAAGCTTCTTCGACCAGCCCGCGATCTGGGTCATCCAGGGGAGTAACGCGTTCCAGGGCACGAGCGCGATGTAGTTGGCCGGCCGGTAACTGGGTTAACTTTATTTCGTCGGCCTGGCAAATCGGAAACTCGCCGCTTTCCCCACAATGCGGGCAACTAATGATCCGTTGAGCTGGAGCCGTGGCCCCCCGTTCCCATAGGAATGCCTGGGCGCTGACTTCTCGTTGGCAATGAGGGCAGGGGGTGGCATAAAAACTACGCAATAATGGTTCTAACCGTTGATCCCCCTTCAAGGAAGAACCTAAGTCCGCCAGGCTGCTGCTCAGCTCTGCTTCCGAAGGGGGATTTGCGATCAGGTCGATTAAAAAACGGTCAATCGGATTGTTGGAGGCCACCAACACGCGATAACCGGCGCGAGCTGCTTCAACAATCGTTCGTGGCGATGCACCGAAGGGATCCAAAACCCACGAACCAGGGGGAACGTGTTGACTTAACCAGGCGGATACAACTCCTCTTGGAATTGGCGGTAAAAATCGCGCCAGCGGCCCCGCATTTGTGGGTAATAAACCTGGTAGATAAGCAATCTGTTCCACTAATTCGTTATATTTTCAAAATCCATATATCGCTGTCATCCGGCCGGCAATATATTGAGCAATTCTCCTACAAAGGTGTGCCAATCTGGTGAAGCAAAGCCAGGTTTGTCGGACGGACGGCTTGGATTGGAAAACCGCAAATGAGCACTACTTGTTGTCCTGCTGAGATCTCAGACGCTTCAAGCATGGTCTTTTCCATTACACGCACCATTTCTTTCAAGGTGTCAACATGCGGCACGAGAAGCGGGGTCACACCCCAATAAAGGTTCATACGCTGATAAGTTTCCAAATCCGGTGTGAGCGCGAATACGGGCAGGGTGGGGCGGGCTTTGGACATGAGTAAAGCAGTTCGTCCGCTGCGTGTGAAAACCGTTATTGCAGCAACATTTCGATCTAAGGCTAATTCGCGGGCAGCTTGGGCCATAAAATATGTATCATCACAGTCATTCTCTGGGGTGATTTTTCCCTGCCAACGCCCCCAATCCCGAATATGGAGCTCAGCCTGATGTACGATCTTACCCATCATTTCAACTGCCTGGATCGGGTAACGACCACTGGCGGTTTCCCCAGAAAGCATTACAGCATCCGTCCCATCAAAAATAGCATTCGCCACATCAGATGCCTCGGCGCGAGTCGGTCGTGGATTATTAATCATCGAGTCCAGCATTTGAGTGGCTGTAATTACAATTTTACCGTGACGATTGGCAGCTTCGATGATGGTTTTTTGGGCAATTGGAACAGCCTCTGGCGACATTTCGACCCCCAGGTCGCCGCGTGCGACCATCACACCATCGGCAGCATTCAGGATCGCTTCGAGATTGTCCAGAGCTTCCGGTCTTTCCAATTTTGCAATGATCGGGACTTGCCGCTCGGGGGCTTGTTTTATGATCGCCTCTCGAACAATCTCAATATCTGCTGCATTTCGTACGAAGGAAACGGCTACATAATCTACCCCGAGCTTTAAACCGAATGTCAGATCTTCCGCGTCCTTCTCTGTAAAACCTGGAAT
>JAYRNN010000362.1:0-5236 GCA_041912175.1 Anaerolineales bacterium | reverse complement strand
TTTTTGTATATTCCACATGGCAGAAGCGTTTTATCGAGAAACGCTGGAAGATCGCCTCGGATCGAGTTGTCTTTACGCCATTTTTGGTGGATGCCGATTTCTTTTCACCAGAAAAATCGCGGGATGGCGACCCGCTTGGAGTCGAGCAGGCCGAACGTCCATTGATCTGTTCGGTTGGGCTTGAATTTCGCGATTACCCCACTTTGATCGAAGCAGTACGTGGGTTGAATGTGCAGGTAGTGATTGCGGCAGCCAGCCCATGGTCAAAACGGGTGGATTCTACCCAAGGGCAGCAAATCCCAGACAATGTGATCGTGCGGCGTTTTTCCCAATTCGAGTTGCGCGATCTTTACGCTGCCAGCCGTTTTATGGTCATGCCTCTTTATCCGGTCGATTTCCAGGCGGGGGTGACTGCGATCTTGGAGGCGATGGCCATGCGCAAAGCCGTCGTTTGCTCGCGAGTTGTAGGACAAACGGACGTGGTGATTGAAAACGAGACGGGATTATATGTAGCCCCAGGGGATTCTCAAGCGCTGCGAGCCGCGATCCTGGATTTGCTCGAAAACCCAGATTTCATCGACCAGTTGGGGATAAATGGTCGAGAGCGGATCATGAGAGAGATGAGCCTGGATTGTTACGTTGAGCGATTAAACCAATTGATCCAGGCAACGATCATGAAATAATATCCATCCTAACCTGGGATCGAGGGGCGTCTAATTTCAAAGGGCGTTTTTTTCTTGCTCTGGCATGCATTGCGCATGTTGGGAGATCTGGAAAAGAACGCCCTTTTCGTTATTCGGGGTAGATTTTGGTGAGTTTTAAAACAAGACTTGATGCGCCGGGTTTGCAAGCGGTGGTAAAATAATCCAATGGATGTATGGTACACCACCGCGAAAGCTATTGTTGGGACCTATGTCAGCCTGTTCATCCAAAAAATCCATATCGATGGACAGGAAAATATACCTGGCGGGCCCAAAATTGTCGTAGCCAACCATGCGTTGGCCTCCGATGCTTTTTTGCTGCCTTTTATTTTTCCCGAAAAAGTTCACTACATGATCCAATCGGAAATTTTTTCCCTACCAATCCTGGGAAAAATCTTGGCATTGGCAGACCAGATTCCGGTGATAAAAGGGCGCGGTCAGGAGGCATTGGAACTGGCCAAGGAGAAACTTTCTCGTGGCGCTACCGTGATGCTTTTTCCGGAAGGAAAGTTGAATGATGGCAAGCGCATGTTGCGCGCCTATACCGGAGCCGCGCGCTTAACCTTAGAGAGTGGAGCGCCTCTGTTGCCGATAGGGTTCTACACGCCCCCGCAATTCTCGCGGCCCATCGCTTCCCGGTTTTTCGGTCGTGCAACCTATGGTTCCTGGCAGTTTGGCGGTCCAAGTTTTGTTTCGATCGGCAATACCTGGCAGCCAGACATCGATCAAACTTCCGAAGTTGGCGCTTATCAGTATGCCAGGCAAATGCGCAATATGACCGAGGAGATCATGGGGCGAATTAATTCGATGGTCGATCGGGCGCGCAGCTACGCTGCAAACTGGTTCCCTGGCAACCAGCTAATGGAAGGCGATCCGGGGGTCACGCCTTCTGGTAAAGACCTTTAGCTACTGGCAGGCAGCGAGCCAGCAATACTGCCTGGAAGCGCCGCAGCGTGGTATCCAATAGCTTCAATTTACCATTTCGTTCGATTGAAATCACTCGACCTAATATATGTTCGGGAGGGATCCACCCATCGGGGAGCGGCGCGGCGTCCCCCTGGATCAGGAGTCGTCTTTGGCCATGATGATCTGCAATCCTCAGGAGACGATGTACCAGTAGTTGGCGCCCGGCAAATTTATAAAGTAAGATGTCGCCAATGCGAAACTCCTGGGTTTTGGCCGTTCGAACCTCTAGAAGATCGCCATCTTTAATCATCGGGCGCATCGAGACACCGCGCGCCCGAAAGCACAGGCTGCGCCCCGAGGCCAGGATTTCTGCCGCGAGATCAGCAAACTGATCACTGTTTGGATCCATTTCAGGCATCGTTAAATACGGCGAAAGGAGCGTTGTTCTCGATGCCAGGATGATCACGGCGCGGCGGCGCAGCGAAAACCGACGTATAGATTGGCTGTATCCGGGAGGAGTTTGTCACGCGAAGCTGTGCGCACGTTTTCCGTGAGGCTGGCCCAGCTTCCGCCGCGAACTACTCTGTATTCCCCGCTGATTGGGCCAGTTGGGTTAACAGAGGGAGAATTGTAATAATAGCCATTCTGGTGCCAATCGAAGACCCATTCGGCTACATTGCCCGCCATATCCATCACGCCATATTGACTGGCGCCGCTTGGATACGAACCGATTTGTGTGGCGTCACCGATGCAAGGCCCTTGATCTGATTGGAAATTGAGGCTTGTACAAACCGGCGCCCTGTCTCCCCAGGGATAGATACGTGTGAGTTTGCCAAATCGGGCGGCTTTTTCCCATTCAGCCTCGTTTGGCAAGCGTTTGCCGACCCAAAGGCAGAAAGCATTCGCATTCCACCAGGTGACATTTATCACTGGATGATAGGCATAAATCGGATTGGTATAATAATCGGCCCGAGTAGTTGAGGCGATACTGGCAGGCGGCTGGCAGGCGCCTGCCGCCACGCAGGCGGCATATTGGGCGTTGGTTACTTCATACCGGTCGATGCGGTAATCTTCGAGCGACACAGAATGGAGAGGCATTTCATCGGGTTGGCAGTTGCGGCCCTCTTTTTCTACGTCGCAACCCATCCGGAAGATACCTTTCGGGATAAATACCATGTCCCCGATTGCCCAAGCGGGAAGCGTAGCGGTTGGGCCATTGGGAGGGTTCGTAGGGCGTACATAAAGGGTAGCGACCACGGGGAAGGGAGTGCGCGTGGGTGTGTGGGTGGCGCGAGGTCGCGAAGTCTGTGTAGGTAAGAAAGCTGCTGGTGTAGGCGTGTTAGTAGGCTGCGATGTTGCCGGTTGCGTGGTTTTTACGGGCGTGGTCGTGGCAGGCCGTGTGGAAGTGGCTCCAGGCGTATTCGTAGCCGGGCGTGTGACTGCAGGTGTGCTTGTGGCTGGTGGAAGCGGCGTACTGGTAGCCACGGGCGGCGCATCGGTAGCTGTAACCGCAGTCGTAGGAGGCACGTAGGTGGCAATAACCGTTGGCTGAATCGGGGTGGGGTTTAAGAATGAAGCGGTCGCTTTAACCGGCTTGCTCAATAACAAGCCGCCAACTAAGAATGGAAGTAAAAGACAAATGAAGGTAAATAGACCCAGGCTGTGCGCCTTTCGGCGTGGCCCTCCGAGGTCGGGAGGCCATTCCGTAGCAAGCGGCTCTAGAACTCGCCCTTGGATGTATGAATCCTCGTTAGAAGGATCGGGTTGGTTGGGTTCGGGTTCCCTTGACATGGTTAGCCATTCTTCCAAAGAACAGGACTAAGGCAATACTGGTAAACTAAAGCTGTGCGAAAGCGTTGTTTCCCAAGTTTGAAGTCCGTTTTTTTCAAAACTAAAGCTGACTTGGAGCGCGCCTAATTCTTCCAGGCGCTCTGCGATAGCGGGCTGCGTCTCATAGGGGCAGTAGAGAAACATATATCCACCGCCGCCGGCTCCGCTGATCTTGCCGCCTAATGCGCCCAACCGGCGCGCCTCCTGGTAAATTTCATCGATGTTAGGGTTGGTTATCGATGATGCCATTTTCTTCTTGCTCGTCCATGACTGATGCAGCAAGCCGCCAAAATCTTCCAGGCGACCTTGCAGCAAGGCGTTTTTGGTGTCGACCGTGAGCTGCTTAAGGCTATCCATTGCGGCAACAACTTCATCCTGTCGTTGAACAAAGCCCTGAGTCTGGCTATCGATAATATGAGCCGACATACGTGTGCCGCCTGTATAGAAGAGCATCAGGCTGTAATGTAGCTCGTTCAAGATAGACTCGGGGATACGGAGCGGGTTGACGATCACCCGGTCGCCATAAAACTCGATCAGATTAAAGCCGCCGAAAGCGGCTGCATATTGATCCTGGCGACCGCCTTTAATCCCCAGATCGATGCGTTCAATCTGATATGCCAGCGAAGCAATTTCGTAGCTGGTGAGCGGCAGGCTTAACCACTGGCTGAATACTCCGATAATCGCCACCACGATCGCTGAGGATGACCCCAGCCCTGATCCGGGGGGAGCATCTGTATGCAGGAATAGCTCGTAGCCATGCGCTGTGCCGTTTCCGTTCGCGTTCTCTGAGGCGTGCAAACGATGGATGGCGGCCTTGACGAGATCCAGTTGGCCATCATAGACAGGCGGTTGGTCCAAATCGAATTTGGCTATGGTATGGTAATCCAGGGATTTGATGGTGACCGTCCGCTCTTCAGTGATATGCAGTGAGGCATAGGCGTATTTGTCCACCGTGGCGTTAAGAACCAAACCGCCACGTTCATCTGCATACGGTGAGACGTCCGTTCCACCGCCGGCAAAGCTAATCCGTAAAGGAGCTTTCGCGCGATAGACCTTCACATTAGTTGTCCTGGAATAAGTGTTTACCATAAATTTCGTGACCAATAAGTGATAACTTTCCTTCCCCGGCAGCATTAGTCCTTTGCTCGAATATTATCACACTCTCCAGATGTGTAAATCTATTTATGGAGCGTGTAAACCCTATCGGACAGAGGCTGGCGAGCAGAATTTGCCCACCAAACGAGTAGGGGCAGGTAGATATCGCTGCTTCATTATAAAATATTCATAGCTAATAAGCCTGTATAAATTACGTAAAAACCATAAAATATTGCCAGACATTATTCATTTTGAGGTCTCAAACTAGTATTTTATGATTGTGTTACAATCCTTCACGCCTTTCAAAATCTCTTGAATTATCGAGTCTGAAGCATATATGATCCCAATCTCGAAACCCACCATTGGCGCGGCTGAAAAGCAAGCGGTCATGGAAGTACTTGATTCAGGCATACTGGTTCAAGGCCCGCGGGTTGCTATGCTAGAAGAGAAATTTGCCGCGATCTGTGGCGTACAATATGCTGTCGCCTCCACATCAGGCACAACAGCTTTGCATATTGCCTTGTTGGCGCATGGTATTGGTGATGGAGATGAAGTGATCACCACGCCGTTCACGTTTATGGCTTCGGTAAGCAGCATCCTTTTCACGGGCGCGCGCCCGGTTTTCGTGGATATCGATGAAGAAACCTTTAATATTAATCCTGAACTGATCGAACAGGCGGTTACACCGCGCACCAAAGCCATCC
>JAYRNN010000361.1:0-12703 GCA_041912175.1 Anaerolineales bacterium | reverse complement strand
CGGGGGGGGGCCGGCGCGGGCGCCGGCGCCGGGGGGGCGGCGGCGCCGCCGCCCCCGCCGGGGGGCGGGGGGGGGGGGCCCGCGGGGGGGGGGGGGGGGGGCGCCCCCCCCACTACGGGTACGCTGCCTGTATTCTGGGTGGTGACCCAGTCGGCCGACACCCAGCCAAGACCATCGGATGCGTACTGGGTCGATATTTTTACTTGCCACCAATAACCATCGGCGCTCTTGCCGCTCACTTCCGCAGACGCTCCAGGCGGGGCGACGACCAGCACCGGGTAATTGGTTCCAGGTCCGCTGCGCACGTTCACAAAATCAACCGTGGTAGCGCTTGGTACGCCTTCCGGCGGCGCCGGTGGTACAGATGTCGCTGCGGCCTGTGGGGTCTTAATCGTCTGGACACCTTCGACGTTCTGGGCCGAGGTGTATGCCTTCGCAACCCAACCATAACCGGCGCCCACCTTTGCCGGATCCAATCGAATGACCCACCACTGGCTATCTTCACTGACGCCGATCACCCGTCCGGTAACGCCCGCCGGGGCGACGCCGTAAGCCGGAAAGTTCGTCGCCGGACCGCTGCGCACGTAGACGTTTGCCAAAGCCGTGGCTTGCGGGTCATCCGGACCCGGTGGAACCACAGCGACCGTCGGTGGAACAGGCGGCGTGGGAAGCGCCGCCACGCTCTCAGCGTTGCTGACGGTCACCCAAGCGGCATCCACCCAGCCGGTCCCATCGGGGGCGACTGGTATGCTCACCGCCCACCACAGACCGTCTTCGCTCTTTCCGACAACTTTGGCGGTACTGCCGCCCAGGAAGGTTGCATAGACCACGTAGTTTGCGCCAGGCCCGCTATAGATCGTGGTGTTAAAGTTGGCCACCGCTGCCGGCTCACCGGGAGCCGGAGTGGGGATGACCGCCACAGGGATATTGGGGTCCGGAGTCGGGCCGGGCGCTGGAGCCAAGGTCGGCGCGGCGGTTGGCGGTACCGGGGTCGGGGGTGCCTGGATCGGCGCCGGCGCGGCTTGCGTTAGATCCGCCACGACGGTTTGGGCGGCCTGGGTCTGGATCAGCGTAACGTCTTGCGTTGGCGCTTGTGTTGCCGACCCACCGCAGGCGCTGAGAACAAATGCCAGGACCATCACAACGATGAAGGATCTGGAAAACTTAGGAAGTATTGTGTGCATGTTTAACCTCCGAGGCAATCCTGGCGGGCTCCATGAACCGGCCAGGTTGATAAAAATCAAGCAGACTGCTTGAGCGCCTCATGTAGAGCGTTGACTGCGTCGGTTGGCAGGGTGGTCTGGTAAATGGCGGCCTGGAAGGGACTCAGAGCAGAGATCACTGCATCCGGGTTGCCGTGGCTGCCGAGCACAAATAGCGCCGACGAACCCGGTTGCAGTGTTTCGCTGACGTCCACCACAAACTTCTTGTCCACGCCTAATCCCAGCGCCTTACCGATCAATGCGCCGCTAATCGTTCCAATCGCCAGGCCAGCCAATGGAAAGAATACACTGGCAACCAGCAGGCCCACCAACCCACCGCTGATGGCGCCTCTTTTCACGCCCGTGTCCAACTGGTTTTTAATTTCCACTTTGCCGGAAACTTGTTTGACAATCACGGCTGCATCGTCGATCTGCAGGTCTCCACTGCGCTGAATCTGCTTGAGCGCCGCCAGGGCCTGGCCGGCTTGATCCGTATCATCAAAGATCAATACGAGTAGATGGGACATTCGCCTGCTTTCTTTTGCTGGGTAAACCGGCTTCTCGCGAAACCGGTTTACCAACTGATTTCGTCCTGGCAAAGCTTAATTTTTTGATTATCCTGCCGGCTTTTCTTCTTCCGGTGCAGCAGGTTGATCAGGTTCAGCTTCTTCGCCGGCTTCGGCGGTTAAACCAGCTACCGTCAGGCCATCGTCCGTTGCCTCCAGAGCGACCACAGCGAAACCATCTTTCGTGGCTACGAAGCGCTCGCCATAAACGCCGCTATCGTCGACTACGACCTGGCCAGCCTCGAGCGAATCCTCGCCACTTGCGATACGCGCCGCGCCAAAGCCCTGGTCTGAGGAAATGGCTGTATAGGCGACCTGGTGCCCGGCCTCGAGCTGCTCGGCAATATCGGCGCCCAGGGCAGCGGTCATAGCGTCAGCGCCGGCCTCAGCCATGGCTTTTTCAACCTCAGCCACCCAGCGATGCTCGACAACCGCCACGATGGCGGATGAGCCGGGCTTGAGGTTTTCGCCAAGGGTCTTCAAGCGCTCATCTGAGAAACCGCTGTCGCGCAGTTTGGCAGTCAGACCGCCGACCAGTGCGCCGACCGCTGCCGGCACCAGCAGGGCTGGACCGGCGATCAGGCCGATGGCTGCGCCGGCCACGCCGCCCAGGGCAGCGCCTTTGCCGCCGCCCATGTCGGCAGTCTCTTTGATATGCAGCTTACCCTTTGCGTCCTTGCGCAACACCGCCGCATCGTTGATCTTGATCAGTTTTTCTCGCTGCGCCTGCTTAAGGATTTGCAACGCCTGCTTGGCGCTTTGCTCATCCTGAAAGGCTGCAATGACTAGTTGAACGGGTACATCACTCATTTTTTTTCTCCTTGTATGAATTGTTTATGGAATGTATGGTTGGTTCTGCCAACCATACTATCCCACAAATGGATAATGTTAAGCCTCGTCAAAGGCGCGTTTGACGCCTGGAAGCATGACGTAGATCAAGATGATGGCATTAATGATGAAGCTCAAACTCACATCCGACCACGCACCGGCGCCCAGCATGACCATGGAGTCCACGATCAGGTTAAACGTTGCAATCACTGCTAAGAACAGCCAGGCTTGCTTGTCGACACGCCAGAGCATCTGCACCAGCCAGACCCAGATCCAGGCCATTAGAGCCCACATCAAGAATGACCAGAAGCTGAAAGCATGCACGGAGAAACTGCCGATGAAGAAGGGCAAAATTCCCAAGGCCTGTAAGGCATGCACGCCGGCAAGGACTGCCGCCACCCCAGCCAGGATCGCTAAAACCGTAACCCCAAATGGACGTTTTTTCATTTCTCTATCTCCTTGTAATTCATCATATTGTTCAGTCATTAACAGGCTGTTTTAAAAACGAATTTTGCAAAAATCAAGTATGTGTTTCTGTTTTCTTGCACCTCCATTTCGTCTGCGCCATTGACGCCTGATTCGCTTCCTCCAGCGAATTACCTGCGGGAAGTGCGCAGCAGAAGCAGGAAGAGATTGATGAAGTCCAGGTAGAGCGCCAGCGCTCCAATGACAACCAACCCGCCCATTCCTTGCTTGCCTTCAAGATCGTGCGAAAGCTGCTTCAAACGATTGGTGTCCCAGACCGTCAGCCCAGCAAAGAGCAAGATGCCGGTAAAATTCATCGCCTGGTTCACGCCTGGCGATGGGAAGAACAGGACAAAGATCCAGCCAAACAACCAGCCCAACAAAGCGAGCATCAAGAACCTGCCGACTCCGCTCATGTCGCCTTTGATGAATAAACCGACAATACTGCTGAACAAGAACATCCCGGCTGCCACCCAAAAGGTGTAGGAAATATCCGTTTGGGAGTAGTAGATAAAAATCGAAGAAAGCGCCAGACCGGTCAGCGCTGAATAGAGCAGGAATAAAAGAAACGCTGCTCCCGGCGACATGCGCATCACCGCTGCGCTCAGCCAGACGACGATGATAATCTGGAGGATGAATAACCCGAACGTGAACCACGGGTAAAACAGGATGCGCTTCATTAATTCTGGGTTTTGACTAACCGAAGAGGCGACCACGGCCGTGATCGCCAACCCGACGGCCATGACCAGGTAAACGAGCGCCAGGAAACGATTGAAACCGACGGTGCTGGTTGCTTTATGTGTTTTTGCTTGCGCCATAAAATTCTCCAATGAATTTGGTGTGTTGGTGGTGATGGTCGTGCACATCACCACCAACCATAACAAACTGATTTTATTTGCTGCTTCTGCGAGCAATCCATTTGACGAGCTCGATGAGCAGGAGCAGACCGATCGCGAAGGCAAAGCACGTGATCCACTGATTCCCATTCAGCGAGACTGTTCCCAGGAAGCGCTGCAGGAAATTCAGCTCCGTAGCCAGGAAGGTTAGCAGCAAGGCTAATCCGTAAAGGCCCATCTGGCGCCGGTCAGAGATGTTATCCCGGTCAAAGACCGAACCGAATTCTGAGCGAGCGCTCAAACCAAAGATGATGTTGAACAAGGAAAAGGCCACAAAGCCCATGGTCGCGGCGACCGCTTGCCCGGCCTGGGCATACTGCCATTCCAGCAGCAACGTTCCGATAGCGATCAGGATACCGACGATGACCAGGCGCACCCACTGTGCACGCGAGAGTACGGGTTGGCTCAAGGGACGCGGCTTGCGATCCATCAGACCAGGCGAGGGTTTGTCAAAACCGAGGGCAATGGCAATTGGTACTTGAACCAGGAAGTTAATAAACAGCACCACCAACGGTGAGAAGGGGATGCCGCCCAGGATGCCAAAGAACGCTGCACCCAGGTAGCTGATGATGAACGCCGCGAGCATGCCCATCTGGAAGCGGATGTACTTGGCCAGGTTGTCATAAATCGCCCGGCCGTATTCAACAGCCTTAACGATCGTGGCAAAGTTATCATCCGTCAGGATCATCACCGCGGCGTCTTTGGAGACCTCGGTGCCGGTGATGCCCATCGCAACGCCGATATCAGCTTTCTTGAGCGCCGGCGCGTCGTTGACGCCGTCGCCGGTCATCGCGACGATATTCTGCTTTTTCTGCAGCAACCGGACCAGACGGATCTTATCTTCGGGGGCGACGCGAGCAATCACGCCGATATTGTCTAACCTCTTCGTCAGTTCCTCATCGCTGGTAGCGGCAAACTGCGCGCCGGTCAGGGCTTCTCCAGTGATGCCCAACTCTTTACCGATGGCCGCAGCCGTCACGGCGTGATCGCCGGTGATCATGCGCACCTGGATGCCGGCGCTGTGGCACCTGGCAATCGCGTCCCTGGCCTCAGCGCGCGGTGGATCGACGATGCCGACCATGGCCAGCAGGGTCAGGTCGGTCATCAAATCGATCAGCTTGCCTTTGGGATCGAAGGTTTGCGGATCGAAGTCACGCCGCGCCACGACCATCACGCGTTCGCCGGCTTGCGCCATGCGGTCGTTCTCGGTCAGCGCCAGGTGGCGATTGTCCTCCGTGATCGGCAGCGTTTCGCCGCCCGGCATCCAGTACGATCCGCCACGGGCAACCAGCACATCCGGGGCGCCTTTTACGAAGGCGCGCACCACTGGTTTACCTTGCTCGTTGGTCATGTTATGGAAAGTAGCCATGAACTTGTAGTCCGAGTCGAACGGTACTTCGGCGACGCGCGGGTACTTTGCCCGCGATCCGTCGATGCTGATGCCGCCCTTCTCAGCCAGCACAATCAGAGCGCCTTCGGTTGGGTCGCCGATCAAGGCTTCGCCATCCAGGCGGGCGTCGGCGCACAACGCCATGGGCAGCAAGATCGCATCCAGGTCGATCTTGGTTCCACCGTCGTGGAGCAATTGGCCCTGGGTGCTGTAGCCTTCGCCGGACACCTTGTAGTGGTTATGGCCTGGGATGCTGAACTCGCGCGCGGTCATCTTGTTAAGCGTCAAGGTGCCGGTCTTGTCCGAACAGATGGCCGAAACGGAGCCTAGCGTTTCAACAGACGGCAGGCGCTTGACGATGGCGTTCTGGTTGGCTAATACGCGGGTGCCCATCGAGTACAAGGTGGTAACGACTGCAGGCATACCGGTCGGGATCGCCGAAATCGCCAGGGCGATGCCGGCCGTGAAGATGGCGCTGAATTCCAATCCTTGCCCATTCAACAAGATGATCATTAAGATGAAAGCGACGCCTGCCAAGCCGGCGATGGTCTTGGTGAGCTTGTCGAGCTGTTTTTGTAAGGGGGTCTTATCGGCCTCGGTCTTATTCAACAGGTCGGCGATGTGCCCCATCTCAGTGCCCATGCCGGTGGTGGTGACGATCATCTCGCCGCGGCCACGCGTGACCGAAGTGTTCATAAACGCCATGCTATGGCGATCGCCCAGGGGGACTTCCGGCTTATCGATCGTCTCGATGTCCTTGGACGACGCCACGCTTTCACCGGTTAAGGCGGCTTCCTCGATTTCGAGGGTGGCGGCCACGAACAGGCGCCCATCGGCCGGGACACGATTGCCGGCCTCCATCAATACGACATCGCCAGGCACGAGTTCTTCCGAGTCGACCTCGATGGCCTGGCCGTCGCGGCGCACGCGGGCGATGTTCTTCATCATTTTTTCGAGCGCCGCCAGGCTAGCTTCGGCTTTCGATTCCTGGTTCAGCCCCATGACTGCGTTGAAAATCGTCAGCACGACCAGCAAGATCGTGGTTCCCCATTCCTTAACCACCACTTGGTTGACAAGTGCAGCAACCAGCAAGAGGATTTGCATAAAGTCCTGGTACTGGCGCAGGAATGCCCGCCAGCCTGGTTCCTTCTTTTTCCCGGCCAGCTTATTGGGGCCATATTTTTCCAGCCGTTGTTTAGCCTCGCCAGCGCTCAAGCCTTTCGCCGGTTCGACCTGTAACCGCTTTGACACGTCCTCCGGCGATAAGGTGTACCATTTGGGTTGATTCTCGTTCTCTGCCATAGATAGAACTCCTTTTGAATTCGAATGAATCAGAATTTCTCAGGCACGTAGCGGAAGGGATAATCCGGTTCCTTATAGTTACCCTTCGCCTGGCGCTTGGGGAACTTGATCGGCTCACGCGGCACTTCTTCGTACGGGATCAAGCTCAAGAAATGGGAGATGCAGTTCAAGCGCGCCTGGCGCTGGTCGTTCGAAGGCACCACGTACCAGGGGCAATCCGGCGTATCCGTAGCGGCAAACATGGCATCGCGGGCGCGCGAGTAGTCGTACCAGCGCGCCTGGGCTTGCACATCCATCGGGCTGAGCTTCCAGATCTTGCGGTAATCTACGTTGCGCTCCTGGAAGCGCTTGGCTTGCTCTTCCATGTCCACTTCCAGCCAGTATTTGATCAGGATCACGCCGGACTGGATGATGGCTTTCTCGACCGGGGGTGTGAATTTCAGGAATGTATCCACCTGTTCTGGGGTGGCAAAACCCATCACCCGCTCGACGCCGGCCCGGTTGTACCAGCTTCGGTCAAACAGCACCACTTCTCCGGCTGCCGGCAGGTAGGGCATGTAGCGCTGGAAGTACATTTGAGATTTCTCACGCTCGGTGGGCGTTCCTAAAGCCACCACCCGAAAAACGCGCGGGCTGACCCGCTCAGTGATGCGCTTGATCACGCCGCCCTTTCCGGCAGTATCACGCCCTTCAAACAAGACACAGATCTTGGCGCCGCTGACCTTTACCCATTCTTGCAGCTTGACCAGCTCGACCTGGAGCTTTTCCATCTCCTTATCGAAGTCTTTGCGGCTCATTTTGGGCTTGGGTCCTTCTGCCAGCGCGGCTTCGGCTGCGGTTGGCGCCGAGACTTCAGCCTGCGCTTTCGCAAGGTTCTTCTTATCCTTACCCTTCTTCCCGTTTTTACCTTTACCTTTCGCCATTGTTTTCTCCTTTCCAGCTTTCCCTTGAGAATTGATTGTGTAAATTATATAAACCCGCACACAAAGCTAACGTTACTGTATAACTGAAAGCACAGCAGAAACCAGGAAACCCAACACCGTGAGCAAGCCGACCAGCATCCCGCCATGCTCGAATGCTTCTGGCATCATCGCATCGGCCAGCATGGTCAGCATCGCCCCAGCGGCGAAAGCCTGGGTATGACGACCATCCAGCTCGGGCAGCATGGTTATAATCGCGTAGCCCAGTCCGGCCGCTAAGCCGGAAACGACGACCAGGCTGAACCACATCCAGAAAATGGTACGCCGTGAGTAGCCCGCGCCTTCCAGGTTGACCGTCCCGGCGACGCCCTCTGGCAGGTTTGAGATGGTCACAGCCACCAGGAAGGCAAGGTTGACCATGCCGCCGACGGCGACGCTCATCCCAAGAACCAGCGACTCGGGGATATTGTCGAGCAGAGTCCCGACGAAGATCGCTGCGCCCGATCCGCCGGGTCGGTCTCCGGGAATATTCTTCCGTTCAGAGCCGCCGAGGCGGTCGATCAACCGGTCGCCCAAGAAAAAGGCAAGCGCCCCCAGGCCGAATGATAGGACAACATCCAAGCCAGTTAAGATCGACTCTGGGACCAGCTCATAAGCAATCGCGCTGATCAGCGCGCCAGCGCCGAATCCCATCACCATGCCAATGGAACGGTTGGAAAGCCCACGCCTGGCCAGGTAATAACCGATGAGCAGCGATGTAGCCGCCGCAGCCCCCCATAGAAAAGCCTGGATCATATGCCGAATTCTCCCAAGAATATCACCTATTTATTGGTTTTAGCGTTTGAACCAATGGTGCAATCGCCACTCTAAAACCTGGTCGCTTGGCGCGACGACAACGATGACCGGCTGGTTGAGGGCCTTCCGGGCAACCCAATAGCTCTGACGGGTCGATTGTCCATAGGCAATAAACGACAGAATAATCAGACCGATCAAAATACTGAGAACCCACGCCCATGCTTTACTCATGGTTGCACCTCCTATATGCCATCCCGTAGAATCGGGCAGGTCATGCAGTGCCCGCCGCCGCGACCTTTGCCGAGCTCGAAGCCAGCAATGGCGACCACCTCGACGCCGGCCTGGCGCATCTTGGCGATGGTGTAGGTGTTGCGTTCGTAAGAGACCACCACACCCGGCTCCAGCGCCACCGTGTTGTTGGCGTCATCCCATTGCTCGCGTTGGGCCTGATATTCATCGCCGCCGGTCTCCACGATATTCAGCTTCTTGATTTTGAGCGCATCGGCCACAGCATCGACAAAGCTCTTCTCTTCGGTGACGTGGAAATCGCCCGGCTTTCTACCCGGCCGCAGGCTGATGGCGCGGATGTTATTGACCACCTTGGGGAAGGCGGTGGCGATATCCCGGTCCAGCAGGGTGAAGACGGTGTCCAGGTGCATATGGGCGCGGTCTTTGGTCATCCCAGCCACGAGCACCCGCTCAGCGCCGCCTTTCTCAAACAGCGTCTTAGCAACCATCTCTATCATGCGCGCTTGCGTGCGCTCGCTCAGCCCGATTGCCACCGTTCCGTTGCCGATCGGCTGGACATCGCCGCCTTCCATAGAGGCTTTGCCGAAATCCTGGATGTTATAGCCACTATCGTGGGTTTGTTCCGGATACCAAAACTCGAAATCGGCGCCTTGGAACATGGGATGGTAGCGGTAGATCGTCAGCATGTTGAGCGCTTCACGGCGTCGGGCTGGCCAGTACATCGGGTTAACCGTTACCCCGTTGTAGATCCAGCAGGAGGGGTCGCGCTGAAAGAGGGTGTTTGGCACTGGCGGGATGACAAAGAAACCGTCATCATCTATCGCAGCCGCGCCCAATGAGATCTGCCTGAACTTTGCCAGGTCGAAGCCGCCGTTCACCATCTCTCCGACGGTCAAACCGCCGACCAGGTGTTTGGCAAGCACCTCCGGCTTCATTTTGGATAGGAAATCGCGTACTTCATCCAGCAATGACCAGCCGACGGTGTATTCAGATGCCACCATCTCGATCACATTTTTGCGGGCATCTGCCGAGGCGGCCAACGCTTCGCCGAGCAAATCCAGGTGATAGAAAACCTCTATTCCCCGATCGCGCATGGCTTTGACGAACTGGTCGTGTTCCCACTGGGCGCGTTCCACCCACAGCACGTCATCGAATAACAAGTCATCATGGTTGTTGGGGGTCAAGCGTTTCAGGTCAAGATTCGGACGGTGCACGATCACCTTGCGAAGCTTGCCTACTTCAGAATTTACACCGAAATTTTCGCTCATGTCTTTATCTCCTTCTATCTGTGCTATCAGTATAAGTATCAAAAAAGAATCGATTGATTAAGCTGCCGATTTCCGTCAGTTCTTCCCGTCGACTCTGGAAACCATCTCACGGGTACCCCAAACTTGCATCAATTGGGCATAAAACTTGACCATCCTGGCCATACCATCGATCGGGATGCGTTCGTCGATGCCATGTTCCAGACCGCGAAAGCTCTCATCCATCACCAAGGAGGTAAACCGGTAGATGTGATCACACACCGGCACAAAGTGCTGGCAGTCGGTGCCTCCCAACATGATATAAGGAGCGACAGGCGGATTGTCAAACACCTGGCGGACTACAGTCTTGAGGCCATCGTACGCCGGGCCGCTATGCGGGGAGACCGGTAGGGCCTCATTATACTTTCCTTCTACCGGCTTGAATTTCACCCGATCATCTTTTATGATCTTCTTAATTCGCCATAGAACTTCGGCAATCGTGTCGCCCGGCAGCAAGCGAAAGTTGACAATCGCCCTGGCTTCAGCAGGTATGGTGTTATCCTCAACGCCGCCGTTGATAATGGTCAGGGCAGTGGTCGTGCGGATGCTGGCATTCATTTCAGGATTGGATACCAACCAACGTTTTAGGAATGGGCCGAACAGCCATACATTGGCAAAGGCGACCTGGATGTAGAGCGGAGCCGCTTTTCCTATTCCATGATACATGGGGCGCATCCGGCGAATGTGGGTTGGCAACGGATGGGCTTCCAGGCGAGACAGGGCGCGCGCCAGGATACCGATTGAAGTTTGCGACGGTGGGGTGGAGGAATGGCCGGGCTGGCTGGCGACGGTGAACTCAACCGTCAGATAGCCCTTCTCGCTGACAGCAATCAAGGCTAGCAGGCCGCGCACTCCCGGCGCCAGGCCGGCGCTGATCCCGCCGCCTTCGTCTACGATCCCGGCCAGATGGACGCCGCGTTCTTTGAGCAACTGGCCCATCACCTTACAGCCATTCACGCCGCCGGTCTCTTCGTCATGTCCCATACCAAACAGGATAGTGCGCTCCGGACGATAGCCCTGCTGCAACAGGATTTCAGCGGCTTCCATCATGCCAACCAACTGATTCTTGATATCCAACGTGCCGCGACCCCAGATGAAACCATCGACAATCCGGCCCTCAAACGGCGGGTAGGTCCAGTCGGCAGGATCGGCAGAGACGACATCCTGGTGGGCCATCAGCATGACCGGCTCCAGCTCGGGCCGGCTGCCCTGCCAGGTGTAGAGCAGGCTGTAGCCGTTAACCAGCTCGCGTTTCATTTTCTGGTGCACCAGGGGGTAATTCTCCTTCAGCGCCTGGTGCAAATGCTCGAACGCCTGTGGGTCAGGCGTGCCTTTATCATCCAGGGGGACAGTCTGGCAGCGTACTGCGGCTGCCAGGTGTTCTGCGACCTGGTCCGGGTTGACGGGTATGCCTTCGATCTTTTCCACGGCGCGCTGCGAGCGTTGAAAGATGATCGTATTTACCGCCAGGTAAATCGTGGTGACGATAAGGATTGCCAGAATAATGTATAAGATCGTCATTAGCATATGATTGTTATGCCTTTACTTCACCCGAGGCAATGGAAGACGCCGGGACAAATTTATTAGCAGAGACAACCAGCGTACCTACAAACACACCTAAGGCAATCACGGTGATCAGGGTCACCATTTCGCCCAGGCCGATCACTGCACTCTGGATGTCGTCGGATAGCAGATTGGTCACGCTTAAGAGACCGCGCGCCCCCGGCACCAGGAACCAGAACGCCAGCGATTGGGAAACCAGGGCAGGCGTGCGACGGGGTGAGCGGGCAATCAGCTCGGAACTGAGCGCCATCAGCATTGCACCCAGGAACGCTCCGACGTATGAACCGGATAATTGCTCGCCTACCATCTGGCCGAACATGGCAATATACAGAACAACGAGCATCCAAAACAAATCCCGGTTAGCCCCGGATAGACGGAGAAAGGTGCCTATTCCAAATAGAAGCGTGCCCAGGATAGGCGCCCACCAGGGAAATACGCTGGCTTCATAAGGGCTGACTAGGATGCTGGGCAGGCCAGAAAGGTTGAGCCCTACACTGATGCCAATGAACAAAAGGAATAAGGTCGCTGCCCCGTACATCAGCCGCGCTGAACCGGAAATCAGGTGCATCGAGGCGAGCTCGATCATCCCCGTCGTCAGGATCGCTCCAGGGAGGAAAATGACTAACGGCGGGATGACCAGATTTGCTGGGCCAAAGACCAGAGCCTTTTGAGTAAGAACGAAGATGATCCAGGAAACCAGCGCCGAGGCTAGAATGGGCAGCAGCAGGTTGAACCTTGGCCACTTATCGAATAAGAGCAATAACCACCCGACCAATAAACCGGTACCTGCGGTAACCAAGACGGCTCTCAGATCTGGGCGGAAAAGGAGCGTGAGCCCAACCACAGCGATCACATAACCTGCCGTCACAATCACTGAATTAAAGCGAGGCGGCATGATAAAAATGCGATCCACTTCTCGGGAGGCCTCAGCCAGTAAGATTTCCTTCTTCATCACCCGATCGATCAACTCGGTTAAGGCAGAAATCTGGTTGAGCGGTAAGGAAGTCGGTCGTTGAACCGTAAAATCGGTCAATTTGTGGGCCGCCTGGCCGATCTTGATCATCAGAATGTTGGGTAAAGCAACAATTTCGCATTGCACGTCGTATGCCAATGCAATCCTGGTCAAGGTGTTCTCCACCAGTCCGACTGACGTGCCCGAGGCGATCAGGCCTTTGCCGATTTTGCGCAGGCACTCGAGAAGCTCTGGCATGATCGGCGAGTCT
>JAYRNN010000360.1:0-16858 GCA_041912175.1 Anaerolineales bacterium | reverse complement strand
GGTTGGGGCGGAGTACAATCGACCTTTACCAGCACCACTTCCCGAACAACTCGATTTCTATCCCCCAATTAATGGACTTGCTGGCAGATGCAGTCGAAGCAGGTAAAATAAAAGCGGTGGGCGTCAGCAACTACTCAGCCGAGCAGTTGCGGATCGCGCACGATGCATTGGCTATACGCGGCGTCCCATTGGCTTCTAACCAGGTTGAATATTCGCTTTTACATCGCCAACCCGAAACGAACGGTGTTTTGGATGCTTGTCGCGAACTGGGGATCACGCTTATTGCATACCAGCCCCTGGCAAGCGGCGCGCTGACCGGCAAATATACCGGCGGCGCCAAGCCGACGGGTTTATTTAGGCGCTTTATGCCTAATTTTCGTGGGAAAGGACTAGAGGCGGTTACGCCTGCAGTGTACCTGCTGCGCGAGATCGGTAAGCGTTACGATAAAAGCCCGGCGCAGATTGCGATTCGCTGGCTAATTGAGAACCCGGTGGTGCTGCCCATACCAGGCGCCAAGAACGCCGGCCAGGCCGCCGCTAATGCGGAAGCGATCAATTTTTACCTAACATCTGAGGAGATTAAAACCCTCAATCAGGCAACTCTGCCCCGGCGTAGATAAAGACAGATTTGGGGATCGGCTCGTTTCTACAAAATACGGGATATAACCAACCTGCAGGAAATACAACGGGCGAAAGCATCCTTGAATGTCGCATCATAAGGTTGTAAGGTCAGAGCAGCGGCGTCACGAGTGACGCCCCTGCTCTGAATGCCTGAAGGTGCAATTGTCGTTCGCACGCTCAGATTGATTATCGAGCATGACCCAACGCGCCAGCCAATGGCGAGCTCAATACTCAGCTCACCGCTTTCTTCACAAGCGCGGCGATGCGCGCCTCTTCGGCGGCGGTCAGCTCTTTCAGAGCGAAAGCGGTCGGCCACATGGCGCCTTCGTCGAGGGTGGCTACGTCGTTGAAGCCGAGCGTCGCGTACCTGGCGTTGAACTTGTGCATGCCTTGGAAGAAGCAGACGACCTTGCCGTCCTTATTGGCATACGCGGGTATCCCGTACCAGGTTTTCGATGAAAGGGTCGGCGCGTTGGTTTTGATGATTGCATGGAGCCGCTCGGCCATAGAGCGATCCGGTTCCGGCATCTCGGCGATCTTGGCTAGCAGGGTGTTTTCCCCCTCCGCCTTGTCCTTGCTCGCGCGCGCTTCCGCCTTCAACTCTCGGGCACGCTCCTTCATCAGTAAGCTAAACTCCTCTGCTCTCGTCAAGGTGTTGCAAGACAAGTGCTTGTCTTGTCAGACATCTGCAACAGGATTTTGACACAGGTACTAGTCTATCTGCTATCTGCCTCTATATCCCAGTTATTCTCTCGGGGTTTAAAAGCAATTTCTAAAATCGCCTATCGGTATGTTGACACGGATTCTTGCCGAGAAGTAGTAAATCATATCAGATTATTAGCCCTTCGCCTGGCATATCTTAAGCTGATCGGGCGCGGCGTCATTCGACGCAGTTATGTGACTTAACCGGTCGCAGGCCAGGCGGACCAGGTCGTTATTATTCAAGGTAAAGGCATAGACCGTCGGGTCGCCGGAGACACTGTTAAGCACAGCCTGGTCATCGGGCAGGAAATCGAGCGCTGTGCCTGGCAGGACCGCTAGCTCCTGCCCATCTTCAATCGAGTAGATTGCGGTTTGGGCCGTAGCCAGGCTGACTGCAATCATGCGGCCGTCGGGGTTGAGGATGAGGGAGTTAATTTGAGCGCCGAGGCTTATGCTGCGCACCAGCCGGTCGGTGGCAGTTTCGTGGATCTTGACGGTTCGATCTTCGCCCCAGGAAAGCCAGTATTTGACATCGGGCGTGAATGCCACCCCATAAACCCGGCCATGTCCCGGGTCCATTTCCTTGATTTGCTGGCCGGTGGCCAGATTCCACCAGTGGATGAGAGTTTCTCCGCCGTTCGACGCGTAGGTTAGGATCAACTGGGCATCCGGGCTTAAGGTGATTAAGAACGCTGAATCGGCGATATGGAATTGGGAAAGCCGCTTTCCGGCAGGGACATCCCAAAATTCGACCAAAGTATCCGTCCAGGCATAATCCGACCACATCAGCAGCCGGGAGGCATCTTTGTTTAGGAGTATAGTTACACCGAGCAGCCCTGCTGGGCCAAGTTGAAATTCTTTCAACAGTTCGCCGTTTGCCGCATCATAAACATGACAGAGATTATGCAGGTCAACCGCCACAATGCGGGAGAGGTTTTTATTAACCAAAACCATGTTCTGGCGTTCACCCAGGCTGATCGTAAAATGACCGGATGGAGCCGCCTGACTGTCGTCGATCTGCTGCCAGGTAAACTGGTAATTGCCTCCCATCAGTTCGACCTGGCTCATCCCGAGCAGCCATTTCCCGTCCGGGCTGAGGTGGGGCGCGCCGCCGCTGGCGCCAGCAGAAGCAGCCAACCCCTCCGGGCTGCCCAGGTTTGAAATATCCCAGGAATGAATTTCCCCACCCACGTGGGCTGAAAAATAGGTACTCCCGTCCGGTGAGAGCACTCCGGCAAATATTTTCTGCTCAGGCAGGATGCTGCGAAGCAAAAAACCGCTGGCTGCATCCCATATTTGGATCTCGTTCTCAAGCGGTCTCATATCCGCGAGGTTCATAAGGGTTCCAATCTCGGAGGTAATCAGGCGGTCGCCGGTAGGGGTAAAATACAGGTGATTAATCCTGACGGTGTTTTTATCTAACGGGATTTTTACCAGGTCGGCGCCTGGCAGTCCGGAAATCAGAGGAGCTAGATCAAGAATATGAATGGCTGCCAGGGTGGCTTCCGCCAGTTGGAGGCCATCTGGGCTGAAATGCAGGGCTTGAACAAGCCCCTCATTATTCTGCGCCGCCTGGGCGATTAAGCTGGCGTGCAGCTCGCCCGGCCCATTTTCCAGGCTCCAGAGCTTCACTTCGCCATCCTTGCCGCCGGTGGCCAGGCGCCGTCCGTCCGGGCTAAAATCGAAACAGGTCATAGCGGTAAATTCCTGGCCGGGCTCGTGCGCCCGGAAAGTCAGCAGGCTCTGCCCATTTTCGAGGTCCCATATGGTTACCTGACCGGTTTCAGCATAGGCGGCCAGCCAGCGCCCATCCGGGCTGAAGCCCAGGCCTAGCAGCTCCTCCCAATCTGGAGTGAACTCTCGGATCAGTTCGCCGGTATGCGCATCCAGCAGGCTGATGTAGGGATTGCAGCCCGCGACCGCCAGGCGGCTGCCATCGGGTGAGAACATCAACTTGCTCCCCCAGGGACTGATACAGCCCTGATTAAGACCATCCAACGCCAGCAGCGGGACAGGGTCGATGACTCCGCCGTCCACCCGCCATACTTTAACCTTTCCCCCGCCGGTGGTGGTCGCCAGGCGATCGCCGGCCGGGTTGATGGCAATATTCTCCACGTCACCGATATGCGCCTGGACGCTGGAGCGCAGGTGCGAGGAGAATAGGGCTCGATGCAGGAGTGAATATGTGTCCACCTCAGGTTGGATTTGAAGGGACTGCAAAGTCAACGAGATGCTCTGCCCCGAATCTACTCCCAGGCCGGCTTCGGCGGCCGAGGCTAACTGGTGGGCGTTGGACCGGCGGGCGTTATTATTGGCGGCCAGGCCGATCAGTACTGCCGCCACTGCCAGCAGGGCTGCCAGGCTGGCAGCGCCGGCCAGGACAAGCGCCCGCCGGCGCAAACGGCGGGCTGCACTGGCTTGCTCGGCCGCCCTTTGTCTCTCGGTTTCGGCCAGGTGCTGAGCCGCCTCCAGCTCGCGCTGGCGCTGGGCTTCGCGCTCCAATGCCTCGTGTTGTTCCAGCTCGATCGAGGCGGCGAGAAAGTCGCGTTCTGCCTGGTTTAATCGTTCTGGATTGGCCGCAGCCCAATCGCGCGTCTGCGCCAGGCGCGCCCCGCGATATAACTCGGCGGCATCCTTGCCGCGCGCTTCCCATTCGAGCGCCGTATCGGTCAGATGTCGGTGCAGTAGCAAACCTTCCCGGTCCTGCGACAGCCATTCGTGCAGCCGCTGCCATTCGCGGATCAAGGCTTCGTGCGCCACCTCGGCCGTGTCCTCGTTTAATGTGATCAATCGCGCTTCAGCGAGGGTGTCCAGCACCGCCCGCAATTGGACCGCTTGTGCGGGTTGATGCGCCAGCTCAGTCAATGAAGCTCGCCGGCGGGTATCTTCGGTGCCTTCGCCCAGCTCGGTCAGGCGCAGAAAGATGTCATGCGCAAGCTCTTGTTGGGCTTGATTGAGCTGGTCGGTGAAGACGCTCTCGGCCGTCTCGGCAATGGCGCCGCGCACACCGCCTGAAGCATGATAGCCAGCCAGGGTAAAAGTCCGCCCGCGGCGGCGCTCCCAGGTGGCCAACAGGGCGTGGGAAAGCAAGGGCAGTGCGCCGGGTTCGGGCTGGCCCATGCCATCCGCGCCGATATCGCTCAATAAGATGTCCACCAGGCCGGGTTCAAATTCCCAGCCATCGCGTTTGGCGGGCTCTTGGATGGCGCGGCGCAATTCTTCGCTGGTCATCTGGCCGATATATTCCTGCTCGGCGGCGACGGCGGTGCGTAAAAGCGGGTATTGCGCGCAGTGGGAGTAAAAATCGGCGCGTAGTGCGATGACTACGGTAGTTTTCGCCGGTTGTTCGCCGGCGATGGAAATCAATCTTTCAATAAATTCGGAACGCTCATTTTCGTCCCGGCACAGGGTGAACGTTTCTTCAAATTGATCCACGAGAATCAAGCAATTTTTATCGGTTTGTGCGCCTGGCAGGTTATCGTTCGCCGCCAACATTTTCATTGGGTTGGTAGTGGGAGTGAGGATGTGAATCTCCCAGCCGAGGCGCTGCAAAGCCACCGCCAGCCCGGCGCGCACGAGCGAGGATTTGCCGCTGCCGGAGGCGCCGACCACCGCCAGGAAGCGCGACGAAGCCTTCCTGGCGAGATCGGTTACCCGCTCTGCCAGGTGCGCGGTGAGGGCTTCACGGCCGAAGAAAAGGCCGGCATCCGCCTGGTCGAAAAATAATAGCCCTTTGTATGGCGCAACGCCAGCCGCAGGGGCGTCTTCCAGCCGCGCGGTCTGGGCCAATCGTATGAAACGGGCTGTCAGTTCAGGCTCATCTTCAAGATGCAGGGCCGGAATAAATAGCGCTTGGAAGGCAGCTACATCGGGCAGGCGCCGGTTCTGTTCCAGCCGGCTGATTTGCGCTTCGCTGTAGCCGACGGCGATGGAGAGCTCGAGCTGGGTCAGTTGTTCGCGACGGCGGAGATATTTAAGCAGCTCGCCAAAAGTTTGGAACGATTCGGGAGACAAAGCTTGGTTAGACATTTTCCTCCTCAGTGAACCAGCTAAACCAGGCGGCAAATCTTGTTCTATTATATAACTTAATCGGTTATTTAGTAGTTAATTTACCCAATTTATCTATTTGGTAAGAAATGTCATATGTTTTGCCAGGGGATAGCGTATATTCTTATCGAAAGGGCGCATTGATCCAAGCAGATCAAGCCCAACCAACTTAGACAACAGATCAAGGAGAGAAAAATGTTCATCAACCGTTTGTCCAATTTGTCCGGCTCTACAAAAAGAGTCTTGCTCACATCTGTGCTCTGCCTGGGCCTGATTTTTGGGATTTTCCAGGGAGCCTCTGCACAAACAGGAAAAGTTTGTCGCATTTTAGCCTATGAGGAATTTCAAACATTTTCTAATTCCGATTGTAGCTCGTACACCGTGGGTTATGGATGGTCGGCAGTCGCGCCCGGGCTGGTTAAAGAATTTGTCAAAGCCACTTCGATCGATGCTGCCTTCTGGGGGGACAATGTCAAATTTAGTATAAAACCGCAAGATGCAGCCAGCCTCTGGTCGCCAATCGATAGACGTTCAAGCGAAGAATTAGGTTACCATTGTCCAACCGGGCCGTTTTATCGGTCGTTCTTTGACATAAATGTTGGCAAGTTAGCTCCCGGAACCTACCATCTTTGGTTTTTTGACACATTGAGCCATCCGGTCACCGACGGGACGCAAATCTGTACAGATGATCAGGGCCAGCATTTCCCGAAAATCATGTACTCAGGAACCTTCATCGATAATTACACGGATGATATTACCATCACACCATGATGGCCTGACGATATATTCCCCCCGGCTAAACCAGATCCTAAGGGTCTCGGAGACCCTTAGGATCTCAGATCTAAAAAGGAGGAACTATGTCTGGCAAATTATTTCGTATCGCTTTGCTCGTTGCGGCAGCCGCCTTAATTCTGGCCGCCTGCACTTCGCCAACCTCAACCCCGGCGCCGGTCCCTGAGCAACCCACGACCATTCAGTCGCTTACCCAGGCGCCAGCCAGCGCCGCGGCAACCCAGGCGCCTGCGCCCACTGCGTTGCCCGCTGCGGTCGCCAGCATGCCGTTCACGCACACCGCCTGCCCTGCTGGCGTCGACTTGACTGGACAGACGGTGAACCTCTACCATTTACTCGCATTGGTTGGCGAACAGACCGATACCTTCCTACAGCCATTGAAAGCTGGTTTCGATGACGCCACCGAGTACTTCAATGCGCATGGCGGAATATGTGGCGCCACTCTTGGGCAGGTTTTTGCCAACACGGTTATGTCTCCCCAAGACATCTATGACCGCGATATGGCCCTCGAACCCAAACCAGTGATGGTCGCACTCTACGCTTCAGGAGATGCTGTGGATTTACGGGATCAGCTCGCCAAGGATGAAGTCCCAGGTCTCGGGATCCGGGTGGGCTCGATTCCCGCTCTATATGGTGAAGATGGACAGACACCAGGCTGGATTTTTGGCACGAACCCACTGTATGTCGAGCAGGTCGGCGCGATGTGTGATTACATTGCTGCCCATCCAGAGCTATTTCCAAAACCTGTTCTGGGCTTCATCAGCTGGGATGAAGGCTGGGCTCACTCTGCCGATACGGCCGAGACCCAGAGCTATTGCAATTCGGTTGGAGTTGGGTACGCAGGCGCGTCCTACTTTGCAAGCGACGCCACCGATATCGACAAGTCTGAGGTGCAAAAACTGGTCGATGCCGGCGCGAACATCCTTTATACGAACTCGCTGGCTGATGGCCCGGCGCTGGTGGCTAAGACACTGGATGAGATGGGTTTGCAGGGCAAGGTCACGCTGGCAGGGGTGAACTGGGCCATGGATCCTACGGTGGGCTTGCTGGGCGCGGAGAACCTGCGCGCCGACGGTCTGCCGGCGATGAGCGGTATGATCGGTTCGCTGCCTTTGCGCTCCTGGGCGGAGGCCAACCAGCCTGGCATTCAATTAATCGCCGAGCAGGCTGATCTGCACAAGCGCCCGCAACAAGTGCGCAACAACTTCTACACCTTGGCCTGGGCGAGCACCGACCTATTCATCGAAACCTATATCCAAACCGGCAAGCGGGTTGGGTTCGACGCCATCACGGGCGCGGAGATGAAGAAAACCCTGGAAAATATTGTCTACGCGCCGCTGGGCGGTGTCGAGAAGATTGACTTTCAAGGCGGCGCGCGCCGCACGCTTTCCGCCGACCGCATCGGTCAGATGGATTACCTGGGTGCGGATGGCAAGACACCCGCCGGGCCGAACAACCCGCCGAAGTTGATCAAGGACGGCGGTCAGCAGAACATGGTCCCAATGCTCGTGCCATTAAGCGATTTCCAAACCGCTCCAGACCTGCGTCCCGGCGGCGCGGATGTTGTGCCCGCCAGCGAGAGCGCCTTGACCAACACCCCAACGGCGGTCTTCGACCCGAACAGGCCAAATGACGCGACACAAGCCCGCCTGCGGGTGAGTGAGTGTGTTTATGATCAGCCGTTGCCAAACATGGATATCTACATAAACGGCGAGATACCTGTGGTCGCAGACGTGCCCCTGACCAATGTTCCAACTTCATCTGTGACCCGTTACGAATACCTTGCGCCAGGGACTGTTAGCGTGGCAGTTGTGCCCACCGGTAAGGGCCTCGACACACCTTTCCTCGGCCCGCTGGACGTGAGCCTTGAAGCGGGTCATCGTTATACCCTGGTAGTAATGGGGGAGGCCGATGGGACCATGCGTCAGGGTTTGGTGATTGATGAGACGGTGGCTCTCCAGAAAGCGGGCGTATCGCCGGACAGCGCCGGCCATATAACGGTCAACAATGTATTAAATTCTACTGGAATCAGCTTTTTGTTGGATGGCGTGGGAGAAATGAACGTGCCCTATGGCGGGTACGCTGCTTCCATCCAGCCAGCAGTTTTCAAGGAATTCAATATCGGTGAGAACGTGAACGGTAAGGTGATTAAGACTCGTAGCGGCGGGTGGTGGACCTGGCCAGATACTGGTTCAAAGTGGACCTGGCCAGGGGTTGATTCATTCGACTGTTTTCACGGTTGGTACAATAGCCCTACAAATAGAAGTCAATGGTCCGGCGACAGTCCACGAACAAGCGATTTGAATATGAGCGAATTCCTGCAAGGATTTAGCGACCAGCATGGCAAGAACGGTGACGTACCGTCATTTGACACTTTCCTGACTGCTGTCAAGACCGCCGGTCTCACCGACCTGCTTACGAACGGTGGGCCGCATCTAATCTTCGCGCCAACCGATAAAGCATTCGCCAGTCTGCCAAAAGACCAGCTTGACGCACTTATGGCTGATCCCAAAGCCCTGGGTGATTTCCTGAGTTCTTATATTGTTGAGGGGTACTATCCTCCGTATACTCTGGGAGGAGATGTCGACGGTGATAACTACGAACCCGACCGCACCGTTATCAATCTGCTGGGTAAAGAGCTGGTACTCTCCGCAAGAGATGGATCCCTATCTATCAATCGCAATAACATGCAGGATGTTGGCAACTCTATGATAGCCAACGGCAGCCGCGTGTTCCTGGTCCAGAATTTGATGAAGCTGGAAGGTAAATGAAATTTGATCTGAAACACCAGCTCGCCACTACGCAGCCCACGTTTATCCAGGCGCCGTCCAAGGGCCCCAGCCACGGACGGCGCCTGATTGCACAACCTTGCCGCCCACTACAGGAAGGAGACACACACTATCTGTTGTTTTACTCGGGATAGGAATACGATGAGTCCCCTATAATATATTATCTAGATACCGCCATAGGCCGGACCTCGACATCCAGCCTGTTGCCGAGGTTATCGGCAGCCACATCCAAATCGTAATCGTTCTGCAGGCCCATCCAAAACTGGGGCGATGTGCCGAAGTAGCGCGCCAAGCGCAGGGCGGTATCGGCGGTGATGCGCCGCTTACCGAGCACGATTTCGTTGAGAGGTAGGATAGACATTTATGACGGCGGCATTATAATTGATCTGTGTCTATGCCTATTTTGGCTACGAAACTTTATATCACCCCACCTCGGGTTAAAATTGTTCTCCGCCATCGCCTGATCGATGGGCTGAACGAGGGCTTGGCGGTGAGTTGTAAGCTGACGCTCATCTCTGCTCCTGCCGGGTTTGGCAAAACCACGCTGGTCAGCGATTGGATTGAAAGCTGCGGGCGACCGGTCGCGTGGCTGTCACTGGATGAAGGGGATAACGACCCCACACGCTTTCTAACGTACTTCATCGCTGCTTTGCAGACGATTGCAGCAAATATTGGAGCAGGTATATTGGGTGTGCTCCAGTCTCCCCAGCCGCCTGCAACCGAATCGATTCTGACAGCCCTGCTCAATGAAATCACCACCTTACCGGACCATTTTGTCCTTGTCCTGGACGACTACCATGTGATTGATTCAAAGCAAGTTGACAATGTCCTTACCTTTCTCCTCGAGCACCTGCCGCCACGGATGCACCTGGTCATTGCTACCCGCGAGGATCCGGCGCTGCCCCTGGCCCGCTTACGCGCCCGGAGCCAATTGACAGAAATGCG
Source organism: Anaerolineales bacterium (assembly GCA_041912175.1). Taxonomy (GTDB): domain Bacteria; phylum Chloroflexota; class Anaerolineae; order Anaerolineales; family UBA4823; genus CAZAGA01. The sequence continues at coordinate 6,962 of JAYRNN010000360.1, read as the reverse complement.
TGCCGCCGATCTCCGCTTTACCCCCTCCGAAGCTGGCGAGTTTCTCAACCAGGTGATGGGCCTGAACCTCTCAGCGCAAGATATTGCCGCGTTGGAGCGCCGTACCGAAGGTTGGATTGCAGGCTTGCAATTAGCCGCGCTCTCGATGCATAACCGCCAGGATACTGCCAGCTTTATCCAGGCCTTCACCGGCAGCCACCGGTTTGTGCTGGATTACCTGGTCGAAGAAGTTCTTCAGTGCCAGCCAGAGCCTATCCGCAGCTTCTTACTGAAAACTGCCATCCTCGATCGTCTAAGCGGTTCTCTGTGTGATGCCGTTACAGGTCGAGAAGACGGCAAAGGAATGTTGGAAACACTCGAGCGTGGCAACCTGTTTATCATTCCACTCGACGACCAGCGCCGGTGGTACCGCTATCACTCCCTCTTCGCTGAAGTATTGCAAGCGCGTTTAAAAGACGAGCACCCGGATCAAGTATTCAGCCTGCACCAGCGGGCGAGCGAGTGGTATGAGCACAATGGTTCGGCAGCCGATGCGATCCGACACGCGCTGGCTGCAAAGGATTTCAAGCGAGCAGCGATCTTGGTCGAACTGGCAGTACCCGAAATGCGCAGGAATCGGCAGGAAGCTACGGTCACGGAGCTTGGATGGCTAAAGGCGCTACCCGACGAGTTGGTCCGCTTCAGGCCGGTGCTCTGTGTTGACTATGCTTACGCATCATTTGGTGGCGGAGAACTAGATGCCGTTGAGGCTCGACTGCGGGACGCCGAACGGTGGCTGGACACGACGGCCGACACGGCGGGGATGGCCGTCGTGGACGAAGAGGAATTTCGCCGTCTGCCGGGTATGATCGCCCTTCTGCGTGCCGCGCAGGCCCTGGCCCGGGGCGACATGCCCGAAGCCGCGAAAAACGCTCGACGGGTGCTCGATCTCACACCTGGGGACGCCCATCTGATGCTCGGTGGGGCAGCTTCAGTGCTGGGACTCGCCGCATGGGAGAGCGGAGATCTTGAGGTCGCCCGCCGGATGACTGCTGATGGCATGGCAAATGTGCGGCGAGCCGGGTACATCTCATCCGCCATCGGCGGCGCTATTGTTCTAGCGGATATACAGGTTGCGCAAGGCCGTCTCCACGAGGCAATGACCACATATGAGCGGGGATTGCAGTGGGCGACGGAGCCAGGCGCGCCAGTTCTGCGGGGAGCGGCAGATATGTACGTGGGCATGAGCGACCTTTACCGTGAGTATAACGATCTGAAGACCGCCACGCAGCACTTGCTCACCAGTCAGGCTCTAGGTGAGCATGCCGGGTTATTGTCAAACCCGTACCGCTGGTGCGCGGCAATGGCGCGCATACGGGAGACACAAGGCGATCTGGATGAGGCGCTCGACCTGCTTGACCAAGCCGAGCGGCTGTACAACAGTAACTTTTCCCCGAATGTGCGTCCGATCAGGACGCGGAAGACACGGGTGTGGGTGGCCCAGGGTCGCCTGGGTGAAGCCCTGGGATGGGTGCGTGAACAGGGCCTGTCCGTTGAAAACGAACTCAGCTACTTGCACGAGTTCGATCACATTACCCTGGCCAGGGTGCTCCTGGCCCGCTATCAGAGCGACCGCACAGGCGGCTCCATTCAAGAGGCAAAAGGACTGCTGGAGCGCCTGCTGAAAGCAGCGGAAGAAGGCGGGAGGACAGGCAGCGTGATTGAAATCCTGGTATTGCAGGCGAGTGCTTATCGCGACCAAGGCGATCTCCCTGCTGCTCTCTTGTCTTTGCAGCGTGCTCTTGCGTTGGCCGAGCCGGAGGGCTACGTCCGCGTGTTCCTTGACGAAGGCTCAAGCATGATGCAACTGCTTCGCGAAGCTGCCGCGGGTGAAATCATGCCAGACTACACAGGCAAGCTGCTGGCGGCCTTTGAGGCTGAGCAGCGGAAGAGCGAAGACAGATCATCATTGCCTCCTACCCAGCCCCTGATCGAGCCGTTGAGCCAGCGAGAGTTGGAAATACTCCGCCTCGTCGCCCAAGGGCTCACTAACCGGCAGATTGCTGAAAGGCTTTTCCTTGCCCTCGATACAGTCAAAGGGCACAATCGAATAATCTTTGACAAACTGCAAGTTCAAAGACGCACTGAAGCCGTAGCCCGCGCCCGCGAGCTGGGTTTGCTGTAAGGTTCAATTTTCCGCAACATTTCCACTCAATAACTAAAAACAACACCACTAACCAACACTAAAGTGTCTGGTGGTTAACACTGTGTGGGGGATATTATCTTTGTACATTGAGCAAGTGGTGCGTACTGTAATGACCGGCCACAAAAGGTACAAGGTGATGTCAAACGAACTCGACCCCAAAAAGAAACCAGGACAACCCGTGGTCTATCAGATCAGGATCAAAGGCCATTTGGGTTCTCAGTGGATAGACTGGTTTGAAGGCTTGACCATCACGCTGGAAGAGGACGGCGACACGCTTTTAACCGGCCCGGTGGTCGATCAGGCTGCCTTGCATGGATTGCTCAAAAAAGTACGTGATTTGGGCTTGCCGTTGGTCTCGGTGTGTCCTGTTGAACCCGGTAGCTCGGATATGCCGGATATCAAATTGTAAATTGGCTTAAACAGCATCGGTTAAAAAATCAACCAATAGGAGATAAAAAAATGAACTCAAACAGAATGTGTGCGGTGATTGTAGGCGGACTTTTTATCATCGGAACCGTAACAGGCGCCATTGCCGCCATCATTGGTAAACCCATCCTGGATGCGCCAGACTATCTTCTCAAGATATCAGCCAAAGAGAGCCAGATCATTATTTGGTCATTCCTCGTATTCCTGATGGGTGTCGCCTGCGCTGGGATTGGCCTGGCTCTCTATCCGATCATGAAAAAATACAGTACAGGCCTGGCAATCGGTGTGGTCGGATTCAGGGTGGCCGAGGGCATATTCGAAATCGTGGGCGGGGTTGCCGCCATTGGCCTGCTGGCCTTGAGCCAGGAATTTGTCAAAGCCAGCGCGCCAGACGCAACCTACTTCCAGACCATAGGCGCCATCATCAAAGCCGGAGACGCGTGGCTGAGCAATGGCGCCGTGCTGCTGCTCTGGTGCATCGGCGCCCTGTTGTATTATGCCGTCTTTTATCAATACCGGCTTGTCCCGCGCTGGCTCTCCGTCTGGGGGCTGGTTGGCATTACGTTGGTCACCATCGGCGCCGTACTGGTCATGCTCCATGTCATCCCCGGTTTCGGTACCGTGCAGATGCTTCTCAATCTGCCGATATTTCCGCAGGAGCTAGTTTTGGCGGTCTGGCTGATCGCCAAAGGGGTCAATCCATCTGCAGTCGGTTCCCTGTCTGCGAAAACAGCGACGAACGAGCTTCTGAGCGCGGCATAGATTATTTGCTATATGGGAGAGAGGGAGAGCCTTCAGCCCTCCCTGAACCCCCCCCGGTGAGCGAAATGAAACTCATCTATATCATTCAAATAACGGAGGTATAAAAATGAACCCAAATTTAATCTCACAAGTTGGACAAATCAGTACTGGGGCAGCATTCATCCTTTTCCCTCTGATCTTCTTCTTTGCATTTGCCGTTCACCCCGGATTACTGCGACCGCGGCTGCTCCAGCCTGAAGAAATCATTCGGCGGGCGCGGCGGAACAAATTGTTGCAATTAGCGCACAGCCTGGTACTGCTAAGCACCACGCTCCTGATCGTGATGGCCATTCACTTTATGAAAATCTTGGGTCAGGGTAGCGCTGCCTGGGCTGGATTGATCGGCGCGGTACTGGCCCTTTTGGGCGCCATCTTGTTGGCAGCCGACAAAGGCGCTCTGTGCCTGACCATGAGCGCACTGGATACCGTGCCGGAAGAAAAGTTCTCCGCAATGATGCCAGGCTTGCTGGCAATGTTTTCCAAAAAGGGCTGGATGATACTACTCTGGGGAATGCTACTCCTGCCGGTGGGGTTTGCTATTCAGGCGGTAGGTCTCCTGCAGGCCAATGCGTTGCCACGCTGGCAGAGCACTCTCTTTCTGATCGGCGTGCTGCTGGTCGGCGCACCGGATGGACTAGAAATCATCAATCTCAGCGCCTCCATTCTGATGGCAACCGCTTTGATTCCCTACGGGATACAGCTCATCGTAAGTGCGTTGTAAATTTTTTCGGATGAACTGGCAGTGAAGTCATTTTCCCCGACTTTTCCACACCAATGCCTATCACAAGGAAAAAGAAAAATGCTAAAAAAGGAGAAAAAAATGAATTCAACCTCTAAAATCGCAAAAACCGCCGGCCTGCTTTATTTGCTTTACATGATCGCCTCGTTCATCGCCAATCTATTCGGGAAATTTGTGTTCGTGGAAGCACCGGTCACTGTCAATCACATCATGACCCATGCATTCCAATTCCGCATCGGTTTTGTGATCAACCTGTTCTCTGTCGTTCTTTTCCTTTTGGCAGCCTGGGCTTTGTACGTGCTGCTGAAACCGGTGAATGAAGATCTGGCTCTGCTTTTCCTGTTATTCAACCTGGCTGGTTTTACTGTCTGGCTATTGAGTTCACTTTGCCTGTTTGGCAGCCTGATAATCTTGAACGGGCCTGAAACCATCAAAACGTTCCAGCCAGATCAACTGCAGGCGATGGCGGTGTTCTTCTTCGGTTTATATAAAACCGGGGTCGTTATCGCCCAGGTGCCTTACGGGGTCTGGCTCTTTCCGCTCGGTTACCTGGTTCTAAAATCGGGCTTTCTTCCAAAGATCCTTGGGGTGTTACTAATCGCGGATGGCATTTGTCAATTCATTTATGTCTGCCAGCGTTTGATCTTACCTGACCTTGCGATCATCGCTTATCCCTGTTTGGTGATCAGTTTTATTGCAGAAGTATCCCTGGCCTTGTGGCTTTCCATCAAGACCGTGAAACCTCAGGCGCCAGTGAATCCTGAGTAAAGGAAGGAGAAAAAATGAAAAACTCAAAAGGAATCTGGAAAAAGGCGTTTGTGCTGACTCTAGTGGGAAGCCTGGCCTTCTGGCTCGCAAACTTTGCGATTTCGCGAACCCCCATCGCGGCAGAATACCGGGCTGCCATGTCAATTTCTTATTATCCAATGCTGTTTGAATCTTTGATCGGCGGCTTGATCATTGGGTTTTGGGTCAGTTATTCTCTGCTGCGTTTCTTTGACAGGATCCCAGTAAAGGATCCAATCCTAAAATCTGTCATCCTAAGTTTCGCTGTGCTGGTCATCGTCACGATCCTGCTTGGGGGTCCCTCAAGTTTCTACGCGACCAATAATGTCTTGCGGTACTTCATCATCGGCACAGCATTTAACGTGATCCGGGTCCTTGCCCTTGGAATCGCGATAGGCTATGTGTGTAAAAGGCAATACAATGTAATCAATCCATCTGTAGTTGCGGCAAAACCTGCCGGGTTGGAATAAAGGAAACAGCCATGGAGACCCAACTCACAGGTCAAAGCAAGGCGCAGGCTTCTCGAGAGTTCCTAAAGAAACTGCTTATGTTGGCGGCAGCGGGAGGCGCGGCTTTCTGGATCACTGACTTCGTAATCGCAGTCTCCCCCATCACCGCGAAGTATAAAGCTGCGTTCTCAATCTATTCGCTTCCTGTGGCTCTGGTTGAAGCGTTGGCTGGCGGTCTGATTATCGGATGCTGCGTCAGTTATTTCCTGCTTCGTTTCTTTGATAGGGTCCCCGGTAAAAAATCCATTCTCAAAGCATTGATCCTTAGCTTTTTTGTCATGGTCATGATCGAGGTCATTTCAGCGCTTGGAAACCCAGCCCATGCCTCCATCTACCTCCTGCTCGACACAGGAATGAATGCCCCAAGGTTACTTGCCCTTGGATTGGTTATTGGCTATTTATTCGATAAGCAAAAAGGAAAGGTTTAAAAATGAAAGCGATTATCTGCCCAAGATACGGTTCACCGGATGTTCTTCAGCTCCGGGAGGTGGTGAAACCAGTTCCGCAAGAGGACGAAGTGCTGATCCAAATTCATGCTGGCTCTCTTAATTCGCGTGACTTACGAATGCTGCGGGCAAATCCGTTTTTTATGCGACTGATGCCAGGAGGTCTTTTCCGTCCCAGTAACCAGATACTCGGGGCTGATGTTGCCGGACGAGTCGAGGCAATTGGTTGTAACATCAAGCATTTCAAGCCAGGCGATGAAGTCTTTGGGTACTTGCCGAGTTTGTGTGTGCCAGGGAAAACCTAATAACTCTGAAACCGGCCAACCTGACGTTCGAGCAGGCCGCGGCCGTTCCCGAAGCAGCGATGACTGCCTTGCAAAGTTTACGCGATAAATGAAAGATTCAGCCAGGACAAAAGGTTTTGATAAATGGCGCTTCTGGTGGTGTGGGAACATTAAAATCGGAAAGAAGTTATATTGTCTGTGGTGGCTCGATGTTTCAACTCTTTCAGGCGGCGAGCAAAGGGAAACGAAATTCCAAGACCGGGGGTCAGAAAATATTTGTCGTATCGCTGGAACACAACCAGAATGATCTGACCTTAATAAAAGAACTCCTTGAAGCCGAAAAAATTATGCCGGTTATCGATGGATGTTACCCCTTAAGTAATACTTCTGAAGCTTTCTGGTATTTTGAGAAGGTACATCCCAAGGGAAAAGTCGTCATCAGTGTGGTCTGATCATCATCGGATTCAACCGGTCATTGAGCGAATATTCCTAGAAGATCGTTGTGCGTTGGCTTGATTTCTTTGATGTTCCCAGTATTTATCGTCTCATTTGGGGGAGTGGATCATCCCCACAATCGGAATGGAGGTCGATGGTCTCGATATTCCCCCAGCCCGCCTGCCTCCGAATCTGCAACCGGCAAGGGTCAATTCGCACGAGCATACACCATTCTGCACCCGGTTTGCGCAAAAGGTGCAGATTGGGATGCGACACTCCTGGGGGAATAATCTGAGCCTGTCCTTTTAATTCCCACCCGGCAGCTAACAAGGTTACGGTGGAATCATGCTC
>JAYRNN010000359.1:0-13750 GCA_041912175.1 Anaerolineales bacterium | reverse complement strand
CGATCATATCGACGGAAACATCCACGGTCGCATTTGAACGAACCACCTTGGGTAAGGTCGTCTCGCCCTGTGCGCCCAGGCGCTCACCGCCCACAAATACCAACTGATAATCCTCACCCCAGGTGCATTGGCCCACGTTTTTCAATCGCCAGGTTTTGGTAAAACTTTCCCCAGGCTGCAGTTCTGTATTATCGGGCACGGTGATATCGATGACAAATTTTGCCCGGTCGCAATCGCCCGCCTGGGGAGCTTTGGTCGGCTGCGGAACCACGGTAAGCGCAGGCGGCTGGCTTGGCGCAGGTGTGACCTGGGTCTCGCTCGCGCTTGCGGTTGTCGTAACCGGGGTGTGCGTTGAGCCGGCAGTCGCTACCGGCGGACGGCTGATATCTGTTAACTGGGCTGCAACTGTGCGCGCGGCTGCCGTATTAATCATCTCGTAGCCAGATGGCGGCGGCGTGCTCCGGCCGGGCATATTACAGGCGACCAAGGCAATCGACAGAAGCGCTGAGAGAACGTTCAATACAAGCCAGTGTTTATTATGTAATCGTAGCGGCATGGGCGTTTTCCTCCTCGAGGACATACATCTATTATAACTGGAGGATGCAAAGATTTTGCCAGGCCCTGGTAAATGCCAGGCCATTAAAATAATGTATAATCACCTGAAAATTGTCACCAAATCACAAATCACGAATCATGAAGCCCTGACCCTTATGTTAGACAAATTATCTGGAATCGAAGATCGTTACGAAGAATTAAACCGATTATTAATGGGAGTTGGCAACGACTATCAAAAGGCGGCCGAGCTCAGCATCGAGCGCGCCGAGCTAGAACCGATCGTTTCCAAAACCCAACAATACCGTCAGGCCCTGGCGCACATCGACGAGGCGCGCCAGGTGCTTGATACTGAAGATGACATTGATCTGCGCATGCTCGCCGAGGCGGAAATCCTCGACCTGGAACCGCAGATCGACGCCCTGGAAAACGAAATCAAGAATATGCTGCTGCCTAAGGACCCGCGCGATAGCCGCAATGTGATCATGGAAATCCGCGCCGGGACAGGCGGGGATGAGGCGGCCATCTTCGCCGCCGATCTATTTCGTCTGTATAGCCGCTATGCCGAGCAGCGCCGTTGGCAGGTAGAAGTACTTTCAACCAGTGAAATTGGCATCGGTGGACTGAAAGAAATTATTTTCCTGGTTAAAGGTAAAGGCGCATATTCGCGCCTGAAATACGAGTCGGGCGTGCATCGCGTGCAGCGTGTACCGGTTACTGAGTCACAGGGACGGATCCATACCTCCACGGCCACTGTAGCCGTCTTAGCCGAAGTAGATGATGTCGAAATCAATATTCCCGATAGCGATATTAAGATCGATGTCTATAAATCGGCCGGGGCGGGTGGACAAAACGTTCAGAAGAACGCCACCGCCGTACGCATCACGCATCTGCCCACCGGGATCGTGGTTGCCTGCCAGGACGAACGCTCGCAGCTTCAGAACCGGCTGCGCGCCATGAGCATCCTGAAAGCGCGCCTGTACGAGATCGAAGAAGAAAGACGTCGTTCGGAGCAAGATGAGGCGCGGCGCTCGCAAGTGGGCAGTGGAGAACGATCAGAGAAAATCCGCACCTACAACTACCCACAATCGCGGGTGACCGATCACCGGATTGGCCTGTCATCCTACAATCTACCGGCAGTCATGGAAGGCGGCATCGATTTGTTTATTGACGAGCTTTCCACACGTGAAGAAGCTGACCGGCTGGCAGCGGTAGGGCCGGACGAAGAAGAGTAAATTCCATTTCCACTTGGAAACCATCTCTACCTGGCTAAAGAACATTACGCCTGGCATCGCCGGCGACACCCCGGCTCTCGAGGCGCAGGTGTTATTGGCGCATGTGCTGGATAAGCCGCGCGCCTGGATCTTGGCGCACCCCGAAGCAAGCCTGACCAGTGAACAGCAGCAGCGGCTGGAGCAGGCTACAGAACGATTGCAATCCGGCGAACCGCTGCCTTACATTCTTGGTCATTGGGAGTTCTTCGGGCTTGATTTCATCGTCGCCCCTGCAGTGCTGATCCCCCGCCCGGAGACCGAGTTGCTGGTCGAACATGCTCTCGATTGGTTACGCAGCCATCCGGCCGCCCGGCTCGCCGCAGACATCGGAACCGGGTCCGGCTGTATCGCCATCGGCCTGGCAGCCCATTGCCCGCATCTGCATGTGCTGGCGACCGACCTATCCACCTCAGCGCTGGAAATCGCCCGCCAGAATGCGCTGAAACATAGCCTGGCAGAGCGAATTGACTTGATCCAGGCCGATCTTATCGATCCATCAATCGTTGAACGTTCAAGGGTTGATTTAATTGTTGCGAATTTGCCTTATATTCCAACCGAAACCCTACCCAAATTAGCGGTTTATCAGAAAGAGCCCACCCTGGCCCTGGACGGAGGTGTGGATGGATTGGACCTGGTGCGCCGATTACTGAAACAAGCGCCTGCCTGCCTCGCCCCAGGTGGGTTGATGCTGCTAGAGATCGAGCATCGCCAGGGACCCAGCGTGAAAGAGCTGGCCCAGGCTGCCTTCCCCCACGCCCGAGTTGCGGTCCTGCAAGATTTGGCAGGGCATGACAGGGTGGTAAGAATTTCGAATTAAGGATATTGAGATCTTTTGAGAAAGGATCTACGATGTATTCGGTAGCTGTTAAACGTGATTTCATCGCCCAGCATTATCTGATCGGCGGCGATTGGGGCGCAGAAAACCAGCTCCACTCGCACCATTACGCGCTCGAGCTGATCCTGGAAGGCATAGAGCTCGACCAGCATGGTTACCTGGTGGATATCGTCCAGATCGAAAATGCTCTGGAAACATTAATCGCCCGATATCGCGACCAGACCCTCAACGAGCTGCCCGAGTTCGACTCGCTCAACCCAAGTATCGAACGCTTTAGCCGGTTGCTGTGCCAGGCGCTTGCGGAGCAGATCGCTGCTTCCAATATCGACGCCCTCACGGTCAAGCTGTGGGAGAACGAAATCGCCTGGGCAGCTTACCGGCTGGATCGTTAGGGCTTGCGATACCGCCGATGAAAATCGCCCTTGTCATCTATGACAGCCTGGAGACGATTTCCGGCGGGTACCTTTACGATCGTAAACTAGTCGAAAACTTACGCCGCGAGGGCGACACGGTTGAGATCATCTCCCTTCCCTGGCGAGGCTATTTTCGCAACTTGTTCGACAATTTCTCGCCATGGATGCACCAGCGCTTGCACACCCTCGAGGCGGATATCCTGCTGCAAGACGAGCTAAATCATCCTTCGCTGTTCTGGCTCAACCGGAGATTTGAAGCCCCTCCGGCGCGGGTTGCCATCGTCCATCACCTGCGCGTCAGCGAACAGCGTCCAGCCTGGCAAAATGCGCTCTACGCCCAGATCGAGCGGCGATATCTGAACAGCGTAGATGGGTTTATTTTTAACAGCCGCACAACTGCACTAGCCGTGAAAAGCGTGGTTTCTGATGAATTCCGCATCCCACAATTGATCGCCCTCCCTGCGGGGGATCGTTTCAAACCATCCATCACCGAGGCTGAAATTGGCAAACGCGCCCGGTCGCCTGGCCCGCTGCGATTGGTCTTCGTCGGAAACCTGATCCCACGCAAAGGCCTGCACACACTCCTGCAAGTTATGATGCTTCTGCCAGCGGGCACAGCCGAGCTGGTTGTCATCGGCAGTCCTACCCCCAATCCCGGCTATGCGCGGCGAATGCAGCACATCGCCAGGCAGCCGGCCCTGGCGGCTTGCGTGCGTTTTTTGGGCGCCCTGGACGATGCAGCCCTGGCGGCCCAATTGAACCACGGACATTTGTTGATAGTTCCGTCATCGTATGAGGGCTATGGCATCGCCTACCTGGAAGGGATGAGTTATGGCTTGCCGGCGATTGGCTGCAAAGCAGGCGCAGCAGGCGAAATCATCACAGACGGGCAAGATGGATTCCTGGTTCCGACCGAAGACGCCTCTGCCCTGGCCGCCATTATCACCACCCTGGCAAGTGAACGGGCGCGCCTGCTGCAACTAAGCCTGGCCGCCCGCCAACGATTCAAAACCCAACCGAGCTGGGAACAATCTAGCGAGCAAATCAGGAATTTTTTATATGAAATACTCCTTCATCCGCTACCTCGCCGCGAAAAAGACCGTCGATGATCGCGCCCTCAACCGCCAGGTCTGGCAGGCCCTGGTGGATACCCTTCCTCCTGCCGCAGACGGTCAAGCGCACCGGGTGCTCGAGATCGGCGCAGGCATTGGCGTCATGCTGGGACGCATGCTGGAATGGAATCTAGCCAGCCGGATGGATTACCTGGGCATCGACGCTCAACCCGAGAACATCGTTGAAGCCCAAGCCAGGTTACCTGCCTGGGCGCAGACTCACGGATACCAAAGTACAGCATCGCATCCCAATGGTCTGAGGCTGGCGAGAGGCGAAAGACAAGCCGCGGTGCGCTTCGAGGCGATCGATCTATTCGACTGGATCAGGCGCGAGCGCCGCCAGGAAGAAGCGCGCTCGCCCTGGGATCTGCTGATCGCGCATGCATTCCTGGACCTGGTAGATCTGCCAAGCAGCTTGCCGCAAATCCTCGCGTTGCTGCGGCCGGCCGGGGTGTTCTACTTTACGATCAATTTCGATGACTTGACCGTGCTCGAACCGGCTGTCGATCCTGCCTTTGACGAGCTGGTCAACTCCCTTTATCACCGTAGTATGAACGAACGCCGGATCGCCGGCCGGTTATCCGGCGACAGTCGCACCGGGCGGCATTTATTTGAGCAGTTGCGCGCTACAGAGGCCGAAATACTTGCAGCAGGCGCCTCTGATTGGGTGGTCTTTTCTCACCAAGGCGCTTACCCCGCCGACGAGGCTTATTTCCTACACCATCTCATTTGGTTCTTTGAAGATACACTGCATGGCCATCCAGAGCTTGATCCCCATCGCTTCGCAGCCTGGTTGAAAGCACGCCACGCCCAAATCGAACGCGGAGAGCTGGTTTACATCGCCCATCAGCTTGATTTTGTTGGCAGGATGCCTAAATAGGGATCAACTCATCTTCAGTCGATACCACGACCGTCTGGAGCGTATCATTCGAGGCCTGGCGAAGCGCGTCTTCGAAACCCCGATAGCGCTCGGCGGGCAGGCGGATGCTCACCGTCACCTCGCCTGCGAAATCCTCTTCCAGAATACGCCCGGCATGCGCAGCCGCCAGCCGGCGTAGGCGTTCCAGCCAGCGGTAGGGCATCTCCACCATCACCGTGATCGTTGGCAGGCGCTCCGCGCGACGCACAGATTCGACGACCTGGCGCACCGCATCCGAATAGGCCCGCACCAGGCCGCCGGCGCCCAGCTTCGTACCTCCAAAATAACGCGTCACTACCAACGCTGCATCGCCCAACCCGCTGCCTTTCAGAACTGCCAGGGCCGGACGCCCGGCCGTCCCGGAAGGCTCGCCATCGTCAGAACAATGTTCGATCACAGACGTGCCGCTGCCAATGATATAAGCCGGCACATTGTGGCTGGCATCAGCAAACTCCCCTCGAACACGGGCAATAAAAGCTTTAGCCTGCTCTACCGTGAATACAGGCGCTAAAGTAGCGATGAAACGCGAATTTATCACTATGTGTTCCAGCCTGATCTCTTCGAGAGGCACGGGATAACGGGCCATGATTGAGGTTGTCTCCTGGCTGCTATCATATCTCACATCGGCATTCATTCGCGGTACAATTTAGAAATCAATTAACCCTGGAGTTGTTGCTTGAAACGTCGTTTACGTAATTACCTTCCTTTGTTTGCAGTAGCGTTAATCGTTATTACGCTTGACCAGATATCCAAATACCTCGTCCGCACTCGCCTGCCCTATACGGAGGTGTGGGCGCCGTGGGATTGGATGCTACCCTTTGCACGCGTGGTGCATTGGCAAAACACCGGAGCTGCTTTTGGCATGTTTCAAGGCATGAGCCTTGTCTTCGGCGTGCTGGCGGTGATCGTCTCGGCTGCGATCATCTATTACTACCCCCAAGTCCCCAAAGAGGACTGGCTGATCCGCCTGGCGTTAGGAATGCAATTGGGCGGTGCATTGGGCAACCTGATCGACCGTTTACAATTCGGCGGCGCAGTGACAGATTTTATATCGTTGGGCAATTTTGCGGTTTTCAACGTCGCCGACGCATCCATCTCTGTGGGCGTGGTACTGCTGATTCTGGGCTTGTGGCTGCGCGAACGGCGCACCGAGCAGGCCAAACGCCTGGCCAGCACTGATCCAAGCGCCGAACCAACCTCCACTGCTTCGCCCGAGCAATCGAACGGTGAGTGATCGTCTGGAAAGCCTGTCCTTTCCAGGCAACGAGCCCCAGCGCCTGGATAAGTTTCTGGTGGCTTGCCTGCCGGAATTCTCGCGCGCCCGTCTGCAGGGTTTGATCAAAGACGGTAAGGTCACGATCGATGGCAAGCTCGCAGAGAAAGGCGGGCAACTATTGGAACGTCCAGTTGTGGTCATTGTGCGCATCCCGCCCGCTGTTCCCAGTAATCTACTGGCAGAACCAATCCCACTCAATATTATCTTTGAAAATGATGACCTGATGGTGATTAACAAACCTGCCGGGATGGTCGTGCACCCGGCTGCGGGGCATGCATCTGGCACGTTGGTAAACGCTGCTCTCGACCATGCCCCAGAGCTGGAAGGTATCGGGGGAGAACAGCGTCCAGGCGTGGTACACCGCCTGGACAAAGAGACCTCCGGCTTGATCTTGCTGGCAAAAAACGAGCGTGCGCATCGATGGCTGCAAGACCAATTCCGCACGCGCAAGGTCGAAAAAGTTTACCAGGCGCTGGTGGATGGCCATCCGCCAACCCCGAGCGGTCGCGTTGAGGCCCCCATCGGCCGCGATCCGCGCCAACGTAAACAGATGGCGATCGTTTCGGCCGCCAAGGGACGTGAGGCGACCAGCGAGTACCACACCCTGGAGAGCTTCCCAGAGCATAGCTTGCTCGAAGTACATCCGATTACCGGGCGCACGCATCAAATCCGTCTGCACATGGCTTTCATCGGCTGCCCTGTGGTGGGTGATACCGTGTATGGCCGGTCGCATTCAAGCCTGCCGCTTCAACGGCATTTCCTGCATGCCCAACGCCTGACCATCCGCTTGCCAAACGAAAAAACACCCCGCACGTTTCTGGCTACCTTGCCGTCAGAATTAACCCAGTTGCTGGAAATATTACGCAAGTAGAACTGCAATAAATTTGGAGAAACCTATGATCGATTTACGTTCCGACACTGTCACCCAACCCACGCCGGCCATGCGCGAAGCGATGGACACCGCTCAAGTCGGCGATGATGTATATGGGGAGGATCCCACTGTCAACCGTCTGCAGGAAATGGCAGCCGATATGCTTGGTAAAGAGAGGGCGCTGTTTGTCCCGAGCGGAACGATGGGCAACCTGGCATCTATCCTGGCGCACTGCCAGCGCGGCGACGAGGTGATCCTGGGCGACAAAGCACACACGTTTCTTTTCGAGGCAGGAGGCATTTCGGCCCTGGGCGGGGTGCACTCATGCCAATTGCCCAACCAGTCAGACGGCACACTCGACCTGGAAAGGATTTACCAGGCGATCCGTCCTGATGACGTCCACGATCCGATCACTCGTTTGGTCGCGCTGGAGAACACCCATAACCGCTGTGGTGGAGTTGTCCTGAATGCGGATTATATTAAGGCGGTCAGCAAACTGGCGCATGAAAATCATCTCAAGCTGCATATTGATGGGGCGCGCATCTTTAACGCAGCCATTGCGCTTGGAAAGCCTGCCAGCACGCTGGCGGCCCCGGCCGATTCGCTCACTTTCTGCCTGAGCAAAGCGTTGAGCGCTCCGGTGGGCTCGGTCATCGTTGGCGAGCGAGATTTTATCCAGCGGGCGCACCGCATCCGCAAAATGCTGGGCGGCGGTATGCGCCAGGCCGGCGTCTTAGCTGCGGCTGGAATCGTTGCCCTCGAGACAATGATCGATCGCCTTTCAGAAGATCATGCCCGCGCCCGCCGCCTGGCGGAAGACTTAGGGCGGATCCCAGGGCTCACACTTGACCTGGGAATGCCTCAAACCAATATGGTCTTCGTCAGCCTGTCCCCCGAGACCGGCCTGAATGCAGAGCTGGTGACTGCACGTCTGAAAAAACGCGGTGTACTGGTTGGCGACGTAGGCGTGCGCCAGTTTCGCCTGGTGACTCATTGTTGGATCCGTGATGCAGATATTTCTGAAACTGTGGCAGCGTTTGCAGCAGCGCTTTGAAAGGAAGATAAACCTTTTAATGTTCTACACATGTTATAATATTCACAGGGTGTGCTTGTTGGTTCTTTGATTGGTATCTTCGGGAGGGCTGTTTACTTTGCCGAGTCTTATCGGGGGTCGGGGTTGATTTCACCTGGGGTTTTTACAGCCGGGGATGGTGGGTTGTTTTTACATCGTCTAGCTGTAAAAACCTTGTTTTTAATTTAAACGAGGATTGGTATGAACGAATATTTCACCTATGCTGAAATTGCACAAATTGCGGAAGCCATCCGGGGCCGGCTAGAGAGCGCACCGGCCTCAGCAGCCGACCAGACGCAGAGGCCGAGAGTCGGCTTGATCCTCGGCTCCGGCCTGGGTTCTCTGGCGGCTGTGGTTAACCATCCGGTCAATATCACTTATAACAGCCTGCCGGCATTCCCGGTCTCGACTGTGGAAGGGCATGTCGGACAGTTTGTCTTCGGAGAATTGGAAGGGCAGTCCGTGGTGATGATGCAGGGACGCCTGCATTACTATGAAGGCTACAGCATGGCTGAAATCACCCTGCCGGTGCGCGTCATGCAAGTGTTAGGGATTGAAATCTTGATTGTCACGAATGCGGCCGGCGGCGTTAATCCAGAATTCGAGCCAGGCGATGTGATGCTGCTCAGCGATCATTTAAACCTGATTGGTATGGCTGGTCTGAGCCCGCTGCGTGGGCCGAACCTGGTAGAACTTGGCCCCCGTTTCCCAGATATGGGTCGACCCTATGATCGAGAATTAGCCCAAATGGTACAGCAAATCGCCATTAGTGAGAAGATCAACCTGCGCCAGGGGGTTTATGCCTGCCTGGCAGGGCCATCCTTTGAATCACCGGCTGACCTGCGCTTCTTACGCGGTAACGGTGTGGACGCGGTGGGTATGTCGACCGTCCCCGAGACGATTGTGGCGCGCCATGCCGGGACGCGCGTCTTGGGACTGTCTGGCATCAGCAACAAAGCCAACCTGGACGGGAATACTTTGACCACGCATGCAGAAGTCTTGGCCGCGGGCCAGGTGATCGTCCCCAAGCTTGAAACGCTGGTGCGGGGCGTCTTGCGCCGGTTATAGTTATAGCCTGGTAGATCTCCTGACATTGGAGCGGCATGGAAGATGCGATTAGTTTTTTTCGCGCCTTTGAGGTTTGGATATATGTCTTCCTGGGGTTGGTTGGTTTGTTTTTCATCCGCAAGTTCGTGCTGGCCTGGCAAGAGTTACGCGGAGCAAGCTTTGGATTAGAACGCGATAATGCGCAGGGCCGGCTTAATCAATCTGCGGTTGTGTTGGTGCTATTGATTGTTATGGCAGTCGCCGAATTCGTCCTCGTTTCCTTTGTCGCCCCCAGTTTGCCGGAGGCGAACCTGATCCCGACTCCCACCTTAAGCTTACTGGTGACCGAGACGCCTACCAGCGCTCCTGGAGTCGCTGAGACGCCGGGCAGCGAAATTCCAACCGCGATTCTCGAGCAGGCTCAGGCGACCCAACCCAGCGGCTGCGTGCCCGGTCAAATCGAAATTAATTCCCCGCTCAATGGTCAAGAAGTAACCGAGGTCGTAGAAATATTGGGCAGCGCTTCTATCCCCAATTTCGGTTTTTACAAGCTAGAGATGAAACTCCCAGATGACCCAAATTGGCTTACCTTGCAAGCTGGCAATATCGCCATCCAGCAAGGCAAGCTGGGTGATTGGGACACGCGCCGCCTTAGCCCAGGAGAATACCAGCTTGGCCTGGTAGTCGTCGATAACCAGGCGCGCCTCTCCCCAGCCTGTGTCGTGCAGGTGCGCGTCATCCGTTCTCCAAATGCTACCGCCGGTCCGTGAAAGGTGCAGCCTGATATGCCACAAATTGAAATCCGCCCCGTGATTGAAACCGATATTCCCAGTTTAATTGCCCTGGAACACAACTATACCAGTGACTATGCCTGGCAAATGGAGATCCGCCGCAGCGAAAGCGGCCTCGGCGAGGCCAGCCAGATCCAAATCGGCTTTCGGGAGATCCACTTGCCTCGCTCAGTGCGCGTAGAATATCCACGCGACCATCAAACCCTGGCTGGCGAGTGGCAGCAGCGCGATGGCCTATTGGCAGCCGTATTGGAAGGCGAACCGGTCGGCTATGCCAGCCTGATGTTGGGGGTAGCTCCCCTGACGACCTGGATCACCGACCTGGTGGTCAAGCGCCGCCTACGTCGCCAGGGCATTGGCAGCGCTTTACTGCTTTCAGCTCAGGCCTGGGGCATCCAACACGAGTGTAGAAACCTGGTCTTGGAAATGCAGTCTAAAAATTATCCGGCCATTAAGCTTGCCGAGAAGTTGGGCTTTGACTTCTGTGGATATAATGACCGGTATTACGCCAACCACGACATTGCTTTGTTTTTTGCAACATCTTTACGTTAGGAAGATTGTTTTCGCCGCAAGCAGCTTAAGCGCACGATTATGTATGACTTATTGGTAAACGCCCTTCGGACGTTCAACGAATTTCTCACTGCCGGGATTGCCATCACGGCTTTCTCATTGTTGCTCTACGCCCTTTCATTTAACTTGCGCGATCGTGTCGCTCGCTCTTTCGCCATAATCATGCTCTGCATGGTGATTGTTTATGTTGGGGATGCTATCGGGAGCGTCGGAAGGACAGCGGCTCAAATTGAGTTCTGGCTGTTGGTGCAGTGGCCAGGGATTATCTTTTTACCGGCCGCCTACCTGCATTTCTCGGACGCTGTGTTGGCTACCACGGGACGCCCATCGCGTGGCCGCCGGCGACTGGCAGTCCGGTTGGTCTACCTGATCTCATTGGTCTTTCTGGTCGCTTTGCCATTCGGCTGGCTGGCTGGCCCATTGGTAATGAATCCATCGCCATATCTCAGCCGCACGGTGGTCATCGACATTTTTTTCCTTTGCTCGATGGTCATCATGGTTGTTTCATGGGCAAACTTCTACCGCGCTTACCAGCGTAGCGCCACCAGCGCCAGCCGGCGCCGGATGACCTACCTGATTTTAGGCGCACTCGCCCCCGTTTTGGGGTCCTTCCCTTACTTGCCTTATATACCCTCGTTTGCGTCAGGCCACCCGCTGTTGTTCTGGATCGCAGTCAACATAAGCAATATACTGATCTCAATCTTGCTGGTCCTGATGGCTTACGCAGTGGCTTTCTTCGGTGTACCCTGGCCAGACCGGGTGGTCAAACGCCGCATGTTTAAATGGCTGATGCGCGGCCCGGTAACTGCCTCAACCGTTCTGATGGTTACCACGCTGGCGCGTCGCAATGGCGGTTTGTTCGGAGTCGATATAGCCGCCTTTGCACCGGTGGTAATGGTCGCTTCAATATTAATATTGGAACACTTGATCACGCTGTTGGCCCCAATTTGGGAACGCCGGCTATTCTATGGGCGAGATCGGGCCGACGTTGAACTACTGCAGACCATCGAGGAACGTTTGCTCACCTCCAGCGACTTGCACCAGTTCCTGGAGAGTGTACTAGTGGCGGTATGCGATCGTGTCCAAACCTCCCAGGCTTTTATCGCCACACTTGGGGCTCAGGGCGTCGACATGCTGGTGACCGTTGGCGGCGATGCCTCGCTTGCAAAAGAAGACCTGTCCGTGAACATGATCGAAACCGCGGCGAACAATGGGATGGGCGAAATGTTCACCTGGGGCGATTACTGGTTGGTCCCCTTGCAAGACCCGGACGAGAATAACCACCCCAGCCTGCTGGGGTTACTGGGGATCACCCGGCAACCCGATCAGCAATTGGATACCGAACAATCCGAGGCGCTGACCATCCTGTCACTACGGGCGACTCTGGCACTTCGAGATCGCCTCCGTCAGCAGCAGGTATTCAGCAGCCTGGAAGCTCTCACGCCGCAGGTGGAGATGATCCAGCGCTTACGAGCTGCCAGCCGTTATGAAGGCAGCAAAGCGCTGATTACACAGGATATACCTGTAGAAAACGGCGACCTCGCGCAATGGGTGAAAGAAGCTCTGACCCACTATTGGGGGGGGCCAAAGCTAACCCAAAGTCCGCTCCTTGAATTAGAGGTCGTCCGGCAGACAATGCGCGCTGGCGAAGAGTCGCCCGCCAATGCTCTGCGCGCGATTTTACGAAAAGCGATCGATCAAACCCGGCCGGAGGGTGAAAGACGCTTCACGACAGAATGGCTCATGTATAACTTGTTGGAGATGAAATTTTTGGAAGGCCGTAAAGTTCGTGAAATCGCGATGCGCCTGGCCATGTCAGAAGCTGATTTATACCGAAAACAAAGAGTAGCAATAGAGGCAGTTGCGACTGCGATTGTCGAGATGGAAAAACAAGCCCGTCAAGGACAGGCGATATCATAAAAGACTAAGATTTGTACCCAAACCATTAATAAGCGAGGTGGACTTAATGGTGAAACAAATAAATTACCGAGAATTTCAATCGGGACCGCCCCCACAGGACGAATCGTGGTGGGAGGCGATCATGGCGGAGGATGAAGCGAAAATCAACGCTGCTTCCACGCGCAGGCCTGCAACGCCGAATGCCAACCAACGCCCAAACCATTTTTCCGCGCCTTCCAATCGCCGTACCGCCGCTGATTTGCCGGCTGTAGATTGGGCAAAAGCTCTGTATATATATGGAAACGACCAGATGGTGACCTTGCTGGTGACCAACTACAACCGCGGTGGGTTGCTCGTTAGTGGCGAGAGCCTGCAAGGGTTTGTGCCCGTTTCGCACCTGGTCGATGCGCCTACCGAGATCAGCGAATCAGATGATTGGCTGGTCGACTACCTTGATCATTCCTTACATCTAAAGATAATCGAATGTGATCCAGAGCGCGGCCGGGTAGTATTCTCGGAGCGAGCGGCCCTGGCCGAACCCGGGACCCGTAACTCGTTGCTGCAACGATTGCATCCAGGCGACTGCGTCAGCGGCGCCGTGACCAATATCACGGATTTCGGCGTGTTCGTTGATCTCGGCGGGGTGGAAGGCCTGATACATGTCTCTGAAATCTCCTGGGGGCGCGTGCATCACCCTGCTGACGTTGTCCAGATCGGGCAGACAGTAGGGGTATATGTAATCCAGGTAGATCGCGAACGTGCGCGCATCGCCTTGAGCCTCAAGCGCCTTTTCCAAAACCCATGGGAAACAGCCGAAAACCGGTATTTTCCCGGGCAGGTGACCGAGGCGGTGGTGACCAGCATCGTCCCGTATGGCGCTTTTGCCCGCCTGGAGGAGGGGTTGGATGGATTGATCCATATCTCTGAGATGGAATGCGAGGGTGTCAAACTCCAGCCGGCCGACATCCTGCAAGAGGGACAATGTGTCCAGGTGCGGGTGCTACACGTCGATGGAGCCCACCAACGCCTGGGATTGAGTTTGAAGGTGGATGCAAATCCTGAATGAACTAAGAAATAGGCGCTCCGATGAAGCGAGATGTGTGGATTCTTGCATTTGGG
>JAYRNN010000358.1:0-12333 GCA_041912175.1 Anaerolineales bacterium | reverse complement strand
AGTAACGCCATCTGATCCATTACATAGGGCTTGAACACTGGGGCGGTTTCTTTTCTTTTCATTCCCCGATTGAATCATGCTTTCGTTAAAAAGTGAAGGGCTGCCCTTTACTTTTAGGACAGCCCCTTTTTGAGTCTTTAATAAAATTGCTGTTAGCGCGGTATCGAGCGATCTCCGCACCGTTTATTGCGGCAATTTTCCGGTTGTCGCCAACGCATAGCGTCCGAAACGCGTGGCTACACAAGCGACTCTGCCCAAGGGATCATTCTTGGCAGGCAGCAAGGTATTCGCCGCACATTCCGTCCATTTACCCTGCTTTGCATCCAGATAGTAGATCTTCAATTCGCCAGAATCCCAAAGGGGGCGGGTCTGCCGGTCCAGGTTGAAATAAACATAAACCAACCCGACGATTGGTCGTGAATTGGTCACAGGATCATCGACAACACTGATATCGATCCAGCGGTTGATAAAGCGCTTATCGCCGAATGAGCGGTTATATGGCGCCGTGCGGCCAAGCTTGAGCTGAGTGTTATACATCGAATTTGGGCTGCTCATCCCGCCGTCCCCGACATAAATATCAAACGGTTTGCCGCCAACGACCTTTTTGACCATTGAGGCGGCCCGTTCTGTTGCTGCGGACGCTTGCGACCAGCCGCCGAAGACAGCCGCGCCAATGGTAACCATTACGATTACAACGAACACGATTCTTTTCAAGGTTGACATGATTGACTCCTTTCAGTAATTGACGCCTTGTGTTGATTATATGCCTTAGATGCAGATATTACGAATAAGTTCCCGCCTTTACCGACCAAATCGTCAATATGAGCAAACGCTAATTTTCCGCATCGCGGCCTCAGTCGCTGCGCTCATTTCCACCGCGCCTGGCAGGGCCGACCGCCGCTTCGGCCTTTATGCAATGGATTGCCGCAGCCTTACACATCTTTGCCAAACTGGTCCTCGCAAATGCCCGCATTCTTGGCGCAACTTGAGAGGGGTGTATTGACTCTTTGGAAAAATTCGCTATAATGGTTATAACAACCTGACCATATAATCAGAAAACCAAATCAAATATATCCTTATCCCTGCTGTAAAGGAGAACACACAATCGTGTCTGCACCGCTTTATTTTTCAAAGATCACCCAATTGATCACTGAAGTAGGTCAAAATAGCATGCCCGATATTCAAAAAGCTGCCGAGCTGATGGCAAATTCGATTGCCCAAGGCCGGGCAGTTTTTTATTTCGGCTCCGGCCATTCCGTCTTGCCGGCCCTGGACGTGTTTCCACGTTATGGGTCTTTCGTGGGTTTGCAACCCATCCACGATACGCGCTTGATGTGGTCCAACGTGATTGGGCCGGGCGGGACGCCCGAGTTACTCTGGCTGGAACGCCAGGAGGGTTACATCCCCAACGTGTTCGACTCGTATGCCATGGATTCCCGTGATACCTTGATCGTCATCTCGCATGGCGGTTTGAACGCCGCCGGGATCGAGGCGGCCATGTACGCCAAAGAGCGCGGCCTCAAAGTGATCGTGATCACTTCAATGGAAAACTATCGCGCCAGCCCCGCCAAGCATTCCAGCGGCAAGAAACTGGCTGACCTGGCGGATGTCGTCATCGATAACGGCGCCCCGCCGGAAGATTCGCTCATCCATATCGAAGGTTGGGAAGAGCCGGTCGCCGCCAGCTCCACGGTGACCGTGCTGGTGATTTCGATGGCCCTGGTCGCCGAGACGGCCGCCATCCTGGCGCAGCGCGGCGTTCACATCCCCACCTTTGTCTCCCCGAATGTTTCGACGGACCCGCAGCACAATAAAAAAGTGTATGCGCACTATAAAGAATTCCGCCGCAAAATCTATTAGGCTGCAGCCATGAGCGCCGAAAACTATTCCCAAGCTTTGCTTTCGATTTTACAGCGCGCCTTCGAAACCCAATCCGATGTTTTACAGCGCTGCGCTGAGACGCTCGCCGGTGTGATCCAGGCGGATCACCTGGTCTACGTCTTTGGCGCCGGGCACGCCGGCATGATCGCCGAAGAGATGTGCTACCGGGCGGGCGGCCTGGTCCCCGTGGTCCCCATCTTCGCGCCGGGGTTGACCGTGAACACGCGCCCGCTGACGCTCGAGACGGACCTGGAGCGCCTCTCCGGTTATGCCGCGCCGATCTTGCGCGCCAGCAAGATTACGGCGCAGGATTGCCTGATCATCCACTCGAACTCGGGACGCAATACCGTGGCGATCGAGATGGCCGAAGAGGCGCGGGCGATGGGCGTGTTCGTGATCGCCTTGACCAGCGTGGCGCACAGCCGCAGCGTGACCTCCCGACACCCCAAGGGCTATAAGCTGATGGACGTGGCCGACCTGGTGATCGATAACTGCGGCGTGCCAGGCGACGCGGTGTGTGCGATCCAGGGCGTGGATGCGCTGGTCGGGGCGACGTCTACCGCGGTGGGAACCGCGCTGATGAACGCCCTGGTGGCCGAGACGGCCCAAATCCTGGCCGGGCGCGGCGTGGAACCCCCGATCTATCGCAGCGCAAACATCGATCACAGTGAAGCCTCCAACCAGGCCTGGATGGAGCATTACGGCCCGCGATTGCTTTACTTGTAAAAAATGAGATACCAGGCGCTTGATAAATCCAGCCACATCCCGCTCTACTTGCAGCTCACCGCGCAGTTGACCCACAAGATCGAAGCCGGCGAGCTCAGGCCGGGCGATAAGGTCGACTCGGAGCGTGAGATCTCCGAAATCCTCAAAATCAGCCGCATCACCTCGCGCCAGGCCATCCAGGAATTGCTCAAAAGCGGCATGGTCTACCGCGAGCAGGGGCGCGGCACCTTCGTCGCCGAGCCGGCCATCCGCAACGTGCAGGGATTTACAAGCTTTACCGAAAATATGCTCAAGCTGGGGCTGAAACCCAGCTCGCAGATCCTCCTCCAGGAAGTCATCCCGGCGGAAGAGCCGCTGGCGGGCCTGCTGCACATCCCTCCCGGCGACCCGGCCCTACATCTCGTGCGCCTGCGCACGGCGGACGGGCGCCCGGTCGCCATCCAGGACGCCTACCTGCCGCATAAAATCTGCGCCGGGCTGGAGCACGAGCCGTTAACCGGCGTCTCCCTGTTCACCATCCTGAAGCAGCGCTACGGCGTCTACCCGGCCTGGACCGAGGCTGTGGTCGAAGCCGCCTCGGCGATCCCCGAAGACGCCCATCGCCTGGGGCTGAAACCCGGCGAGCCGGTGCTGGTGGTCAGGGGCATCACCTTCAACGAATCTTTTGAAATCGTGGAGAGCGTGCGCACGATTTATCCTTCGCGGGGTTTTACCCTGTATCTCGGCCGGCAAAGGATCTGAGCGAGCAGGCCATGCATTCAGCAGCGCAGATGCACAAGATCGTTCTGGCAGTCGATATCGGCGGCACCAAAACCGCCGCCGGCGCTGTCGCCCTGGATGGCTGCATCCTGGCCCGAGTGGTCGAGCAGACGCGGCAAGATGGCCCTGCCGCCGGCATCCGCCAGGTCATCTCCATGCTGGAACGGGTCGCCGCCCAGGCAGAGGCCGGGTCGGGGCAAATCCTCGGCATCGGCGTCGGCATCCCGGCGGTGCTCGCGCCAGAGACGGACTTCGTGATTTGGGGCCCCAACCTCAGCGGTTGGCGGCAGGTGGACCTGCGCGGCGCGCTCGCGGCGCACTTTGGCTACCCCGTGTGCATCGAATATGACGGCCACGCCGCCGTGCTGGGCGAGTGGTGGCTGGGGGCAGGGCGCGGCTGCCAGTCGATCGTGGATATCATCATCGGCACCGGCGTGGGCGGCGGCATGCTGCTGGATGGCCGGCTGATCCGCGGCCTGGATCGCCTGGCCGGGGCCGTCGGCTGGTTCGTGCTCGACCCCGGCGCCCCGGTCGATGCGCCGCGGGAACGCGCCCTGGGTAGCTGGGAGGCGCACGTCGCCGGCCCGGGGATTGCCCGCCGCGCCCAACAATTCCTGCGCCAGGAGGAAGGCGGAGAGAGCGCCCTTCATAGCAAGCTCGCCACCGTGACCGCCGAAGATGTCTTCCAGGCCGCCCAACAAGCCGACCCGCTGGCGCTGCGGATCGTTAGCGAAGTGGCCGACTCGCTGGGCCGAGGCATCGCCAATATCGTCAGCCTGGTAAACCCTGAGATCGTCATCCTGGGCGGCAGCGTGGGCAGCCACGCGGCTTTCCTGCTGCCGCAGGTTCGGCAGGTGGTCGAGCGCTACGCGCAGCCCATTTCCTGCCAGACAGTAAAGATCGCCGTTTCCCAGCTCGGATCGGACGCCGGTTTGTACGGCGCCGCCTACGGGCTGATCCTGCGCCTGGGGACGGAACAACCCAACCAAGGAGGTGGCAATTTCCCAACCGCTTAGGCTCGTGTTTCGTTGATTTACAAACATTTCACAAGGAGAGAATATGAACCGCAAGCTTTTTCTAGTAATGTCTGTTTTGATCATGGCCAGCATGCTGCTGGCGGCCTGCGCCCCCAAGGCCACGCCAACCACCGAGGCCCCTGCCGCCGCGCCCACCGAGGCCCCGGCTGTCGCGCCGACCGAAGCTCCCGCTGCGCCCGCGCCGACTGAAGCGCCGGCCGCCGAGCCGGTCACCATCCATATGTTAGTCCGCCCCGATGAAGGCGGCAATATCGCCAAGTTCGCCGCCCAGTTCGAAGCCGAGACCGGGATTAAAGTGGTGGTCGATGAGGTCGCCTGGAGCGATATCTCCAATAAGACCCTCACCACCCTGGCCGCCGGCGGCGGCGGTTATGATATCGTCTTCATGCCCTCCGCCGATGCCGTCAAGCTGGTGGCAGGCGGCTGGTTCGAGCCGATCACCGACCTGATCCCCGACGCCCAAAAAGCGGACTGGACGCCGGCCGTATTAGACTTCTACACCTATGACGGCAAGCTGATGGGCATGCCCTGGTATGCCGGCGGCGCACACATGGTCTACAACAAAGACATCCTGGCTAAGGCCGGTGTGGACCCCGCCAGCATCGTCACCTGGGATGATTTCATGGCCGCCTGCAAGACGATCAAAGACGCCGCGGCAGCCGATTTCTGCTTCACCCCCTCCGCCAAGTACGCCGGTGAGTTCTACTACAACTGGGGTACGATGGTCTTGAGCCGCGGCGGCAAATTCTTCGATGAAACCGGCGCCCCGATCTTCCAGAATTCGAACCAGGCGCTTGATTCGTATACCTTCCTCAAAACCGGCATCGACAATGGCTATTTCAACCCGGCCGGCATCGCCCTGGATGACTATGAGACCCTGATCGATTTTGGAACCGGCAAGACGGCCTTCATGTTGAACTCCACCTGGTCGGCCACGCAGGCTAACAAAAACGCCGAGCTCTCTACGGTAACCGACAAGGTTGGCTACATCCTGGTGCCGGGCGCCGGCGACGTGCGCAGCGCGGCCTACCTGTACGCGGGCGGGCTGGGCTTGCTCACCAGCTCCGCCCACAAAGATGAAGCCAAGCAATTCATCACCTACCTGACCAGCGCCGAAGCCCAGAAACACCACGCCATCGAAGGCGCAAATATGCCCACCCGTGTGGCCCTGTATTCCGATCCGGATATCGCGGCTGCCTGGGGCGGTTTCGCAGACCTGGCGGCGCAGTTGTCCTACGGCGATTTCGTGCCCTCCGTGCCCTGGTTTGATGAGTGGCGCCATTCTGCGGCCACCTCCATCCAGGACGTGATCAGCGGCGCAAAGACCCCCCAAGAAGCGGTTGACTGGTTGGTCACCGAGACCGATCGCATCCGCAACCAATAATTCAATCCTGGGATCGCTTATGCCAGCTATGGGCGGCCCTGCCGCCCATAGCTGGCAAGGATCCCTGATCGAGATGCATGCATGACCGGCCTGGCGAAACTAAGTAACCGCAAGAAGAACGATCTCCTGTTCACCATCCTGCTGATCTTACCGGCGGGGCTGTTGATCGCGGTGGTGACGATTTACCCGCTGCTGCGCTCATTCACGATCAGCCTTTCCAAATGGGACCTGACCAAAAATTCAGCCACGCATGCCTTCGTCGGCCTGGATAACTACCGCTATGTGCTTCACGACCCGACTTTCTGGCAGAGCGTCAAAATCACCCTGATCTTTGTGATCGGGGCGGTGAGCATCAACCTGACCCTCTCGCTGCTGATCTCGCTGCTGCTAAACCGTGATTTCCGCGGCCGGGACGTGGTGCGCATGCTGGCCTTATTGCCCTGGGCGATCCCAGGCGTGGTGAACGGCATCATGTGGAAGTGGATCCTGAACCCAAGCTACGGGGCGCTGAACGGCATCCTGTATAACCTGGGCATCATCGACAAGTACGTGGTCTGGTTGGGCACCCCGGCCAGCGCCTTGCTGATGGTCATCCTGGCGGATGTCTGGAAAGAAATGCCCTTTATTATGCTCTTGATGCTGGCGGCGCTGCAGACCATTCCCAAGGAATTGTATGAAGCCGCCACCGTGGATGGCGCCAATGGCTTTCAATCCTTCTGGAAGATCACTTTTCCGCAGATCAAGCCGACGATCTTCGTCGCACTAACCCTGCGCACGATTTGGGCTTTGAAAAGCTTTGACCTGATCTACACCTTGACTGCCGGCGGCCCTTCCGGCGGGACGACGGTGGTCGGTTTCTATACCTATCTGAAGACCTTTGTGGCTCTGAATTTAGGAAGAGGTTCGGCGGTGGCATACCTGATGACGATCGTGGTCGCCTTGCTGGTGATCGTGTACCAGCGGGCGCTGTATCAAGAGGAGCAGAACTGATGGCAAGCCTCGGCCGGCAGGCTGGTAGTTCAGCCAACCACTACCGCATCAGAAAGGCGCGCCGCTTCGCCAGCGGGACGCTCTTTTTCCTGGCCATCTGCGCCCTGCTGCTGCTGGTGGTGGGCCCATTCATTTGGATGTTCCTTTCGAGTATCACCAGCCAGGCCGAATTGAGCTCCAAACCATTCCACCTGCTGCCGCAAAACCCGACCCTGTTCCGCTACCAGGCCTTATTCCAGGGCGCCAGGCAGGGAAGCGCGGAGCTGCCGCCCGGCGTCGAAAAATTCCTGCTCGGGTTAACCAACTCTTTAATCGTCAGCACGTTGACCACCCTCATCTGTGTTTCCACCGGCACGCTGGCCGCCTATGCCCTGGCGCGCATGCCCATCCGCGGAAAGAATAAATACATGATGGGGATTCTCAGCTCCCAGATGCTGCCGGTCGTGGTGATCATTATTCCGCTTTATTTGATGCTCCAAAGGCTGGATATGATGGACAGCATTCGCGGCCTGGTGCTGATGTATACCGGGTTTATGCTGCCGACCGTGATCTGGATCATGCACGGCTATTTCCTGACCCTGCCGCGAGAATTAGAGGAAGCCGCCATGGTCGACGGCTGCACGCGCTTCCAGACCTTGATCAAAGTCATCCTGCCGCTCTCCGGCCCGGGCCTGGTGGCGGTGTCTGCCTTTGCATTCCTGTCCGCCTGGAACGAATTCTTTATGGCGCTGATTTTCACCGGCTCGAACACCAAGACCATCACAGTCACCGTCACCGAGTTCAGCTCGCAGTTCGGGGTGGATTATGGCCTGATGGCGACCGGCGGGGTGATCGGGTCGATCCCACCCTTGCTGTTGGCGTTCATGCTGCAAAAATATATCGTCGCCGGGTTGACGGCCGGGTCGGTCAAAGGATGAGGAAACCACACCCTTAATCAAGCCATATGTGATGAATCAGATGCCGTCGTTAATACCAGCGAGTTATAACGAGGTAATCCCTCATTTCGCGTGGATCAGCGGGAGAAACCGGCCTGATTTTCGGGCGATCAACGATTTTCGTAGGAGCAGGATGTATAATGTTAAGCGCGCTTTTGATCAAAGGTGCGTTCTTGATCAGGCCATAGGGATTTTGCATTGAAACAAACCAAAATACTGACTGTAATCTTGCTATTAACGTTTGTGTTTATTGCTAGTAGTTGTGGAGAAATCCAGGCTGCTGAGGTCACACGTCTCGTGCCACAGCCGATCGAAGTAACCAGAATCGTCACGCAAACAGATATTGCTACACGAGTAGTCGAAGAAACTATTGCCAAAACTCCTAAATCGGCTATTTCGAACACAACAGAAACTCCACCTGTTCAGGATTCAGGATATTATGATGGCATTATCGTGATTACCCAATACTATACATTTTTAGGGCATGGCCTTTATAAGGATGCTTATCAATTATTGAGTTCTTCAGCCCAAAGTCCTCAAAGCCTAGAAGATTATGTGACTAATAAACAAAGAGCATTCAAGACAGCCGAAATTATAAAAATCGAGCCTTATTTTGTCGCAGTTGAAAAACAAGGAGGGAGGGCTAAACCGGATCTCGTAAATAAAAAACGGTTTGCTATACAGATAAAGGCATGGGGACAGGGAAATATGTCAGGTTCTGTCGAAAGTGGTTCCTTACAAACGCTTTTTTTGACATTAATACAGGAAAACGGCAAATGGAAGATTGATTCTTTCTCCACAGCTCCGATGCCATGATAGTCCGTGGCATTTTAGCAGGAAATATGATCTACCCTAGTTTAGACACCCTCGATAAATTCTTTGAGCACTAAGAGTATACACTGATGCGAAATCTAAGATTGACTATCGTCACAATGCTGATTGCAATATCATTTCTCTTTGTTGGAACAATTCAAATCAAGGCTGAAAACCCAGATATGGGTAATTCAGTGGAGCAGAATTCGATAAAGATTGTGCTTGAATCATACTTTGAGAGTCGCTATCGATCTTTAAGTGCCCTGCAATTGGAAAATTTCGAGTCTTTGGTAGATAAGTCTTCCGAAGGTACCGCCTTTCTCCACTCAGAGTCGGATAAGCTCGAAGTTGAGATACAACACGCAAAAGTAAACCACCTTGGGTTTACCCATTATGAGTTTTTCCTGGATTTCAAGAACATATCCGTTGACATGAACAATCAGACGGCTGCTGTGACTGTCATTGAAGGGCATGATGTGGTTTTCGAGATTTCCGAAGAAACTTCCAAGACACAACCAGTTGTTTCGTCTATGCGGAATCTTCAGCACAAAATTATTCTGAGAAAGGATGAGAGTGTATGGAAGATTGTTTCTGATGATTATGACGATTACTTGTGGCGTCTGATAAAGGCAACTGGGTTTTCCAAAGACGAATTATTACAGTCATTGGCTGAGTCCCAGAGCCATACACCAGACAATATAGGGACGCAAACGACTAATACTTGTTCTCTTCCGAGTGACGAGTCAATTCATTCATACACACGCAATGGCGCTGTAGCCTACGCTCGTCAATGGGCGACAGCGCCTCGTCCTTACAATAGCCCGCCGTATTATGACTTTACTGACGAGGGAGGAGATTGTACCAATTTTGTCTCTCAAGCTATTCACGAGGGAGGCAATGCACCGATGGTTTATTACAATGATTGTGGAGATAATTGCGTTGGGACTTTGGGATGGTTCTATATAGATGTAAACCATCGGGCCAATGCCTGGAATAATGTGACTCCTCTTTACGAGGTTATTACCCAATATTGGGTCTGGCCGGGTGGCCCCGAAGGATGTGATGTAGCGCAATATCAAGCCTATGAAGGAGATTTGATTCAGTATGATTGGACGAACGATGGAGCATGGGATCACAGCGTAATCATCGTGAGGTCATTGGATATCAGTTCCTATAATCGGTATCATTGGGTATCTGGCCATACACCCGACGTGGATGACTACCCTTTTGCTTCCTTTGATTATCCCAACAAAGTTTATCGGTTCATTCACATCGAACGAATTGATGGTTATGCAATGGTCTATTTGCCATTGATCGTCATGAACATGAGCAGGACATCCAACCAAATGATCGTTCCAAATCCTTACCCGGCACCGATGGAGAATAACACGCCATTGCAGCCGTTGCCATATCCTACTCCGTAAGAAATGGTAAACGGGCAGAACTCTTTCCAGAACAGCCGCCTATCAACCAGGTGAAACGCTAATCTCAATTAAGTTATTCACGAACATCCTTTACAAATAAGATTGTGCGTATGCCATATAACTTACGCCGCTCGATTGCCTTGTCGATCACTTCTCTCAGTTCTGGCTTGCTAGCCAGCACAGCCGAAAGGGTCTCAAAATGGCTCTTGGTCAGGTTGGCAATCACCAAAGCCAGGTTTTTCTTGCCGGTGCTAGGTAGACCCAATACCATGATTGATGAAAACAACCAATCGGCCTCGATTACCCGGCGCAGTAGCTCGTCTGTGCCGAAGAGTTCTTCCTGACCGATAACTTCATTCATGCTACGCGGACGCACAGCCCCGCCCTGGTTTGTAAAAATCGAGGTTTAATGCCCCGAGAACAAC
The DNA here is from genome assembly GCA_041912175.1 of Anaerolineales bacterium. Lineage (GTDB taxonomy): Bacteria > Chloroflexota > Anaerolineae > Anaerolineales > UBA4823 > CAZAGA01. The sequence continues at coordinate 1,959 of JAYRNN010000358.1, read as the reverse complement.
TGCTTGATCCGCTCGGCGCCGGCCCGCTCTGTTACCGCCAGGACTTTGTCGCCTGCCTGGAAGACGCTGCGGCCATGCGGGGCGATGACCTGCGTGCCCCGGATGATCGCCGCGATCACGCAATTCTCGGGCAACCCCAAGTCCTTCAAGGCCACCCCGATCGCCTCGGCGTGTGGCGCAATCTTTTCCTCCACGATCGAATACTCGCTGCCGTTCAACTTGAGCAGCGTGACCATATCCCCGATCGAGACTTCTTCTTCGATAATGCGCGCCATGATTTCGCAGTGGTTGATGGCCACATCCACGTGAAATTTTTCGTCGAACAGCCACACGTTGCGCGGGTTGTTGACCCGCGCAACCGTGCGCGCCACTTGAAAGAGATGGCGCGCCAGGTAGCACACCACCAGGTTATCCGTATCGTTGGCCAAACAGGCGGCCACCACGTGAGCGGCGCGGATCCCGGCCTGCTCCAATACATCCGGCTCGGTCGGGTTGCCCTGGATAATCAGCTCGGTGGGCAGCTCGTGGTGCAGGCTGGCCAGGATCTGCGGTCGATTTTCGATGATGCGGATCTTGTGGTTCTGATCCATCAACAGGTTTGCCAGCTCGGTGCCGGTGCGGCCGCCGCCAATAATCAATACAAACATCCTATACCTCCTGTGGATGATCCAACCGGCGCCGGATCCTGCGGATGCCTTCCAGCGTGGCGCTGACCAATAACAAATCGCCCTGTTTCAGTTGCGTATCCGCCTGGGGCAGCACCGCCCGGCCGGCGCGCGTCAGGGCCGCCGGGCTGCCGCTCTCCGGCAGGATGACTTCGCCCACCCGACGGTCTTCCCACTGCGGCGGGATCAGCAGCTCATACAGCTCCACTTCGCCGTTTCCGGCCGAAAACACCATGCGCGCTTCCTGGCCGTAGAGCATTTCTTCGATGCGCTGGGCGCCCCAATGCGATGGGCTGACCACCTGCAAGTTGAAGGCGTCATAAATATAACGGTAGCGCGGCTCAAAATTGCCCACCACCACCGAAGGTATCTGGTAGACGGTCTGTGCGATATGGCCGACCACGGCGTTGGTCATGTCGGAATTGGTCACCACTACCACGCCGTCCGCCGTCTCCATGCCTGCCCGGCGCAATACGATTTGGTTCAGCGCATCGCCGCCCATCGTGCGGCCGCGAAAATCCATCGGCAGGCTGAGAAACGCTTTCTCGTCTTCATCGACGACGCAAACCTGGTGGCCCTGTTTGAACAGGTGGTAGGCCAACTCGGAACCCACCCGGCCGCAACCAATCACAATAATATTCATGTCTTCCTTTCTCCAAGCTGAAGCATGCTTATTCCACCTGATAGGGGACTTCGGTAATGACGATATTCTTGGTATGGCTCAGAACCTTGCGCAGCGTCGAGGCGGTCTGCATATGCAGCACGTTGGCAGTCGCCCGTTTGGGCACAAAATAGGGCACCACCACGGTGATTAATTCGTTGGGCTGGCGTATAGCTGCCAGTTCCTCGATATATTGCAGCACAGGCTCGATCATCTGGCGATAGGGCGAGTCGAGGATCACCAGGCGCACGTTATCTCCCCAGGTCTCCCATTTAGCGCGCACGCGCATCGTTTCATCGGGATCGACGGAGACGTGTAATACGGTGACATCATCCGATAAGGTGCGGGCGTAATTGAGCGCCGCCAGGCTGCCGCGGTGGACGCCGCTGAGCAGCATGATCACCCGGTGGCGCTGCGCAGGCGGCGCGGCGCCATAGTGCTCCAGGGAGAGGTTGTCCGCCAGATGGCGATAATGGTGGTGGATCACAGAAAAGGTGATCACGAACACCGGGATCACGATCAGCACCACCCAGGCGCCGTCTAAGAACTTGGTGCGGGCGAAGACCAGCACCACGATCGAGGTCAGCACGGCGCCGAGACCGTTGATCGCCATCTTCATCCGCCAGCGAGGGT